>CAYMWV010000058.1:0-18001 GCA_964394395.1 uncultured Sediminispirochaeta sp.
TGGGGCTGTAGCTCAGTTGGCTAGAGCGGTTGGTTCGCAATCAACAGGTCGTGGGTTCGATTCCCATCAGCTCCACAAGTTCCTTCCGTATCTTCCGCGCCTCCGGAAGAAGCATCAAGGCTCCCGAATGGACCAGCCCCTTAATTTCATGATAATCCATTTCCACTCCGGCAGCCTCAGCTTTATCCCGAAAGAGGCGAGAGTCGGGCATCAGCATATCCCGGCTCCCTGCGTAGAGGGAAACGGGGGGCAAGCCCTCCATATTCCCGTAAAGGGGACTCACCCAGGGGTTCCGGGGGTCCAGTTTCCCGGCATAGGAGAGGCCCGCATCGATCAGTCCCTGCCGGTTGAGAATGGGATCTAAAGGATCGATCGCCGCTATGCCGGGGTTGGTCATGGTCACATCGAGCCAGGGGGCGAAAAGGACCAGCCGTTTTGGCAGTTCCATTCCCCGGTTTCGCAGCTCCTGAACGAGGGCAACAGCTAAACCGCCTCCGGCGGAATCTCCCATAATGGTGATGGATGATCCCCCACAGGCCTGGTTAATCAACTCCTGGTAGAGGGGCAGGATCATTGCAAAGACATCCTCTACAGTGTGCTCCGGAGCCAGGGGATAGTCAGGGGTGATAATTTGACAATCGGCTTCCCGGGAAAAACGTTCCATAAATCGCCAGTGAAGGTGGAGAAAACCCAGCACATAGGCTCCTCCATGGAAGTAGAGCACATGATTTTTTATCTCCCCTTTCCCCTTTTGGGAGCGCTTCTTTCTCGCTGCGATAGTTCTATCATCCCCGGATAGTTTCTTCATCAGGGGGAAAGCCTCGGTGAAAGCTGAAAGCTGGAGGGGAAAACTCCCCTTAGGTGCAATACTCCACACCTTATGTCCCCGGAGCATCCGAAGGGAAATACGCCGGGTTCCGTAGAGTGCATCGGGAGGACCGGCGTTCATCCTGATATTGGCTTCCTGGAGCAGGGGGGTAATTTTTTTCATTCCCAATACATGGGCGCTGGAAGTGAAAATCCGGCTGGGCAGACTTGGTTCGCTTACTATTGACATTCTGTACCGATTATATACAAAAAGGGTATCCGCCGGAAGACGGATACCCGAAAATTATTACTTACTTTTCAAACAACAACATTCTCTTGAAAATTAATTCTTTTTATAGTTCCACTCGACACCAGTGGGAATAATATAGGCCTGCGCAGCGGTCCTAAACCTGGTCTCGGTACTATGCACTGTCTGGATCGGCCAGGTGCCTTCCAGATATACCAGATTCCCCTTCTTCGTCGGAATCTCGTAACGGTAGCGTATTTTACTGCCCTCTGGAAGAGTGAAGCGTCTGGGCTGAGAAATACTGCTCTGCAGAAATCCGGTAACGGAGAACTCACCCTCCTTTTCAGCCAGAAGCTTACCTGTATCATCTGTAATGATAACTTTCATCATCGCTCGGTCCCGGTCCCTATCGTTTTTAAACATCGGGATCGAATCTCCGGCTGCACTTAACTGGCTCCGAGCCTCCTTTGAAACAGCATATACATTGTATTTAAAATCAACTTCCACTGGGGTTCCCGGAGCTGGCCAATCCACCTCCGCACTTTCGGTAAAACGGAAATCGCTGCTGCTGAAATTGACCGAAACATAATTCTGAACTGACTTTACCTCGGTAACGTTGACACTCTTCCCTCCTTCGGTGGGAAACGTGACCTGCACTTCTACAAAAGCGTTATCTTTCATGGGTACCTTGTACTGCTGTCGAAAACGGGGAATCCCAGATTCGTTTATATCCACGGGGATAACGTGGTCGAAAAACCAATCCTTTTCCCGATAGTAACGCACCTTCAATGTAGCTTTATTCATAAATACAGATTCCGTATCAAAACCTTCGATCCGCTTCAAGCTCCAATCATTCATGGAGCTCCAACTTATCGAGAGGTTTCTCTCAGAACCTGTAGCATTGGGAAGAACAGGTCCGGCAGCAGGAGTTGACTCAGGAGCATCAGCTGGAGCATCAGCGGGGGCTTCAGCCACGACAGCCTCCTCTTCGGCAGCAGGTTCGGGTTCGGGGAAAACGACTCCCGCATTTTTTAGGAGAACTACAATTGCTTCCTTATCAGGATTAACCTCGACAAGTTCCACAACTCCCTTTCCCTGAGAATCTTTCACATCGGCTTTTGCTCCCGCCTGAAGTAATACATCAACCGTTCGAGCATCACTATTTTCTACTGCAAAAAGCAGCGCCGTTTTGCCCGCCCGGTTTCCAATATTTACATCCGCAGAGAAGCTGAGAAGAGTCTGTACCAGGTCGGGGTTCCATCCGCTAGCGGCAAACATCAAGGGAGTGTTACCGGAATTATCACCCCTGTTTACGTCATTTCCCAGGGCAATATAATACTGAGCGGCTTCTGCCGAACCCTCCTGGATGGCTTTGATCAGGGGCGATTGTCCGCCTTTATTTGTTTTGTTTGGATCAGCTCCCCGTTCGATCAGCAGGGCGGCCATCCTGGTATCCGCTCCAGCTTGGGTTACCGGCGTCTCCCCTGCCCGGCTCGATACATCAATCGGAGTACCCTGATCGAGAAGATAGCTGACTACATCGCCGTTCCCGGCACTGATCGCACTAAAAAAAACATCTATTGCACCATCACCTTTCGCATCCAGCTTGGCACCTTTGCCCCTCAGGTATTCAGCTGCGGGAGAAAAACCGTCCGGCCTCTTTGCACTTGATCTGAGGGTGTAGAGAAAAGCGGTATAACCATTGTTAGCGACTATATTGATATCGGCACCTGCTTCCACCAGAGCTTTCAAACTTTCAAAGCGATCATTATCCGCCGCATACATAAGGGCGGTTTCACCCTTTGTATCAGCTATATCCTTGTCAGCCCCTCGTTCAATCAGAAAACTGAGAACATCTGTGTGCCCTTTTCGGGCTCCATACATCAGTGCAGTTAAACCGCGATTATCCTGTAGATCAATCAATGCACCATTATCAAGCAAGAGCCTTGAAGTTTCTATTTGCCCCCCCTCAGCAGCAAACATCAATAAGGTTTTGCCCCCCCGTTCCGGGGCATTTACATCGCCTCCCTCGGCAATATACTCTTTCAAGGCCTCGATATTTCCGCTTCGTACTGCTCTTGCGGTCTTGCTTGCACAAGACACAGCAAAGAGCGAAATCAGCAGAACCAGCACCATCGTAATGGCAACGCCTTTTTTTCTCATCGTTTCACTCCTATTAGATTGTTATACATCTGCTCTACTCAAATAGTTTAGCAAAGTTTAGCAAAGTTTAGCAAGACTGTATCTTTCTATTGTTTAATAAATATAAAATATTGGTTAATGTCATGTTAGAAGCAAGAATGTCTATTTCTTCAAAGAATACCCGCCCCGGCGATGTTGCCACACCCCTTTCACAATTGCGTAGACCGCAACTACCACAGTAACAGGAGCAAGCCCATAAAGGAGACCCTTTATCAGGTAGTCCAGAGCCGGGCTGGTCATGGCATCCAATACGATATAGGCGATATAGGTGATATAATAGACCAGGAAGAAGATCCCTTCACTCCGGCTGATTTTGTGACCCGTCAGAACCACGGGCATGCAGGCCAGGGCTGAAAAGATCATCACCGGCATATCCACCGACAGGGTTGAATCGGCCACAGGCACCCCGGCGGGAGCTGCTATCCCGGCCAGTCCCAGGACAGCCAGAATATTGAACAGACTGCTTCCTACTGCGTTACCCACCGCAATGTCCCGCTCTCCACGGATCCCAGCCATCACACTGGTGGCAAGCTCGGGAAGGCTTGTGCCCACCGACACGATAGTAAGGCCGATCACCAAATCGCTTACCCCGAAGGTTTCAGCAATCCGGACCGCTCCATCCACCAGAAAACTACTGCCGAAGATGAGCAGACCCACCCCAATGACAATAAATATCAGGTTGATCACCACCGCCTTCGGTCCCCGGTGCTTCAGTTTCGGAACCTCCTCGGGGATATGCGGCTCTCCCCCTCCATCCTTCGAATCGGGATCGAAGGAGCCCTTATATTCGGCGCTTGTCGCTGCCGACTCCTTCCGGCTAACATGGATCGACCACCAGGTGTAGGCAATAATAAGTGCAAACAGGATTACTCCGTCGAGTCGGGAAATGAGACCATCCAGAGAGAGGAAAAAGATCAGAAAGGAGGCACCGATTAAGAGAGGCACCTCTTTCCGGATCACCTGAGCGTCCACCAGGAGGGGAGAAAGCAGGGCAGCCACCCCTAAAACTACAAAAGTGTTAAAAATATTGCTCCCCACCACATTACCGACGGTGATCCCCACCTTTCCGATAAGGGCGGATTGAAGACTCACCGCCGCCTCCGGTGCGCTGGTGCCAAAGGCAACCACGGTAAGGCCCACAACCAGGGGAGAAATCCCGACAAGGAGAGCAATTCTTCCCGCTCCCTTTACCAGGAGGTCCGCCCCGTAGGTGAGCATGATGAACCCCAGAATGATTAGGGCAAATGTTAAGAGCATACGCTGCTTTCCCCTTTGTTCCTTACTGCTCCAGGCGGGACTCCGGCAGCACCATCGTTACCAACGTATTTGTCCCCTTGATGCTCTCCAGGTGAATAGAGGAGCCTCATCGTAAAGGTAAAAAAACTCTTTCTTCACAGGAAAAAAGTGTAGGCAAAAGATAGCTGAAGGTCAACAGTGAGATCGAAGGAGGAGAAAAACAGCAAAAACCGGGACTTCATACTTTACATAAACAGTAAGTGACATTAAAATATTTCAATATAGATTTTTTTTGATATATTTCACAACAAATGGTGATTGGATTTTTTCTTTATTATCTTCGATACTTATTGCGGAGGCATACATGGAACAGATACGAGGAAGAATTGTGCTCTTCCTGATTCTCGCTGCGGGCTGGTTTCTGCTGGTCTGGCCACCGGGAGTACAGGAGCTTGTGGCAGGCGGAATCGCCGCACTCATCATAACCCTCCTTCCGGGAAAGGGAACGGGGGTGTTCAGCGAGATCAGCCTGGCCCCGAAACGAATCCTCACCGGGATAATCTATATCTTTGTCTTCCTGGGGGAACTGGTTAAGTCTAACCTGGATGTAGCCTTCCGGGTTCTCCACCCCAGGCTTCCCATCAATCCGGGAATCGTCAAGGTGAAGACAAAGCTGAAAAGCAGACTGGGCAGGTTAGTCCTGGCCAACAGCATAACCCTCACCCCCGGTACCATCACCGTGGAAACCAGGGGGGATACCTTCTATATCCACTGGATCGATGCCCGGGCCCGGAACATTGAAGAGTCCACCGGAGCGATCGTGGCAAAGTTCGAACGTTATCTGGAGGTGATCTTTGGCTAACATACTCTTTACCATCGCTGCAGGGATTGCCCTTTTATCGGCGCTCCTTGCTTTTATCAGATTAATCATCGGTCCCACCGCAGCTGACCGGGCGGTAGCCCTGGACGGAATGACCATCATGGCCCTCTCCATTATCGGAGCGGTGGCCCTCTTTGCCGGACGGGTGATATACATCGATGTAGCCCTGGTCTACGGACTGGTAAGCTTCCTTGGTGTTGTGGCTCTGGCCCGTTTTATCGAGAGGGGGATGTGATGTTGGCGATTATCGGTGCAATCATTTCCATTATCGGCGCCCTCTTCCTCCTCCTGGCGGCAATCGGCCTGATCCGGATGCCCGATGTCTACAACCGGATGCAGACCGGAACCAAGGCTACCACCCTGGGGACCATGCTTTTTCTAATCGGCATTGTTCTGGCAGTTCCTTCATGGTGGCCAAAGCTGCTGCTGCTTATCCTCTTTGCGGTGATGACCAACCCCCTCTCCAGCCACGTCCTGGCCCGGGCAGCCCATAACGCCGGGATTCCCCTGGCTAAGGGGAGCGTCCGGGACTGCCTGGAGACCGACGAATGTGAGGATATCGGGATCGAGCCTCCGGCAGGTGTAACAAGCGATGATCCCGCTGGAAAGGGAGGTCGGGCATGACCATAACCGTTCTTATTGGAATATTCGGTGCGGTGATGATTGCAGGAGCGATCTTCGCCCTCTACTCAAAGGATCTGCTTGCCGCCATCCTCGCCTCCGGGGCGGTGAGCCTGGTGGCCAGTGTCATCTATCTGCTCCTGGCGGCCCCGGACGTGGCCATGACCGAGGCAGCTATCGGCTCTGCCCTTACCACGATGGTCTTCCTCTATGCGCTTAAGCGGATCAGAAATATCGAAAGGAAGCAAAAGCGGGAAGGAGGAAACAATGATTAGAAAGATTGCGGCCCTGGCGGCCATGGTTCTGCTGATAATAATCTTCCTCCCCCTGATTCAAACGGTTCCGGAAACCAGCGCACTGGGTCCTGTGGCCCGGGAATACGCAGAAAACGGGGTAAGCGATACCGGAGCAGCCAACCTGGTCACCGCTGTGGTGGTCACCTACCGGGGTCTGGATACCCTGGGAGAGGTGACGGTGCTTTTCCTCGCAACTGCGGGGGTGGCATTTCTTTTAGGGAAGCGGAAGCGCGACGTTTCTTCCCTCAGCTCCGAGCCCGACCCGGGCTCAAACCACCTCCACCCGGGCCACCCCGACCCAGACTCGAAGCACCCCGACCCGGACTCGAAGCAAAACTCAGGCCCCGGGGCCGAAGCTGAAAAGGAGATTCCCGTGAAAGCCTCGGAGCTCCTGGCCACCGGAAGCAGCTTTCTCTTTCCCCTGCTGATCCTCTTCGGGGTCTACATCTTCGTCCATGGCCACCTCACTCCCGGGGGAGGGTTTCAGGGAGGAGTGGTAATCGCCTCGGCGGTGCTGCTGCTTTTCCTGGCTGATCCTGAGCGAAAGATCGCCCACCGGGCCCTGGAGTGGATAGAGGCGGGAAGCGGCTTCTTCTACGCCGCCATCGGTATTGCCGGGCTCTTTTTAGCCGGAGGCTTTCTGGATAACCGGATCCTCCCCTTGGGAATCCCCGGAGAGCTTTTAAGCGCCGGTGCTATCCCGATAATCTACTCCCTGGTGGGATTGAAAGTGGGAAGCGAGCTTGCCAATATCCTCGATGCACTTCGAAAGGAGGAGTCATGATCATTGTAACCATCCTCGGCTTCGCCCTGGTGATTGTGGGAGCCTGGGGTATGCTTACCCGGGATAACATCATCAGAATCATCATCGGATTTTCCATCATCGACACGGGGATCCATCTGATCATCGTTTCCATTGGATATATCCGGGGCAGAACCGCCCCTATTATTGATAGAGCACTGCCCGCCGCCGAAGCGGCCGCCCGGGCGGTGGACCCGGTCCCCTCGGCGCTGGTTCTTACCGCCATCGTAATCGGCCTGGCGGTAACTGCCCTGATGCTCACCTATGCAGTGAAGCTTCGGGAGCAGGGAACAAGCCTCTCCATCGACCAATATAAGGAGCTCAAATGGTAAATCCGATATTACTCATCGCCCTCCCCCTGGGAGCGGCCTTCCTTATCAACCTCACCGAGAAAGCGGGGCGCCGCTTGAGCCTGGTGCTCTTCTTTGCAGTTCTGCTTTTTAGTCTCGGCTACTCGGGATACTCCCTCTACCGCTTCCTGTTTCTCCGGATGGAGGGGGGGGAAATCTTTACAGCCGGATTCCGACCGCCCTGGTCCATCGCCCTTCGCATGGGGGGGCTTGAAGCGTTGCTGCTTTTCGCCTCTTATCTGGTAGCCCTGGGAGCGGCGATCTACCGCTTCCGGCAGTTTGCTCAAGGTCCGGCCCAAGCGCTGGTACTCTTCATGGCAATCCTTTTGGGGGCTGCGGGAATCATCATGACCCGGGACCTCTTCAACCTCTTTGTCTTCATGGAGATCTCCTCCATCGCCACCGCCGGAGCGGCGGTGTTCCGCCGGGACAGAAAGAGCCTGGAGGCGGGGTTCAAGTACCTGATTGCCGGAGCTATCGCATCAGCCTTCTTCCTGATCGGTACCATCTACCTCTACCGCATCTCGGGTAGTCTCTATCTTGAAGATATCGCTGCTGCCCGGCCCTTCCTCTCCGCTGGGGGATTCACCGCCGCCTTCCTGGTGGTTGCGGCAATTTTAGTGGAGCTGAAGCCCTACCCGGCCAACGGCTGGGCCCTGGATTACTACCAGGCGGTAGATCCGGGCATTGTCTCCGTGGTGGCCACGGTCAACTCCGGGGCGATGATGCTGGCCCTCTGGAAGGTGCTCCCCCTGGCGGGGCCAAAGGTTGCAGTAACCATTATGGCCGCTGGAACCGCCACCTTCTTCTTCTCCAACCTGGCGGGGCTCCGCCAGAAGGATCGGCGGCGGATGCTGGGCTACTCCAGCGCCGCCCAGACCGGCCTGCTTCTGGTGGCCATCGCCCTTACCGCCCTGGGGGGCTTCGGGGCCGCCGGGGCTCTTGTAGTAATCGGAGGCTTTTATCTGAACCATCTGCTGGCCAAAGCTTCCCTCTTCTGGGGAGTTGAGGCGGCGGAATCGCTGGAACAATTTGAGACAGGTACGGCCGGATCTTTGGCACCCGAGGGGGCAGGCAAGCTTCTCCGGGGGGGAAAGAAGATCCCCAGAGCCGGGACCCTCCTCCTTTTAGGGCTCTCCATCCTCGCCCTGGCGGGACTGCCCCCCTTCCCCGGATTCTGGGCCAAGTGGCAGTTGATCACCCGCTTGCTTCCGGGCATTCCCGGGATAGCCGCAAGTGCCGAAAGCGCTGCTGTTACTGCCCGACCGGGTCTTTTCCCGGGAGCTGTGGCGGCGGCTGCTTTCATCCTCCTGGGCTCCCTCTTTGAAGCTGGCTACATGCTCCGGTGGTTTGGAAAGCTGATCTCCGGGTTTCGGCTCAGAATGGCCGAGGCTGGTACTGTAGCCGAAGCTTATCAAGCAGCTGGAACTGGAGAAGCTGTCGGAGTTGGTAAAGCAAGCGAAGAGGCCGCCAGGAGCGAGAAGGGCACCGGACCGGCCTCAGGCGGCTCCTTTGGCACTGCCGCCCTTGGCTCTACTACCCTTGGCTCCGCCTCTTTCACCGTACCCTCCCTGATTGCAGCGCTTCTGCTGGTTGGATCGGGTATCGGATCGGCACTCTTCCTTGGCGTGGCACCGGAACTGCTCTACTGGCTGGTCGGTTCGGCCCTGGTGATGATGCTTTTAGCCCTTTTGCCAAACCTCGGGGCGGGTATTCTCACCCTGGGGATCATCGCCGGTTTCGGCTACTGGAGCTATCCCTTTACCGAAGGATTGGCCCGGTTCTTCTGGATCATCTTCATCCCCGGTGGAGGTCTGGTTGCCTTTGCGGCCCTGGCCAAAGGAGCCGGCCCCGGGAGCAGCGGGAAGGGCGGTGCTGCGGGAAGCTTCCGCAGCTCCTGGTTCTGGCCCGGAGCGGGAACCATGATCATCAGCCTGGGACTTCTCACCGTGGTAAAGCGGCCCCTGGAGTTCTTTTTCGTCTGGGAGGGGATGACCCTGGCCAGCTACCTTCTTCTGTTCCGGGGAAAGCGCAGGCAGGATTCTGAAAAAGCGGCCTATCGGTACATCCTCTTCTCTCTGGGGGGAGCCTTTGCCATGCTGGCGGGCTTCGCCCTTTCGGGAGCGGGAGAGGCGGCGACCCTGGCGGAACTGCAGCCCATCACCCCCATTGCCCTCCTGCTTATCCTCATCGGTTTTCTGGTAAAGATGGGGTCGGCGGTGCTGCACATCTGGCTCCCCGACGCCTACGCAGAGGCGGAGGATCCCGCCAGCGCCCTCTTTTCGGCCATTTTGAGTAAGGCGGGGGTCTTCGGCCTCTTTGCCGCCGGAACCCTGCTGGTAGGGAATGTGATTCCCCTCTTTGGCTCTGCCGCTGGAAGCGCTGCAGCTGGAAGCTCTGCAGCGGGCGGCGCAGCAGCGGGCGGGATGGCCCCGCTGCTCGGAATGATCGACATCCCCTTTGTTCTGCGATGGACCGGAGCACTTACAGCCCTCTTCGGCGCCCTTCTGGCGGTATTTCAGGAAGATGTGAAGCGGCTGCTGGCCTACTCCTCCATGAGCCAGCTCGGCTACGTAGTTCTCGCCTTCGGGGTGATGAGCGGCCTGGGATGGACCAGCGCTCTCTACATCACCTTCCTCCACGCCATCTTCAAGACCATGCTCTTTCTCTCCGTGGCGGGGGTTATTTACCGCACTGGAAAGCGGAACATGTATGAGATGGGAGGCTTGATCAAGAAGATGCCCCTCTCCTTCCTCTCCAGCCTGATGGCGATCATCGCCGTCTCCGGAGTACCCCCCCTGGCGGGATTCGGGAGCAAGTGGCTTATCTACACCGCCCTTATCGAGGGGGGACACTACCTCCTGGCGGCGGTGGCCTTCTTCTCCAGCACCATCGCCTTCCTCTACCTCTTCCGGTTCATCCACACCGTCTTTCTGGGTCAGCTGAAGGTGGAGCACCGGAAAGTGAGAGAGGCTCCTTTGCCGATTATCCTGCCCCAGCTGCTCCTTTTCATCCCCTTGATGGCCATCTCCACCTTCCCTGCCTTCCTGGTAAAGGCAGCATCGGCCATTGTGGGGGAGCATCTGCCCATCAACTTCAGCTGGGAAGGCTTTACCCTCCACAGCAGTCTGGGCTACTGGAACGCCACCGCCGTAATGGCGGTTACCGCCGGAGCCTTTCTGGTCCCCCTCATCTGGCTTATCATCGTTCAGCGCAGGCCCCGGCCGGTGGGACAGTTCAACATTGTTTTTGCAGCCGAACGGCCCCTGCGCCCCGAGACCACCCACGTAGCCCATAACTTCTTCCAACCCTACCAGCGCGCCCTGGGCTTCCTGGTCAAACCGGGAGCACTCCGGTTCTGGAACTGGATTGAGGGGGCCACCGCAGCCCTGGGAGGTGCCTTCCGCCGGGTCTACACCGGTAACGGCCGCACCTACGCCCTCACCATCGTCCTCTATGTGGCGATACTCTACTTTGTCAGCGGGAGGATCATCTGATGGATTTTACAGCAATTCAGCCCATACTGGTGAAAGTGGGATACGCCGCCGTAAGCCTCTTTATCATCCTCAACTACGGATTGATATTGATGGGAACCATGGCCAAGATTCAGGCCCGGGTTCAGGGACGCTACGGCATCCCTTTCTACCAGCCCTACATCGACATCATTAAAAACAACGCCAAGCGCACCTCCATCAGCCACGGGGTGATGTTCTACCTGGGACCGGTCTTCCGCCTGGCTGGCGGCATCGGTACCTACCTCTTCATACCAGCGGTCTTCGGGTCGGTGCTCTTCGCAAACTTGAGTTTCTCCGGGGATCTTCTCCTGGTGATCTACTTCATCTTCTTCGGGCAGCTCGGCATGGCCCTGGGCGCGGGAGAGAGCGGCCACCCCTACAGCCCCATCGGCGTAGGCCGGGGCTTGAGCCAGATGACCGCCTTTGAAGTACCCTTCACCCTGGCAGTGATCGCCCTGGCGGTGCAGCACGGCACCCTCTCCATTACCGAAATTGTGGCGGCCCAGCAGGGTTCGGTGCTCAACTGGAACCTCTTTGCAAATCCCCTGGCCACCGTGGCGGCGATCATCGCCTTCCTCGGAATGAGCATGCACGCCCCTTTCAGCGTGGTAATCGCTCCCCAGGAGATCCCCATCGGCCCTCCCACGGAGTTCCACAGCAACTACATGGGAATGCTCCAGACCAACAGGGCCATCTTCAATGCAGCAAAACTGGTTCTCTACATGAACCTCTTCTTCGGCGGCGCTACCAGCCTGCCGGAGATGGTGATAAAGACCTTCCTCATCTACATGATCAACGTTGTAGTGGGGGTCTCATTCCCCCGATTCAGGACCGATCAATCCATCCGATTTTTCCTGGGCGTCCCCACCCTCATCGGCCTGGCCGGACTGGCGGTGGCGGCATGGTAGATAAAGGAGCTTCTGAAATGAATGAACGAAAACCATCCCGCTCTTCAGCGGATGAAGTGATGGAGGCGGCAGGTGCCCTGCCGCCCCTGCCGGGAGAGCCCGATCCGGGGAACCCGGCCAACGACAGATACCTCTTCTGCGATGCGGCTCCCCAGGTGGAAAAACCTTTCCGGGGGGTCTGGGAGAAGTTCCTCAACTGGGCCCGGGCCAACAGCATCTGGATCCTCGGTTTCGGCACTGGCTGCGGGGCCATCGAGCTGCGTCCCCTGATGACCAGCCGATTCGACATGTACCGCTTCGGGGTACAGGCCAGGCCCACCCCGAGGCAGTCCAGCCTCTTTATCATCGGCGGCTACGCCTCGGTAAAGACTCTCAAGCGAATTGTGCGCTCCTATGAGCAGATGCAGAACCCCAAGTTTGTCATGGCCCTGGGAAGCTGCACCATCAACGGCGGCATGTACTGGGACAGCTACAACACCATCAACCGGATCGATCAGTATATTCCGGTGGATGTCTATGTCACCGGCTGCATGCCCCGGCCCGAAGCACTTCTGGCGGGCATCAACAAGCTGAAGGAGCTGATCAAGGCGGGGAAGGCGGAAAAAGCGAATGAGTACGCCGAACACTTCGAATGGTACAAGGCAAACCAGAAAAAGGTGATCACCGACTGGAACATGCCGGACTACAACTGGTAAGGAGGAGAGATGGACTACAAGGAAATAGCAGAACGATACGGCCTGACCCTCCTGCCGTTAAAGCAGGAATCGGTCGCTTTTATGGAGCTAAACCCGCCGGTCAAGGCAACAGAACTGGCGCCGGCCCGTCGGGGCGCCGAGGTAATCCGACATCTGAGGGACCGGGAAGGCTTCGGCCACCTGGTATTCCTCACCGCAGTAGATTATCCGGAGAAGGAGCAGTTCAGGCTCAGCTATATGCTCCACAACTACCGGGAGAGCCGGGACATCTGCCTGCTTATCCCCCTGAACCGGGAGAATCCCGTGATGGAGTCGATCCACACCCTATGGGCTCAGGGAGCCACCTACCAGCGGGAGCTGAAGGAGATGTTCGGTATCGAATTCCCCGGCAGCCCGGAGCTGGATCGCCCCTTCATTCTGGAGGGGTGGCAGGATATCCCCCCCATGCGGCGGGACTTCGACACCAAAGAGTACAGCGAGAAAACCTACTTCCCCCGGCCCGGCAGGTTCACCAAAGATCCGGAGAGGGTGATGCGGGAAGCCCTCTACCCCGACGGAGAGCGACGATGAGCGGGAGCGGAGAAAAGCGTATGAGCAGTGTAATGAATAACGAGATGGAGCCGAAAAAAAGCCACCCCGGCGCCCCCTGGCTGGACAAACCGGAGTACGACCTCTATTCGGGAAAGTACCTGCGCCTCTGGCAGGGCCCCCAGCATCCGGGCATTACCGGAAACATGAGCCTGGAGCTTACGGTTAACGGAGACGAGGTGGTGGATGGCCGCACCCACGTGGGCTACCTCCACCGGGGTTTCGAGAAGCTGATGGAACGGCGAAGCTGGATCCAGTGCTTCCCCATCGTCTGCCGAATCTGTGTCCCCGAGCCGGACTTCAATGAGTACCTCTACGCCGCCGGGGTTGAGCAGCTGGCGGGGGTTCAGGTGCCGGAGAAGGCGCAGTGGCTCCGAACCCTTACCCTGGAGATGGCCCGGCTGGCCAGCTTCCTTATGTGGATCGGCGGCCAGGCAGGCTCCCTCGGCCACGGCACCATCGGCCAGTGGGGGGTAACCCACCGGGACTACGTTCTGGACCTCTTCGAGGAGCTCTCGGGAGGCCGGATCTACCACATGTACATCATCCCCGGAGGGGTGCGGAGCGATCTGCCCGAGGGCTACGCCGGCCGGGTCCTGAAGGTGATGGACCGGGTGGAGAAGCTCCTGGATGATATTGAGCTGGTGATGTTCAACAATGCGGTCTTCAAACTTCGGGCAAAAGAGCTGGGGGTGATCACCCCTGAGATGGTGGAACCTTTCGGTGTCACCGGCCCCAACGCCCGGGCCGCCGGATTCGCCAGGGACATCAGGAAGGATCAGCCCTACCTGGTCTACGACCAGCTCGACTTTGATGTGGTCACCGCCGACTATTCAGACGCCTACAACCGCGCTTATGTGCGATTGAAGGAGATGTACCAGTCCATTGGCCTGATCCGGCAGATGCTGGAGAGGATGCCTAAAAGCGGCCCCTTCCACGGGGAAATTCCCAACGTGCTTCACTGGAAGATTCCCGAAGGTCAGTGCTACCTCCGGTCCGAATGCACCCGGGGAGAGTACGGCTATTATATGGTCAGCGACGGTTCGGGGTATCCCCGAAGGGTCTACGTCCGGGGGCCCAGCTACTCCCATGCGGTGGCGCTATTGGAGCACCTGCTCCCGGGAACCAACATCGCCGACGTAGCAGGATTGATGGTGAGTCTTCACACCTATCCGCCGGAAATCGAGCGGTAGGAGAGAAAGAGGTAAACTATGAGTTTGAAAGATATCATCGCCCCCTTTGGGGTGTGGAAGCGGGCCGCTGAGCGGCCCTGGACAATAAAAGATCCCATTAATGACAGGCCTGGATCGGCCCGGTACCGGGGCTTTCATGTCAACGACCTGGACAAGTGCGTGGGCTGCGGAAGCTGCGAGGAGATCTGCCAGAACGCCGCCATCGACCTGGTGCCGGTGGAGGGCAGGGAGCCCGTCGATGGCGACAGCGCCCTGCGGCCGAAGATTGACTACGGCCGCTGCTGCTGGTGCGCCCTCTGCGTGGACATCTGTACCACCGGAAGCCTCACCATGAGTAACGAGTATATCTGGATCGACACCGACCCGGAGGTGTTCTGCTTCGTGCCCGGGGGGGAGAACAAACCCTGGGACCAGAGCGAGCTGGGCTATCACCGAGCCGATGGCTACACCCTGGTGAAAACCGACCGGTCCGAGATGAGCGAGCTCCCCCCGGAGGAGGGGCTCAAGGGCTTTATGGAGCTGGTGCAGGGCTTTTCCGCCGAGGCAGCCCTGAAAGAGGCGGACCGATGTGTAGAGTGCGGCCTCTGTGTCGCCACCTGCCCGGCCCACATGGACATCCCCGGCTACATCCGGGCCATCCGGGAGAACAAAATCGGCGACGGACTTAAGCTGATGTATGAAACCAACCCCTTCCCCGCCTCCTGCGGCCGGGTCTGCACCCACAAGTGCGAAGAGGTGTGTGCCGTGGGCGGTTCCGGCGACCCCATCGCCATTCGCTGGCTCAAGCGTTACATCGCAGACGCCGCCACCAGCGACGACTTTGCGGCCCTCCGCTCCGGCATGGAACCGGAGAGCGGAAAGAAGGTGGCGGTCATCGGAGCAGGTCCCGGCGGATTGTCGGCGGCCTACTACCTGCGTATGCTGGGCCACGCCGTTACGGTATTCGAAAAGCGGGCCAAAGGGGGCGGGATGCTCCGCTACGGTATCCCGGAGTACCGCCTCCCCTACGACAAACTGGATGAGGACATTGGCCTGGTGGAGAGCCTGGGTGTGGAAATACGCTACAACAGCCCGATCGTTTCAGCCGATACCCCGCAAAGCGGAGAGGCTGGTCAGATCACCTTCGAGAAACTAAAATCCTCCTATGACGCAATCTTCTTCTCCACCGGCCTGGATAATCCCTACGACATCGGCATCGACGGGGAAGATCATCCCCGGGTCATCCCGGGACTAAAGATTCTTGACGATGTAACCGAAGGGCGGGATCCGGATCTGAGGAAAAACGTGGCAGTTATCGGCGGCGGAAATGTAGCCATGGACGCTGCCCGGACAGCCCGTCGCCTGGGCTGCGATGTTACGGTGCTCTACCGCCGCCGACTGGAGGATATGCCCGCTGATGAGGAGGAGATCACCGAAGCCCAGGCCGAGGGGGTGCGCTTTATCACCCAGGCCATTCCGGTACGGATAGAGGACCAGGATTCAGGAAAGCGACTCGCCTTCATCTGGGGCGAGGCGGAGATGGTGGATCAGGGCCCGGGCAAGCGCCCCAAGCCGGTGCTGAAAGAGGGCGCCATCCACACAGACATTTTCGACACCCTGGTATCAGCCATCGGCCAAGGCAGTAACTACGAATATCTGAACGAAAGCACCGCCGAGGCAATCGGTATCCACCGCTATCAAGTGAAGATCGACAGCCGGGGCAGAACCGGAGACCCCAAGGTTTTCTCCGGCGGCGACATCGCCAACGACCGGAAAGACGCCATCAGCGCCATCGCCGACGGCCACCAGGCGGCCAAGGGAATTGACCAGTATCTCCGGGGCAGCGGGCCGAGTGGTGCAACAACCCAGGAAGAAGGAGAATAACCATGACCAGAGAAGAGTATGAAGATATCATCGATTTCGCCATCAAACGGGAAGAGGAGGCGGTGGCCTTCTACCGGCAGCTCCAGGATATGACCGACTTCGGTGCCCAGAAAATCGCCCTTAAGGAGTTTGAGGATATGGAGACCGGCCACGTGAAGCTCCTGAACAGCGTCCGCTCCAAGGGCCCCCGCCAGGCATCCCCGGTTACCGACTTCGGCTTCGACGCCCAGGACTTCCTCGTCCCCGCCGAACCCGCCTCCGACATGAGCTTCCAGGAAATCGTCGTCACCGCCATCAAACGGGAGGAGAAGAGCCTCGCTCTCTACCAGCAGCTCCAGGATAAAACTGAAGACCCGGAGATCGCCAACACCTTCACCTTCCTGGCCGCCGAAGAAGCCAAGCACCGCTCCTTCTTCGAAGATCTTTACGAAACCGAGATTCAGCGGGACAATTAATATTCAGCTCTTTCGGCTGCCCCCCGGCCTTCGGCCGGGGCCGGGCCGCTCCGGGCTACGCGGCCTGCTGTCGGCGGCTGGTCGCCCTATGGGCGAATGCGCCGCCGGGCCGCTCCGGTAGGCGCTCGCGCTACGACGCTCCCGCCCACCGCCTTCGGCGCCCTACGGGTCCCTTGCAGGGGCCGGTCCTTTCAGTTGTTGCCAATCAATGATGCGGACAGTACAGTATAGCCATGGAAGAATTGCGAATACAGGCCCACTATGATGAGGAAGCTCGGGTTTGGGTGGCGGTTCATGACACACTGGGGCTTGCTACCGAGGCTGATACCCTCGATGTTCTGACCTATAAACTTCAGGAACTCATACCTGAACTTGCAAGGCTGAATGGTTTTACCCTGCCGGATCCACCAGAATTCACCCTAGAGTCTTGTAGAAAGGCCAACACCATAGGGGAAGTCAAATACTACCTTTATCAATACCAGCCTGCTTGAGAATACTCGTAAGAGTGCCAACGGGAAGATCTTTCTTGTGCATGGTGACTTCCTTTAACCCTGTCGAGAACAAATCCATTATTGAGGAGAGTCCGGATTAGCTCCTTTGGAGTAAAAACCGGAATCTTAGGCATGTTGCTCCAGCAGAATTGTTGTCTCGAAAGTACGTTCTTCCGTCGGAATCTCTTCATTGTGGGAAACCAGACTCTCGATGTAGAGCTCTATAGCTTCCATCCTTGCCCCCCCACCCTTTCTATACTATGATTACCCCTGTGAACGCACCGGATAAACCAAAGCGCCTGCCCATCGGCATCCAGACCCTTTCCATCATCATGGAAAAGGAGATGGTCTATGTTGACAAAACCCCCTACGTTGACAAGCTCGCCAATACCGGGGGAATGCGCTACTTCCTCGCCCGGCCCCGGCGCTTCGGCAAGTCCCTCTTTGTGGACACCCTGAAAGAGGCCTATGAGGGCAACCGGGAACTCTTCAAAGGGTTGCACCTCTACGAAAACTGGGACTGGGACCACCCCCATCCGGTCTTGAAGTTTGATTTCGCCGGAGGCATGATCAAGAGCCGTCAGGAGCTGGATGGAAAAGTTCACAGCAAAATAGATCTCCTCTCGGAAGATTTTCAGATTTCCGTCCCATCCGGCAATACAGCTGACCGCCTCAGCACGCTGATCCTGCAATTGAAACAGAAACTTGACCGCAAGGTGGTCATCCTCATCGACGAATATGACAAACCCCTCCTGGACAACATCACCAATCCCGCCGCTGCCCAGGAAATTCGGGATGGGTTGAAGAACTTCTACTCCGTCATCAAGGAGCAGGATGCAAACCTGGAGCTGG
>CAYMWV010000059.1:0-17885 GCA_964394395.1 uncultured Sediminispirochaeta sp.
CCCGGATCATTTCCGGCCGGGTAGTGAGAATCCCGCTGACAGTGGCGAAGTTGATCCTCCCCCTATCCCGGCCCTCACGAAAGAGGCGTAGAAGCTCCCTCCTTCGTCCGGCGATGCTCTCCGGCCAGGGGCGGTTAAGCATACCTTCGGCAGCCGAGCCAGCTCCCATGCTACTCTCCCCCATAGGAGATATCCTCTTCAAGTTTCATCAGAGCATCGATAGAGAGCTGATCCCAATTTGATGGAGCGCTTCTCTTCTCTTTTGCCCAGGGGTGAGTTATTCCGCTGGATGAGTTGATTCTGGCCAGAGATACCGGGTAGCCGGCAGCCTTCAGCGTATATATGGTCAGCTTTCCACTCCCTCCCTGACCTCCCACTCCGGGGATGAGGAAGGGGACCCGCCGGGAAGCTTGAAACTGTGCAAGCCGGGCGAGCTCTTCCGGATTGGTTGCCCCCACTACTGCGCCGGTACCGGGGGCTCTCTCCGCCCAGGAGGCGATAAGAGCAGCCACCTCAAGGTAGAAGGGGCTCCCTTTTCCAGCCACACCATCTACCGCCTCCAGGTTTTGAAACTCCCGCCCTCCGGGATTGCTGGTCCGGTTGAGCACATAGACCCCCTTGCCCTGGCCGCACCAGGAGAGGAAGGGTTCCACCGAGTCACTTCCCATATAGGGAGCAACAGTAACCGCATCGGCCTGCCACGCTTTGAATGCCTCCTCGGCATAGTTGGCACTGCTTGTTGCAATGTCCCCCCGTTTTGCATCGAGAATAAGCGGAGTGTCGGGAAAAGCTTGACGGAGCATACCAATCACCCTGGCGAGGGCCTTGCTGCCGTCAAAACTACCCTCCAGGGGCCGATCCAGCCGATGGTAGTAACCGAGGTTGGGTTTAAAGGCACCGGGTATCAGCCCCGCTCCGATCATCCGGTCAAAGAGGCGCTCATAGGTGGCGCTGATCCGTTCCGCCGGAGGGAGCTTTTGAAAGGGGTAAGACTCCGGTAAGGGATCCAGGCCCAGAGAGAGTATGCTATGGTTTCTCCGGGCAGAACGTTCAAGTAGTTCAAGATAGCTTTCCATTAGAGATCCCCCTCAGGAGGAAAGCCGTTCTTCTCTCCCCATCCAAAGGGATCTTCCCTCCAGGAGAGCAGTTGGGATTCCTCTTTCTCGGTAATGTAGCCCCCCTGTCGAGCAGCGGCAATCATCTCACCGTACTGTAGTACCGGAAGCGCTCGGCAGGGCGGGGCAAGGCTGCCGAAGGCCTCATCAGCTCTATCAAGGCCATAGGAGAAGATCGCCAGGCAGAGAGAAACCTGGGCGCCCTCATCCC
This sequence comes from uncultured Sediminispirochaeta sp., assembly GCA_964394395.1. Taxonomy (GTDB): domain Bacteria; phylum Spirochaetota; class Spirochaetia; order DSM-16054; family Sediminispirochaetaceae; genus Sediminispirochaeta. Next base: position 1,327 of record CAYMWV010000059.1, read on the forward strand.
GGAGAGCTTTTACCGCTCCTATGGAGCTTCCTCCGGTGGAGATCAGATCCTCAACCAGAAGCACCTCTTTTCCCTGCAGGTAATGATCCCCGCAGAGCCCTTCAATCCGGTTATTCCGGCCGTGGCTCTTGGAAGAGCCTCTCACATAGACCAGGGGCTTTCCCAACCTGTCAGCCAGGCTTGTAGCGTGGGGTATTCCCGCCGTGGCGGTCCCCGCAATAATATCCGGATCAATTCCTTCCCTCTTGAGAGCATCGACAAAGGCGGAAATAACAAGAGCCCTCGTCCGGGCAGAGGAGAGAAGCATCCGGTTATCATTATAGATCGGCATCCGGTAACCGGAGGCCCACCGAAAGGGGTTTTCCGGGCGTAACTCTATCGCCCCGATGGAGAGACTTGCCGCAGCTATCTCCCTCGGATATTGCTCTGTGGGGTATTCGGGGTAGTGCAAGCTCATTTCCATATCTCCTTGAATGTGTGGGGGGTTTCACAATAGCGGCATACAAAGATCTCCCCCTCCACCCGGGAAAACTCTGCAGGAACCATCTCTCCGTTTACCGGATGGCTGATACATAACTCGTTTCTACAACTTATGGTGTCAAAGTTGTAAATCCGCGGGGGCATATGGAGACGAAGCTTTTTGACAATCCGGCGCTGATGGACAATATTGAGGGTACTCCCCGGAGCAATTGCCGCAAGCTGCTTCATCTGCCGGCCGTCGAAGCCCTCAAAGCCGGGGCGGAAGATGATCCCCTTCATGGCTCCTTTGGCTGTGTGGCTTTCAGTGACCCATTCACCTCCCTTGCCATAGAGTTTGAGCACCGAAATGATCCTGGCCATGTGCTCCCGGATTTCCCGCTCGCTGTCCCCCCTACAGATGTGGTCGATCACAATACCGTCGGAAATCGGGTTTACCCCCTCGGCATACTGCTTTGGCGGGACCCCCTCGGCAATTGGTACATCCTCAAGAAAAGCTTTTTCCTGATCCTTCCTTCCGGTTTCCCCCTTTTTCTGCAGTTTAGGGGAAAAATCATCTCCAGTTTTCCCCGCAATCAGGGAAAGGAGGACAATCCTGATCAGTTTACCATTGATCGACTGGTTTTCCCAACCATTTAGGGGAGTTTCATCGAGGAATGTGGGGATAGTAGGATGTTCTTTATGTCTCGGAAGGGGGTGGTAAAATTTGCTTCCCTCTTTGATCCGGGGGAGAAATCTGCTTTGAAAAACAATCTTATCCCTCAGCTCATCCTGGCGCTTGAGGATATCGTCCCCCATCCGCTCCAGTTGAGGCCTGGTAAAGTACCAGATGGGAGCGCTTTTACCGGCGTCCAGATACGCTTCAATGGAAGAGAAGCTCCTCACAGAGAAGCCGTTTTCCTCCATCCTCCGGATATAGTAATCAGGCATAGCCAGTTCCGGGGGAGCCACAAGATCAACCGAAACGGTATCGAAAAACTGCAAACCATCCACCTTGGAGTGGACAGTTCTCCCATGGAAAAGGTCTCCCACCAGGGCGATATGGATTCGGTCGCTCTTCCACTCAAGCTGCTCCAGAAAAGAGAACTCATCTAAAAGCTCCTGGGTGGGATGCTCATGTTTACCATCCCCGGCATTGATGAAGGAGGGGGTATAGGGAAGATTATTTCTCCGGGCGAACTGGCGGCCGTTATCCTCCAGCCAGCGGCAAACCCCTTCCAGTTTGCTCCGGACGATAAAGACCCAGTTACCATACCCACTGAGGGTGTTAAAGGTGTCCGCATAGCTCTCTTTCTTGTTTATCGAGCTGTGCCCCACATCAAGACCATTGAGCTTGACCCGATGAAACTCTGCAGCGTTCTTGAAAGACTCCTTGGTCCTGGTGCTGTCTTCGAGAAAGACCTCGTAGATACCAAAGTCACCATTATCTATCCGGTATCGGTCAATCACAGCATCATCCCCCGCCATCAGCGCTTCCTTGAACCGCCGGGTATGGTGAAACAGATAGTGTCGCTCCTCTTCACTAAAGTCCCTGATCACCGCCAGGCTTCTTCCCTTAAATACCGATTGCATCTCGCCACCTCCAGGTTTTTATAGTATAGAGAGAACCATCAGCGATGGTTCGCCATTTTTGACAAAAAAAAAGCCGGCACAAAGGCCGACAAACAATCCATCACCGAAGAAACAGCACCCCCCAGAAGGAGGGGTCCGGAACAAGCCGCCAAAACGGCATCCAATGAATCTTCATATTGGCGGGGATTATAGCAGAAAAGGTTCCCCAAAGCAAGCAGTTAAAAGCCCCTTGCACTTCTCTATTCCCTGGCTATACTGAGAAGATATGGAAAGGAAGAAACAGAAAGAGCTGAGAAGTCTGGCCGGCCTCTCTTCCCGTTACCAGGCCCTCTCGATCCTCCTTTTGGCGATGGTGCTTATCCTGGTGCTCATCTTCAGCGGTTCGATTTACCGGATGGAGACCATAAGTGATCAGTACCGATCTACCATAGTACTGGTCAACAGTGTTATAAGCGAGCTGAACCGGATCAACGCTGAGGTGCCTGAAAAACGGAACTACGGGATTCTGCAGGAACGGATAGAGCGGCTGCTTGACAACTTGATGAATAGTATTTTTCAACACTCCCTTGCAGGAGATTTATCAACACTGCCCCTTCGATTGTCGGATCAAAGCAGGGAGAATTCGATCAGCCATACCCTGGCGGTACAGGAAGTTGGAGCAGTTGCCCGGGCCCTGTCAGAGTATTTCTACCGCAGTAGGGAGAGCCTTTCCATCTTTGCGGTACTAAGTATCAGCTTGAGTCTCATCTCAATCGGCACGCTCTTTATCCTGACCCTGCTGATTCGGGGGGCCAACAGACGCTTTCATAAGCAGATCGAGATCGGATTCAGCACCATGCAAAAGAGTCTGGATAACGAAAGCGACTCTTCTCCCCTCTTCGATATCCCGAAATGGGAGGAAGAGGCGCTTCTACAAACAACTGTGGAGAGCCTGAGCCGGCAGATAAAGCAGGAGCGGGAACTTCGGGAGATGGAGCCCCAGCACAATCTGGAATCTCTGCTCCGCCGGATTAAGACCCTTATCGGGGCTAAAACTCCCTGCGACCGCCTCTCCATCGCTTTTCTGAACGGCCATGGGCTCCTTCTTGCCGAAGCTGTAGCGACCGACCTTCCCCATCTCTCTCTTGAGCCCGGTTTTACTGAGCACATATCCCAAACCAGCCTGGGAAAGCTTATCCAGCATAAACATCCGAGGATTATCAACAACCTGGAGGAGCATCACAGGATTGAGGGAAAGTCCAGATCCAACGACCTGCTTTTACAGGAGGGAATCAAAGCAAGCATCACCATTCCCCTCTTTTTTGAGCAGCGCTGTGTCGGTTTTCTTTTTGCTTCCAGTACCCAAAAAGAGATCTACCGGGACCGGGATGCGGTCCATGTAGAAAAAATTGCATACCGGGTGAAACAACACCTTTATTACAGCTTTCTCCTGCAGCAGGTGATTGCCGAGACAGCCAGATCCTTTGTCAAGCTGACGGAAAAAAAGGACGCCGAAACAAGCCTTCACATTCTTCGGATTGCCCAGTACAGCTACATTATCGCCAAGGAACTGAGAAAGCGAGGAGCCTACCAGGTAAGCCCCAGGTTTATGCGGGAGCTCCTCTGGTTTGCCCCCCTCCATGATATAGGCAAGATAGGTGTCCCCGATTCGGTTCTCTTAAAACCGGGGAGGCTTGACCCTTCAGAGTGGGGGGTGATGGAAACCCATGTAAAGATCGGTGAAGAGCTTATCCGCTCCATGCAGCGAGGTATTGGTAAAACTCTGGATGAAACCATTCTCGACACAGCGATCGACCTGATTAGCAGCCACCACGAAAAATGGGACGGCAGCGGATACCCCCGGGGACTTCAGGGTGAGGAGATTCCCTTATCTGGCCGAATAGTAGCGGCGGCGGATGTTTTTGACTCCCTCACCAATAGACGCCCCTACAAAGAACCCTATTCGATAGATGAATCCCTAAACATCATCCGTCAGGGCAAGGGGAGCCATTTCGATCCCAAAATAATCGACGCTTTTGAGGGTGTATTGGAAGAAATTCTGCAAGTCTACGAGCAGCACAAGGAGCTATAGGGACCCCGTCAAAGGGGAGAGAAAAGGAGTGGAATTACTATGCGTTTATTGATTAATAATTGTCGATTCAGCCGATGGGATAACGAGGGAGGACTCCAATTTGAAGAGGGGTCAATTGCTCTGGACTCCGGGACGATCCACTCCATCGGAAAGGTTCCGGAAGGATTTGCTCCGGAAAAGACCATAGAAGCTTCAGGAAAGCTTGCCCTGCCCGGACTGGTGAACAGCCACACCCATGTCTCGATGAGTCTGCTCAGGAACCTGGTGGACGACCGGGAGCTGATGGATTGGCTGGAGAATGCGGTTTGGCCTATCGAGGAGAAGATGGGGCCCCCGGAGATCAATATTGGTGCCCGGCTCTCCATGATTGAGATGATTAAAAGCGGGGTAACCGCTTTTGCGGATATGTATTTTCACATGGGTGAAGTGGCGAAGGCCGCAGTGGAAGGTGGAATCAGAGTCAATATAGGGGCAGGCTTGACCGGCACGGGGGATACTATCGGAGAGAAGCTTGATGCTTTCCGGGCCCTCCACCGGGAGTGGAACGGAGAGGCCGGTGGCTCGGTCACCGTTGATCTGGCGCCCCACGCCCCTTACACCTGCGACAGCGGCTGTCTGGAAAAGGCTGCAGAGTTGGCAAACGAATTGGAGTGTGGCCTCCATATCCATCTTGCTGAAACCGCCGGAGAAGTTTCCTCCTGTAAAGCCGAGCATGGCCTCTCCCCCATCGCATTGGCGAAACAATGCGGAGTTTTCAGCCGCCGCACTATTGCAGCTCACTGTGTTCATATCGATGAGGCGGACATGGAAATTCTCGCCCAAGAGAATGTTCATGTGGTACACAATCCAAGCAGTAATCTGAAGCTCGCCAGCGGCTTCGCCCCCCTGAAAGCTATGCTAAACCGGGGGATTTCTTTGGCGATCGGTACCGATAGTGCTGCTAGCAACAACAAGCAGGATATGGTTGAAGAGGTACATATAGCAGCAATTCTGGCCAAGGCGGTTGCAAAAGACCCAAAGGTGCTTCCGGCAGCCCAGGCGATCGCCCTGGCCACCAAAGGGGGAGCCGCCGCTCTCGGTCTACCTGAAGGGAGCGGCTATTTACGGGAAGGAGCACCGGGAGATATTATCCTCATTGATACCACCGGTGCCCATATGCAACCCCTCCACAATCCAGCCGCAGCGCTGGTCTACAGCGCCTCCTCCTCCGATGTTTCCACCATGATTTGCCAGGGTAAGCTTGTAATGGAGGATAGGAAAATTCTTACCCTGGACGAAGAGGAGATCAAAAGGGAAGCTGCGGAAGTTGCCCGGCGATTGAAATCTTGAAGCACCACGGCAAGCACAAGCACAAGAGGATCGCATGAAACAGGATCGCAAGGAGTAATAGGGATGAACATGACCGATTCCATTAATACCATAGCCTTTGAGGAGAGCTCCCCCTGGGGAACCCTGAAACTTATCGATCAACGAAAACTTCCTGAAAGTTATGAACTCTTCTCCTGCAGGGAGTATCGGGAGGTGGAGTTCGCCATCCGGGAGATGGTGGTTAGAGGTGCTCCGGCCATAGGCTCTACAGCAGCCTATGGGGTACTTCTTGCAGCCCGGGAAATTGCGGAAAAGGAAGGTTCAGGCAAAGGTGAAAACGATGATAAATCGTTCTTAGGGGAGGTAAAAAAAGCTTGTGACTTTCTCGACGCCTCACGCCCCACGGCGGTGAACCTGGCTTGGGCGATTCGTCGGATGTACAGCCTCCTCGCCGGAGAGATTGGCCGGAAAAACCGGAGAGAGGTGTTGAAGACCCTCAAAGATGAAGCCGATGCAATCCACCGGGAAGATATCGAGATCAACAAAGAGATGGCTAGAAATGGAGCGGAGCTGGTTACAAAGGGTGCTGCCATCCTTACCCACTGCAACACCGGAGCTCTTGCCACTGCAGGATGGGGAACAGCCCTGGGGGTGATCAGGGAGGCCCACCGACAGGGGAAAGAAATTTTTGTTTACGCCGATGAAACCAGGCCCCGACTCCAGGGGGGCAGGCTAACCGCCTGGGAGCTGGTGCAGGAAAAAATTCCATCGAAACTGATCCCCGACAGTGCCGCCGCCTTCCTGATGCAGCAGAAAAAGGTTGATCTTGTAATGGTGGGAGCCGATCGAATTGCCGCTAATGGAGATACCAGTAACAAGATTGGAACCTATATGCTTGCCGTCTTATGCAAAGCTCACAATATCCCCTTTTACATCGTAGCGCCGGTTTCCACCATCGATTTTGATACCCCATCAGGAGATGGAATCCCCATTGAAGAGCGGGATGAAAAAGAGGTAACCCATATCGGGGAGCAGCGGATAGCTCCGGAGGGAATCGCAGTCTACAATCCCGCCTTCGATGTTACCCCGGGAGAGCTTATCACCGGGATTGTAACAGAAAAGGGGGTTCTTGGCCCGCCATATCAGAAATCGATTGGGGAGCTAAAAAAGGATAATGAGTAATCCTGATGATCTGTCCCGGCTGCTGGCCCCCCTCTTTCCCCAGCTTCAAGGGGGGCTGACCGAGGCAGAGAAGAGGGTCTACCTGGACAACGCTGCCACCACCCTTACGCCGGAGCCGGTTCTTCAGGCAATGGAGTCATACTACCACTCCTACCGGGCCAATATTCATCGGGGGGTGTACCGGGAATCAGAAAGAGCAAGTGAAGCGTACGAAAAGGCAAGGGTGGAAGCAGCCCGGTTTATCGGTGCTCAATACCCGGAGGAGATCATCTTCACCAGTGGCACCACCGAAGGGATCAACCTCCTTGCCCGATCCCTCTTTGATGACGAAAAAGAAGAGAGGTACAGAAAGGGCAGGGAAAACCTCACGGTAACTATGCTGGAACACCACTCCAACCTCCTGCCCTGGGCGGCAGTGGCCCGGAGAAGAGACGCCTCTCTCTCCTGTATTCAACTGAAGGGTGATGGCTCCCTTGATCTGGAGGATCTTGAAAGGGCGATTCCTGAATCCACCGCCCTTGTGGCTCTTACCGCCCTCTCCAATGTAACAGGAGAGTTGGTCGACCTCTCCCGGATCATTGCAAGAGCCAGGGAGGTGGGAGCTCTGGTAGTGGTAGATGCTGCCCAGGCAGCCGGCCGGGTGAAATTCGATGTAAAAAGCCTTGATCCGGATTTTCTCGTTTTTTCTGGTCATAAATGCTACGGACCTACCGGAACTGGAGTGCTCTACGGGAAGCGGGAGCTTCTTGAGAACTTGGCTCCCCTCAGGCTTGGAGGCGGCATGGTAGAGTCGGTGACAATGGATAACGGGATGGACAATGCGAAGCAATTTCTACAGTGGGATCCCCGCCTTCTTCCCGGCCGCCATGAGGGGGGAACCATGAATATTGCCGGATGTATCGGTCTGGGAGAGGCCTTCCGATGGCTTTCAGAAATAGGGATGGAGAGAATAGCTAACCATGACAAACAGCTGTATGACTACTGCCGGGAGGAGATGAAAAAAGTTAAGCAGCTCAGGCTCCTGGTTCCGGAAAAGAGTAAGGCAAGCGGGGTCATCAGTTTCACCATCGATTCTGTGCACCCCCACGATGCGGTAAGCTACCTGGACGCCCAGGGTTTCGCTCTCCGGGGAGGCTTGCACTGTGCCGAGCCCCTCCATCGAGCCCTCGGCGTTTCCGCTTCGGTACGGGCCTCCTTCGGCATCTACACAAGTGAAGAGGAGATTACCGGCTTTATCTCCGCATTAAGGGAAACCGTAACCTTTTTCAGTTGAGTAAATGGGAATTCCTGATGGGAATTGAAGGAGTTTGAAAAAGATGATCGAGGAGCTTTACAAAGAGCAGATTTTGGCCCTGTCAAAAAATCCGGCTCATAAAACAGCACTTGAGGTGAACCAGGAACAGCTCTATGGTCGTAACCCCCTCTGCGGCGATGAAATACGATTGGACCTGAAACAGAGACGATTCGATGGCTACGCCTGCGCCCTCTGTACCGCTTCGGCGGAGCTACTCTGCACCATCCTGGAGGAGCGTCCGGCAGCAGAGGGAGAGGAGCAATCCTTGGCGGAGAAGATTCTCACCATCTTGAAGAATCCATCCCATCAGGAATGGGAAAAGAGTGAGTTTTCTATGCTCAAACCCCTGTTGAGTGCCCACCATTTTCCCTCCAGACTTGAATGCATCTATCTGCCCTGGAAAATTCTTGCCAAAAAAAGTGATGATAGTATCGATTAATGGTGTAAAAGAGGTTATACTCTTCGTTGAAAACCTGTTCCGAGGAGACCAATTTGCATAAAATTCTGATTGCTGACGATGAAATATATATCCGGGAGCTCATAAAAAGGAGTCTGGCCGAGGATGACTATGAGATTTTTGAAGCTTCCAACGGTAACGAAGCCATTGATATCCTGGAAAAGGAGAGTATCAATCTTCTGATCATCGATATTGTGATGCCCCATAAAGGGGGGATAGAGACCTTGATAGAGCTGCGGGAGCACAACAGCTCCCTGAAAATCATTGCAATCACGGGAAAGATAGCTACAAACCGCGATTCCGTTCAGGGGATAGCAAAGCAGTTTAACCTGGATATGGTTCTGGAAAAGCCCTTCGATATGTTTGAATTCACCCAGACTGTACAAAGCCTCCTGGAAGATCTTGGATAGATCTTCTGCTATGTATCTGCGATGTAAATGAGGCAGCAGTGTGAATAAAAGAATTGATATTCGAGCAACAGTAATAAGCGCCCTCTTTACTTCTCTTATTTCAGCAGGAGCCTATTTGGCTATTCCGATAGGTCCGGTACCCCTGGTGATGCAAAACTTTTTTGTTATCCTCACCGGGCTGCTCCTTCCTCCAGGACGGGCACTTGCTGTTGTTGGGCTCTACCTGCTGCTGGGCGCTATTGGACTTCCCCTCTTTGCCGGCGGCACCGGTGGGATCGCACACCTTATCGGGCCTACCGGGGGCTACCTCATCAGCTATCTACCGGCGGTGTGGGCAGTGGCCATGTTGAAAGGTCTGCTTTCTTCCGGTTTTTCCGGGTCCCTTGAAAAGGGAACCATGGCAAGAGGCAGGGAGGGAGGTTTTTTTTCTCTCCTTTCGTATCTTCTTCCCGCGCTGGTCGCTATTGTTCTTATCTATCTGATCGGTGTTCCCTGGCTCAAACTATTTACCGGTATCAGCTGGCTCAGCGCCCTTTCTGCAGGGATGTTCCCCTTTATACCCGGGGATATCTTGAAAGCAATTGCAGCAGCCCTTATTGCCCGATCGCTGCAGAAGCGGATAGATGATATTCTCTCCGGGGGAGGCGCCTTTGGCTGAGGGACTTCTCTCCTTTAGAGGGGTAACAAAGCACTTCCGGGATGGGACAGTTGCCCTTTCCGATATCTCCTTTTCCCTGGAAGAGGGAAGTTTCACCCTTCTAACCGGAGCTAATGGATCGGGGAAAAGTGTCTTGCTGAAGCTTGCTGGGGGGCTTTTCATGCCCAACGAAGGAGAAATCCTGCTAAAAGGAGTTCGGATAGAGGAGTTTGGAGAGCAGCTTTTTACTCAGGTGGGTTTCATTTTCCAGGATCCGGATAGTCAAATTGTGGGCGAGACGGTTTTGGAAGATGTCTGCTTCGGGCTCAGGAATCTCGGGCTTCCGGAAAGGGATGTTCAGCAGCGGAGCAGGAGAGCTCTGGAAATAACCGGATTGACGGGATTGGAGGAGAAACCGCCCCATCTTTTGTCGGGAGGGGAAAAACGACGGCTTTCCATCGCTGGAGTGGAGGCGATGGAGCCGCAGTTACTGCTCCTGGATGAACCATTTACCAATCTCGATTATCCGGGGGTGATACGTTTGCTGAAACTGTTGTTACGCTTCCACAAAGAAGGACGCACCATCATCCTTTCCAGCCATGATTTGGCAAAATGTGCAGCCCACGGGGAGTACCTGCTCCACCTTTCCAAAGGGAGGCTTGACTATTCAGGTCCAGTCAGGGAGATCATCAACCACATACCGAAAGGGGAGTTGCACATTCCTGATCCTGCTCTTCCTTTTGAACGGTGGAGCTGGCTTCGGTGAAAGCTTCAGTGAAAGGCAGGGGAAAGATTATAAAAGGCGGGGTGGTGAACGATCGCACCCTGTTTGTCTACCGTCCCGGCAGCGACCCGGTTCGCACCTATGATCCCCGGCTGAAACTGCCACTGCTGCTCTTCTGGCTCTCAGGAACAGCCCTTGCCCCTCCCCCGCTCTTTCCCCTTCTCCTGCTTCCTCCCGCCGCTGCCATGATTGCCGCCAGGATCTCTCCCCTGACGCTCTTGTGGGAGAGTAAGCTTTTTCTTTTCCTCTCAGCTGCGCTCTTTCTTTCAGGTACCTTACGGGGGGAGATGCTCCAGGGCGCCTTTTCAGCCTTTCGCTTCCTTCTTGTTGTTACAGGAGGAAGGATCCTTATCGAAACAAGCAAAACTTCCGCATTGGCCCATGCCATCTACTCCTATATCCGCCCCTTTCATGAGAGGGGGGCAGCGGTTTTTTCCATCCATGTGATGCTTACCCTGCGCTTCATTCCGATGATTTTTACGGCCCTGGATGAGGTAACACTGGCAAGGAAGAGCAGGGGGATCGATCTGAGCCGAAACCCCTTTGTCAGGGTAAAGAGCCTGATACTCCCCCTTTTCGCCCTGCTCTTGCAAAGAAGCAGCGAGATGGCCGATGCCCTGGGCAGCAGAGGACTCTCCTCCCGGGGATGGCAGGGAGCTCCCCTGCCGGCAATCAGAAAAAACCAGTGGCTGATTTTTCTGCTTTTATCACTTCTTGTTCTCGCTCCCGTTTTGCTCTACCTCTTTTGCTTCTTTTAAAGAGGCGAGCTGGGAAGCTGTTAAACAAAGCGGTACACTAATACCGATGAATTTCGAACGCTATTGTACTGTTGCCGCTTCTTCTCAGGGATCTCTTCCAGGCCAGCCCGTTGAAAGCCCCGCCGTTCAAACCAGTCAGCAGTCCGGGTGGTAAGGACGAAGACCTGATGAAATCCCTGCTCCCTCGCCCGTTCCAGGAGGTAGGAGACCAGCCTTGAGCCGATCCCGGAACCACTGTAAAGTCCATCTACTGCAACAGCGGCAATTTCTCCCTGTTTGTTCCCAAAGGAATGGAAAGCGGCACATCCGTGTACCGTTCCATCCACATCAAAAACAACAAAATCGTGGTAAAGGCTATGCAGACTCTGTCTGTCCCGAGGTACCAGGATCCCCTCCTTCACAAAGGGATCCATAATTCGCAGTACATCGGAGATATCCGACCGGTTCATCTCCCGGATACTCTCGTAGAGGTTAATGTGAATCATGGTACCGCTTCCCTGATTAGAGAAGATCTCCTGAAGCAGAACTCCATCTTCCCGGCCGTCCAGCAGGTGTACCCGGTTCACCCCGCCGTCACACGCTTTTACCGCCAGGGAGATCCGGAACAGCTCCTGGGAAACGTCACTGTTAAGCTCCAGAAAACGGGAGGCGGTAGCCCCGTCAATCCTGCTGATCCGCCCAGCCCGGTCGATTCCACACCCCTCAGGACAGGTGTAGCGCTTTACGGTCAGTTCATCCTCGGCGGTTATGAAAAAGAGTTTTTCCGCACCCAGCGCAATAGCGATCTCCAGAGCCAGATGATCACTGCTGAGGTTGTAGGGTTTTCCATTGCTGTTCCAGCCGATACAGGGGAAAATGGGTACCATCTTCATAGAGATGACGTCCCGCACCGGACCGGTTAGCAGCCGCTCCACCGTACCGGTATGCTCATAATCCTGCCCCTCAATGACCCCCAGGCTTTTTGCCCTCACCCAATTTCCTACCACCGCCTGAACATTTTCTCCCGCCAGGGCGGTCATGAGGCGGTTTGAGACATCAAAAGCGGCCATCCTGGCAAAGGGGATGGTATCACCACTGGTGATCCGGATGCCCCGGTGGCTTACACTGCTGAAACCGTATCGGCTTATCACTTCATCTATCTGTTCCCGGGCCCCAGGAACCAGGACAATCTCTATCCCTACCTGGTGCAGGAGGGCAACATCTTTGATAAGCAGAGGAAACTGGGGATGCTTAAAGAGAGAGCAGTCTATCTTAACCACAAAGATGGATCCCCGGTAGCGGTGGGCATAGGAAAACCCTTGCCTGATCAGGTTCATATCATCTTTCAAGTCAGCGCTCACTTGCTTCTCCTTTGCGTCTCCTTTGATCTTCCCTTTGTATCACTATCTCCTCCGTAAACGCTGAACAATTTGTGCAGCCACCGATAGGGCTATCTCTTCCGGACTGGCAGCTCCAATATCTATACCGATGGGCCCATCAATCCGGTCCAGTAAAGATGCCTCTATCCCCATCTGTGCAAGCCGCTTCTTCCTCTCTGCCACGGTTTTTCTGCTTCCCAGAACCCCGGTATAGAAGCATTTCCCCTTCAATCCCTCCATAAGTGCCTGATCGTCAATCTTCTGATCATGGGTGAGAGCAGCCAAAGCCCAGGGGGAACCAATGCCCAGCTCCCTGAAAGCTGGTTCGGGCCAGGTTCGCAATAGGGTAACACCTTCAGGCAATTGTTCTTGATCGGCAAAAACATCCCTGGGCTCAATAACAGTACAGTTCCATCCCATACTTTTCCCAATTTCGGCTAAAACCCGGGAAATATGTCCGCCTCCCACAATGGCCAGGGAGGTTGGAGCTGGAAGGGTGATAAGAAACCAGCTGGAGATAAAGGCGCCTTCCTTGAGGTTTCTCCCTTGAGAGAGTTCCCTCACCTCTCCAGCCGCTATCTCCGACGAAAAATCCCGAGAAGTGGAGGCTCCGGGAAACCAGGTAAGCTGATCGAGGCTCTCCCCGACAAACTGCCCCTTCCCCTCAGTAGAGAGGGCCCAAAAGAGCGGTTTCCCCTCTTTATGAAGAGCTCTGACAGCCTCAAGCAGCTGATAAGCGGCGGGATAAACGTAAACGGAAAGCTCTCCGCCACAGGGGGAAAAGGAGCCAAAAAGCTCATCTTCCACGGGACAAAAGGAGAGAAGCTCCCCGGATCCGGAAGAATGTACCCTGTCGGCTGTTTGAATCACCGCCGACTCGATACATCCCCCGGAAAGAGAACCCTCAATCCTTCTGTCAGAGGAGATTACCATAGTTGCTCCTCTTCCCCTCACAGCAGAACCTGAAATATCAACCAGGGTCGCCAAAATGGGAGAGGATCCTTCATCGATAGTCCAGTGTAGTTTATCAATTATATCGTACATAAGAACCGACTCAGTATAACCCTTTGGGGCTTTACTGGTCTACAAGGCTAAAGCGGCAGGAAAAAAGACTTGACAGATGGGAGGGCCCTATCTATCCTTTTCATCTATGAGAAAGAGCAAACGCGACTATGCGGATATGGATAATCGAACCAGGATTATCCAGGCGGCTACCGAGCTCTTTATCGAAAAAGGTGCACCAGATACCAGTCTATCAGATATTGCGGAGAAACTTGGCATAAGCAAGGGAACCCTCTACTACTACTATTCGGCGAAAACAGACCTGGTCTTTGCGGTAACCGACAACTATATGAGGAATCTTACAGAGAACCTCTTATCCTGGGTGGAGAACCTGGAAGTCTCCATGAAACCCAAAGAGGTGGTCTTCACGGTCCTTAATGAGCTCTTTGCTGCAAAAAACCGCAGCAAGCTTCACCACTATCTGGTAAGCGAAGCAATTACCAACAGTGAACCGCTGAGAAAAAAACTGGTAGAAGCGTATGCTCAATGGAGAGAGATGCTAAAAAGGGGACTTGCAGTTGTTATGCCGGATAAAAAGGTGGATGAGGTTGCTAATTACGCCAATCTCCTGCTCATGATCATCACCGGCGGCATTGTTCACACTGTTTTAGGGGTAGAAACAGAGAAGCTGGAAGAGTCCATTTCCCTGTTCCTACCCTAAGGTCAGTCTTCAGGAAAAGCGTTAACTTGCCAATAGCTCCTTGTCAATTACCTCTTTAAAGGTGTCCTTGGGAAGAGCCCCAGCGGCCATCTGCGGTTTTCCTTCTTTGGGGATAAACAGCAGGGAAGGGATACTCTGAATTCCGAAAGCCATCGCAAGTTCCTGTTCAGCCTCTGTATCGATCTTGTAAAAATCGACCTTTCCGGCATACTCATCGGAAAGCTCTTCGATTATGGGTGCAACCATTTTGCAGGGACCGCACCAATCTGCGTAAAAATCGATTACCGCAGGAAGGTCCCCCTTGAAATCCCACTCCTTCTTGTTCTCGAAATCAAACACTTTTTCCAGAAAATCTGCCTTTGTAAGATGCTGTGCCATAGGTATCTACTCCTTGATAATATGTTATCCATGTATCTATATAGTAAATATAATATATTTAGATACAATAATCAATAGGCCTTTCATTTTATTCATTGATGAAAGTTTCTCTTACCAGTATAATAGCAATCAATTCTGGAGGCAAATTGATGAAGATACGGACAAGACTAATCTTATTAAATATCCTTTTTCTTATAGGTATACTTGGAACAGTTGGGGTGATGTTCTACGACCAGACAGTTCAAAGGGGATTGAGCAAGACGATTCAGGCGGGAATAGAGGTGAAAGCGGATCTCTTTAGAACCAATTCCCTCACCAAGGAGTTGCTCCTCACCTCAAACCTGGAAAGCGCTTACGACAATCTTTTGAAGCAGTATGACCAGTTGATTCAAAGGCTCCAGGAGTTTTCCGATACAAGGCAGTACAGGGAGCTTCTTCTCACCAATGAAGAGGGTCAAAGGAGGGCAACAGGTTTAACCAATATTGTTGGTTTTTCCGAACAGAAGCTGTCGGATGTTAAAGAAAAGATTGAAACACTTCAGGAAAGATACCCTTCCTATCTGCCGGGTTTGTACGATGCCTATAAATTCTATGGTGATGTAGACATTAATACTACAGCCGGAGATGTCATCAATCTTACTGTTTACCTGGGTGACTCTTTTGAAAAAACCATCTCTCAGCTGATCGCCTTTCTGAATGATCGGGCAGCGGCGAAACAACAACAATTGCGGCTTACCAGCTTTGTCGTTATTGGGATTCTTCTGCTTATAATCCTTTTTATCTCCTTTACCCTTATTCGGAAGCTCCGCAGCCAGCTTGCGGGGCTTCAGAGTTCCATGGAGGTTCTTGCTACGGGAGACTTTTCCCGTCGTCTTGTGGTGGAGGGAAAGGATGAGCTTTCATCCCTGGCAGAGGCGATGAATATCTTTATAGACGATTTCTCTTCGGTTATTGATGAGGTAAAAGCGATCAGCAGTGAGAGTACCATCCTGAAAGATGAGGTAAACAGTGCGACTAATGAATCAGCAGCGGCGGTTCAACAGATGTCGGCCAACATATCTTCAATCAGTAAGCAGATACAGGGTCTGGTAGAGAATCTCTCTGGCTCTGACGATGCTACCGGGCGAATTGCCGGAAGGATTCAATCCCTGGCAGAGATGATCGAACAGCAGTCCGCTGCGGTTACCCAGTCATCCAGCAGTATCGAAGAGATGACCGCAAGTATTGAGAGCGTAGCCCGAATTGCCAATTCCAGACAGGACGCTTCAGAAAAACTGGCGGAAATTACTGGAAGGGGGGGGGAACAGATAGATGAAACCAATAAGCTTATTGAAGAAAATGCCTCAGGCATCAAGGAAATCCTGGAAGTAATTGATATTATCAACAATGTAGCAAGCCAGACCAACCTCCTCTCAATGAACGCAGCAATTGAAGCGGCCCATGCGGGTGAGGCGGGCCGTGGTTTTGCTGTGGTGGCTGAAGAGATCAGAAAACTTGCAGAATCTAGTAATGAGAACTCGAAGCGGATACGTAAAACCATTACCACCATTGCAGATAGGATCCGCCAGATTATGGAAGCGAGTAATGAGAGCCGCGAATCCTTTCAGCAAATTAGCAACGAGACCAAAGATAACAGTCAAGCCATGGCAGAAATCGCATCAACCATGAAAGAGCTCTCTTTGGGGAGCAACGAGATTATGAACGCCATGACAAGCCTCTCCATAACCACCCAGGATATCCAGGATGGATCCGAAGAGATGCGGCGGGATACGGTTTCGGTCAGCGAGTCCATCACCAATATCACCGGTATCGGCGATCAGGTGCAGGATGGAATTAAGGAGATAGATGCAGGGGCGAAGGACATCACCACTGCGATGGCCAATGTCAACGACCTCAATGAAAAGAGCAGCGAATCGATCAACAGCCTCCACCAGCAGGTGGACCGCTTCAAAACCAGTTGCACCATCGATGAGGATAGAAGTGAAGAAGTTGGAGAGAAGATGGATCGGGTCTGTGTTGAGGGGGAAGAGCCCCTTGAGGAGAACGAGACCGGGGTAAAGGGTGTCAGCCCGGGTGATGACGGGGATACGCTTGCTTAAAACAGAAGAGCCGCTACAGGAACAACAAGTAGAGCATTGAGCAAAAAAAAA
>CAYMWV010000060.1:0-17848 GCA_964394395.1 uncultured Sediminispirochaeta sp.
GTATCTGCCAGGTTAATGAAGAATTGACTTCCGTTTGTGTTGGGCCCGCTGTTGGCCATAGCGAGATATCCTGTCATCGGTTGTTGGCTCTCCAATCCCTCAGTATAGGTGTAGCCCATGAGTTCATACGCCTCTTTCAGGGTCATGGTGTCGATGGCCTGTTGAACCTCCTCCATCCGCTTGTCCAGCTCCTCCTGACTGGAGATGCCCAGATGCTGTAGCAGGGGAGATATGATTTGACGATTAAAATCATCCTGGCTGCGAAGCATAAGCCACTGGTGGGGGGCTCCATTTCCATCGAAAGCTTTCATCTCATCCAGTCCCAGGCTGGATGCATCCATCTCATCGTTAAACTGATAGCCCGGGCCTCCGGTACCGGTGCCCAGGGGACAGCCCCCCTGGATCATGAAGCCATCTATCACCCTGTGGAAGGTGAGGCCATCATAAAAATTCCCAGTGGTCTCTTTCCCGGTCTCCGGACTGGTATAGCTTTTCCGTCCCTCCGCAAGGTCCAGAAAGTTTTTTACCGTTTGTGGGGCTGCATCCTCAAAAAGCTCAACCTTGATGGTACCATAATTGGTTTTTAGTTCTGCCATTGTATATACTCCTTCTTCTGTTCCATTTGTACTACTTGTATCGGTGGCGGAACAGTTCATTACCGACAGCATAAGTCCGGAAAGCAGAAGTATCCCTGCAATCCCTCTGGCAATGTGGTTATTATAATTGGTCATGCTTCCATGCTACACCATCCGAAAAAGGATGATAAGGGTTCATTGAGGCCTGAATTGCCGAAAAGCTTCAGCTTTGGTATATTCAAGGTATGCAGCACTTTACCCTCTACGGAGAACCTACCCCTCCCCTGGAAACCGAAGTACCGGAGTTTCTTCCAGGTTACCTCCTGGTTGCCGATACTACCCTGCAGGACCCCAATTTTTCCCGCACAGCAGTCTACATCATTAACCACGACAAAGAGGGAGCCATGGGGATGGTGGTAAACCGGCCCAGCTCCACTGTTTTGGGAGATGCGGTCAGTGAACTTGCCTCCACTCCCTGGCTTGAAGAGATTGTCTATGTGGGGGGGCCGGTGCAGCAGTACTTCGTTTTTGTCCTCCACAGCGGGCTTCCCGGTGGTGAGAAAAGCGATGCGGCAATTGAAGCTGCGGAGGGAGTCATTTTCGAACCCGATTTCTCGGTGGTTCATCGCCACCTGAAAGAGAAAGCTATTCCTAAATTTCAAGCCCGTTTCCTGGTGGGCTATGCAGGATGGGCGCCGGGACAGCTGGAGACGGAAATCTCCCGAAACGATTGGTTACTTATTCCCGCAAGCCCGGATCTGGTTTTCGGCAGGGACCCCCTGGAAGTGTGGAACTCCGCCCTTCGAAAAAAGGGGGGTATCTACTGGCTGGCCGCAGAAACGGGGTTTAAGCCCTCCCTCAACTAGAGGCCATTCAGAGTCCGATGTCACTCCGGTAGCGCATCCCCTCGAAACGAATTGAGGCGATTCCGGCATAAGCACCCTTTCGTGCCTCTCCTGCGGTTGCAGCGCTACAACTTGATGAAAGCACCCTTCCACCGCTGGTAAGAAGCTTAGCGCCCTGCCGTTGCGCCCCGGCGATAAAGCAAACCCTCCCCACTGTTTCCTGAGTATCCATCTTGATCTCCTTCCCCTTCTCGTACGGCCCCGGGTAGCCCTCAGCAACTGCCACCACCGAGCAAGCATGGTTTCCGGAAGGACTTTCCCACCGGGAGTTTGCAGCATTGGCAAAATCGGGACTTCCTTTACTACAGGAGGAAAGGAGGCTTGCAAAATCATCGGGAAGAAGAAGCATGAGTGATTGGGTCTCCGGGTCGCCAAAGCGGACATTATATTCCAAGAGTTTCGGTCCATCTTTGGTGAGGATCAAGCCGAAAAAGAGAACCCCCCGCCATTCGATGCCCTCCTCCCTGAGGCCCTTCAGGGTTGGTGCCAAAATTGTGGAAGTAAAAGCTCGGCGCACATCTTCGGTAAAATGGGGAGCCGGGGCGACCGATCCCATTCCCCCGGTATTGGGCCCCTGATCCCCATCAAAGGCACGCTTGTAATCCGCCGCAGAAGGCAGGAGCACACTATCAATCCCCTCATGTATGACAAAAATGGAAACCTCGGGGCCTTCAAGGAGCTCCTCAATCACCACCCCCTCTCCGGCAAGACCGAAGCTTCCAGAAAAGCAGCAGTTTAGTGCATCCTCCACTTCCCTGGGAGTACGACAGAGGATTACCCCCTTGCCTGCGGCGAGACCATCCGCCTTAACCGCCACCTGCCAAGAGAGCTGCTCAGCAAAGGCGAGGACGGCTTGCTCTTCGCCCTTCCGGAAAGAGGCGTAGGCTGCGGTGGCCACGCTGTGACGGTTCATAAAATCTTTGGCGAACATCTTGCTCCCCTCAAGGTGTGCGCCTGAGGCTCCCGGACCAAAGAGGGGAAACCCGGCATCCCGGAGCTTATCTGCCAGCCCCTCGGTAAGGGGATGCTCTGGGCCTATTACCACCAGGTTGATTTGGTGCCTCTCCAGAAGCCTCCGGAGGGCAGAAAAATCTTCCGGCAATTGGGCCTGAAGGGAGCCGGGAAGACCAGCGATTCCACCATTTCCCGGCAGTGCCAGAAGAAGGTCACACCGGGGATCCCTAAGCATCTTCCAGGCAAGAGCGTGTTCCCTCCCCCCGTTACCGATAAGGGCTATCCGAAGCCGTTCTTTGGCGCCGGGGCTACTGCCGGAGCTAAGTGCGGACAAAAGCCGATTTATGGTTCGAACCAACAAAGGTTTCTCCTCCCGCTGCACCCTCCGGGCCAGGGTTTCAGGGGTATCGGAAGGAAATACCGGGACCCTGACCTGGTCAATGAGCTGCCCTGTATCGACCCCTGGATCAACAAAGTGAAGCGAGCAGCCGCTCATTTTCTCCCCTGCAGCAAGAACTGCTTTATGCACATGGATTCCGTACATCCCCATCCCACCAAACCGGGGTAGGAGTGCTGGGTGGGTGTTGATGATCCTCCCCGTAAAGCGACCTAAAAGAGGCTCTTCAAGGATCGAAAGAAAACCGGCACAAACTATCAGATCCACCTCTCCTTCAACAATTTCCAGGATCCGGGAGCTGATATTGGAATGCCCGGTTTCCAGGGACAACTCTATTGGGGCACTCTTTTTGGGCTCTTTCTTATGCCTCTTGACCATACTGTGGGGAATAGCAGCGGTTTCAGCGTGGTACGCAGCCCCGGTATCTGGCCGATCAGTGATTACCCTGACAATCCGTCCAGCCAGGGTTCCCCGCTCTACCGCCTCAATGAGCCATGCCAGGGTAGAACCGGCTCCCGAGGCAAGTACGGCTATTCTATCCATATTCCCTCCTCAGAAGCCTCTTCAACCATGCGACCGATAACTGCAGCCGGAAAACCGTCAGCTTCCAGTAGCTTTTCCACAATTTTCGCATCACCGGGATCAACGGTCAACACCATTCCGGTACCCATATTAAAGGTCCGAAACATCTCCTCTTCTGTGATCCCGAAGGAGGCGATAAAATCAAATAGAGGCGGCACCTGCAGCCTGGATCTCTCGATACGAGCCGTAAAACGGCCCGGATAGGAGCGGGGCAGGTTCTCATAGAGCCCCCCCCCGGTGATGTGGGCAGCCGCCTTCACAAGCCCTTTTTCAACCAGGGAAAGGAGGGGCTGTACATAGATCCGGGTTGGCTCAAGAAGGAGTTCCGCCAGGGATTTTCCATCGATCTCCCGGGAAAAACGGCTCCCCCTCTCCCCCGTTGTAGTGCTGCGAATCAGGGAAAATCCATTGGAGTGGGGACCTGAAGAGGAGAGTCCAATAAGGAGGTCCCCCTCCTCTACCTTGCTGCCGTCGATCAGCCTATCCCGCTCCACCGCTCCAAGGGCAAAACCGGCAATATCGAAATCGCCGGGGCGATAGAAGCCGGGCATCTCGGCAGTTTCGCCCCCTACCAGAGCGCAGGAAGAGGCGATGCAGCCCCGGCTGACTCCCTCCACAACCCGGGCCATCTGCTCCGCCTCCAGCTTGCCGCAGGCCAGATAGTCGAGGAAAAAGAGGGGCCGGGCCCCGTGGCAAATGATATCGTTGACACACATGGCCACACAATCAATTCCTACCCCTTCCAGGCGGTCCAGGAAGATGGCCAGTTCCAGTTTGGTCCCTACCCCGTCGGTACCGGATACCAGAACCGGTTCCCGGTAACCCGAGAGAGCGTAAAGGGAAGCGAAACTCCCAATTCCGGTGAGTACTCCGTCCCCAGGTTTTCTGGTTCTTTCGCAGCTCTCCTTGATCAGCGAGACGGTGCGGTATCCCTCTTTCCGGTTTACCCCGGAGGATGCATAATCGGTCATCGTTTCATCCTTCTGTAATATCGATCAGACAGCTTTATCACCCAGGCCGGGGAGCTCCCACCGGATACACCCCGGAAAAGCAACCGGTGCAAAAGCGCATGGTACCAGCCAAAGCCTCCACCAGACCGTCGATAGAGAGAAAAGCTACCGAATCTGCACCGATATAATCTGACAGTTCGCTATGGCTGTATCGGTTACTGATCAGCTCCTCCCGATAGGGTGTATCAATCCCGAAATAACAGGGATAGGCAACCGGAGGTGCGGCAATCCGGATGTGCACCGAACTTGCTCCCCCCTCCTTCAGCTTGGTAACCAGAGAACGCATGGTGGTCCCCCGAACAATGGAATCATCAATCAGAACAATCCGCTTACCCTTTACCGCCTCCCGAAGGGCGTTGTGTTTAAGGGCCACCTTCTGCTCCCGGTCATCCTGATCGGGGATGATAAAAGAGCGGCCCACATAACGGTTTTTTACCAGGGCCATACCATAGGGGATTCCTGAAGCTTCACTGAATCCCGCCGCTGCCGGAATCCCTGAGTCAGGGACACCAGAGACCAGATCTGCTTCGACCGGGGCCTCCTCCCACAACTTTCGGCCCGAACGGATTCTGGCACCATAGACGCCGATTCCGTCAATAACGGAGTCAGGCCTGGCAAAGTAGATAAACTCGAAGCTGCAGGTGCGGTTTTCGGTCCGCTCTTCCCGTTTTCCACTGGAAAGCCCTTTCCGCCCAGCGATGACAATCTCTCCCGGCTCTACATCCCGAAGGAAAGTGGCACCCACCGCATCGAGAGCGCAGGTTTCGCTGGAAAAGACCCAGTAATCCTCCAGCTCCCCCACGCAAAGGGGGCGAATGCCATTGAGATCCCGGGCGGCAATCACCTCATCTCCGGCAGAGACCACCAGAGCAAAGGAACCCTGAACCGCCCTGATCGCATCTCGCACCGCATCAGCAGCCTCCTTTTTTGCATAACTGCGGGCCACCAGGTTGAGCAGTACCTCCGAATCACTCTGGGTACGAAAAAGGCTTCCCCCATCCTCCAGGAGCTCCCTGAGGATAGGGGCATTTACCAGATTCCCGTTGTGAGCCAGCGCCACACCCCCCTTCTTTGCATGCCCCACCAGGGGCTGGGCGTTGAGAATCTCGCTTCGGCCGGTGGTGGAGTACCGTACATGCCCCAGGGCAGTCCGAGCCCCTTCACTCTCCAGCTTCCTGATCTCCGGTGACAGTGCGAGGGATGCCACAAGACCCTGGGCCTTTGCCGTCTCTATCCGATCTTTCTCGGCATAACCACCAAGGGCAATTCCGGCACTCTCCTGGCCCCGGTGCTGCAGGGCAGTAAGGCCCCGGAGGAGGATTCCCACCGGATTTCCCACCTTGCCGGAGCGCTCCTCCTTCACCCGGAGAGCAAAGACCCCGCACTCCTCCCGCAGCTTGTCACCTGGTGATGAACCGCCCAGGGGGGAATGAGCCGGCGCAGAAGAACCTGACATTACATCAGATAGCTGCTGCACCACCACTGCCTTCCATCCGGGAAAGAACCTCCCGGTAAGCATCCTCAACCGAACCAAGGTCCCTGCGAAAGCGATCCTTATCCAGCTTTTTCCCGGTTTCGGCGTCCCAGAAGCGGCAGGTATCGGGGCTGATTTCATCGGCCAGAATCAGTTTCCCATCAGAGGTTTTACCAAACTCCAACTTAAAATCGATCAAGATGATTCCCGCCTTGGAGAAGAAATCTGAGAGAATCCGGTTCACCTGGTCGGCAGCGGCATAGATCTCCTTCAGCTCCTCAAAGGTGGTGAGCCCGATAGCCACAGCGTGATGGTCGTTGAACAGGGGATCTCCCAGATCATCCCGTTTGTAACTGATCTCAAAGACGGTAGTTTTCAGCTCCATCCCCTCCTCAAGACCCAGCCTCTTGGCCATACTGCCAGCGGCTTTGTTACGAACGATCACCTCCACCGGGATTATCTCCACCCTGCGGCAGAGCTGTTCCCGATCACTGAGCTTTTTAATAAAATGATTTTCCACCCCCTTCTCCGCCAATAGTTGGAAAAGCATGGTGGTGATGGTGTTATTCAACATCCCCTTTTCCAGGATAGTACCTTTCTTCTCTCCGTTAAATGCGGTGGCATCATCCTTGTACTCTACCAGCACCTCTTCCGGATTCTCCGTCTCATAGAGACGTTTCGCCTTTCCTTCGTAGATCATCTTGCCTTTCATAAAAAAATCCCCTCCTCGGCCTGTTTCAGCAGCTTATCCCGCCGGACGGCCATATAGTGTTTAAGTGAATCCTCCACCTTTTCATCTTCCAGGGCGATGATTCGGGCGGCTAAAACCGCCGCATTGGTGCTGTTATTGATGCCCACAGTAGCTACCGGCACCCCCGGAGGCATCTGCACAATAGAGAGTACCGCATCCATCCCTTCCATGGCCGAGTTGGCCGCCTTCAGGGGTACTCCGATAACCGGCAGCAGGCTCTTTGAGGCAATTACCCCGGGAAGATGGGCGGCAAGGCCCGCACCGGCAATAATCACCCGGCATCCATCAGCCTCCACCTTTTTCAGATACCCTTCCAGCTCCTCCGGGGTGCGGTGAGCTGACAGCACCACCGCATCCCAGCTTAGGCCCAACTCATCCAGCGCCTTTACCGCCGGTCTCATCAACTCCTTGTCCGAACTGCTTCCCATTATGACAGCAACCTGCATTCTCTCATCCTCCTCGATAGTTCTCAATTTCAATCGTCCCTCTCTTCAAGGTGTGGCGCATAGAGGAAACTGTGGCGCCTATAAAAAAGAGGCTATACCGGCGGCAAAGATGGGGGAGAGACCCGGCGCAGGAATATTTTTTGCCAAATGGACTCCCCATCTCTCGCTGTGTCCCATCTTGCCCAATATTCTTCCATCGGGACTGAGAATCCCCTCGATCCCCCGTAGTGATCCGTTGGGGTTGTCAGGATATTTCTCTGTAATAGCTCCCACCCCGTCACAGTAGCGGAAAGCTATCTGATCCCTCTTCTCCAGCTCATCAATAAGCTGATCAGGGGCCTGAAACCTCCCTTCTCCGTGACTGACCGGAACGTTATAGAGCTCTCCCGGAGTAGATAGCGCCATCCAGGGGCCAAGCTTGGAATCCACCCTGGTTGTGCAGTACCGGGAGACATGCCTGCCAATCCGGTTCTGTGCAAGCACCGCATCTCCCTCGCTTCGGGGGCGAATCTTTCCTTCGGGAAGAAGACCGCATCTCACCAGAGCCTGAAAACCGTTACAAATACCGAGGATAAGGCCGTCCCGATCCTGCAGAAAGCGGCTGACTGCCTCAGCAAGTCGGGGTGATGAGAGGACTGAAGCGATATATTTGGCCGATCCGTCGGGCTCATCCCCGGCGCTGAATCCGCCGGGCAGTACAAGAATATTGGTCTCTTCAAGAGCCCGGGCAAAGAGCTCCAGTGATTCCCCGTAGGCTCCCCCGCAGCGATCCCTAAAGAGCAGGGTCTTGCATAAGCCACCCTCCCGCTCAAAGGCCCGGGAAGTCTCCTCTTCACAATTACTTCCCCGAAAGGTGAAAAGGCTTACCCGGGGAGCTGGCTTTCCGTTAAAGCTCTTTTTATACTGCCCCGGCCGATGGTGTTTCCCCCGGGCTGCTAGTCCGGAACTCTCCCCGTACTTCTCGCCGTCATTCTCCCCCTGAGTCTCCCCCTGAGTCTCCCCCGGCCCAGGATAGAGCCGGGATTTTGGAGATCTCCAGGCGGCCAGGGCTTCCTGGAGAGAAATGGAAAGTTCTCCCTCCCGGGTTGTAAGGGAAAGCTGCTCTGTTTCTACTGTTGCACCCAGGAGGATAAGCTGTTTTGAATCTGCAGGTCTCTCTTTCCCGTTCCACTCCAGAAGAAAGGAGCCATAGAGGGGGCTCAGGGGATCGGGGCTTGTTTCTCCACCGGGCATGCTCTTATCGTCCTCCCCCAGGGAGCCGCAAAAGCCGATGCGGTTTCCGAAGGACGCTTCGGCAATAGCCTGGGCGATGCCGCCGTAGCCGATTGCCCTGCAGGATAGCAGCTCTTTGCTTTGGGGGCCCGGACCTGTCCGGGAATCCCGCTGGCTATCCTGGTGGATTTCCTGTCCCTCTTGTAAGCAGCCCTCCTGAAGTTTGCTCAGAAGCCGGCAGTTCTCCTTAAGGAGGGCAAAATCCGGCTCCAGGTTCTTCAGCAGCGGCGTATACAAGAGATAGATTTGTGATCCCGGGGAGGAGAAGCAGGAGGGGCTTATCTTTGCTGCCGGAGCAGCCCCTGCAGCGAAGGCGGCCAGCACAGGGGGCACCTCCAGATCCATCCATCTTCCGGACATGCTATCCTTGCCTCCGATGGCGGGGATCTCCAGGGAAAGCTCCGCCCGGAGCGCCCCAAGCAGAGCTGCCACAGGAGCACCCCATTTCTCAGGATCCTCTCCCGGGGGTGGAAAGTACTCCTGAAGGCTGAGGCGCACCGAGTCGGGGGCAAGCCCTGTGGAGACAGCCCGGCTGTAGGCCTCTATCACCGAATACAAAGCTCCGTGATAGGGGCTCCACCGGCCAAGCTCCGGGGTGTAACCACAGCTCATCACCGAAGCGGTTTCGATCTCATCACCTGCAGCGGGCAAGAGGGCGGCCATTCCATCCTCCGGGGAAGTCTGAAAACGGCCGCCCAGAGGAAGGAGTACGGATCTTCCACCAACGGTGGAGTCGAATAGTTCTGT
Organism: uncultured Sediminispirochaeta sp.; assembly: GCA_964394395.1. GTDB lineage: Bacteria > Spirochaetota > Spirochaetia > DSM-16054 > Sediminispirochaetaceae > Sediminispirochaeta. Next base: position 9,114 of record CAYMWV010000060.1, read on the forward strand.
AAGTCCCTCACTTCCTGAAACATTGAGCTCCCCCAGCAGAGCTGCCCAGGGATTGTCCGGTTTTAGCCTCCACCGTTTCCGGCCAAGATCCTTAAAGAAATTGCTTTCTTCGGGAGCGTGTATCTGAACATCCGCTTTCCGGGATGCCCCCGCTGAATCGAGGAGAGCTCGTGGAAGGGAAGCAACCATCTCTCCTTCGTGGTGTATTTCGAGCTGCGCTTTCCCGGTAATGCGGGCGATCACCACCGCAGCCACATCCTCCTCTGCGGCAAGACTTATCATCTTTCCTGCATCAGAAGCATCTACCACCACCGCCATCCGCTCCTGACTTTCGGAGAGGCTTATCTGTATTGAAGAGAGGCCCCGATATTTGAGAGGAACCGCATCCAGATCAATCTGTAGCCCCGGAGCAAGTTCCCCCACCGCAACGGCTACTCCGCCGGCTCCGAAATCGTTGCACCGTTTTATCAAGAGGCTGAACTCCCCGCGGCGGAAAAGTCTCTGCAGAGCTCGCTCCTCCGGGGCGTTCCCCTTCTGAACCTCCGCTGCGCTCCGATTCACCGAGTGCTGGTCGTGGCTTCTACTGCTTCCAGTAGCTCCGCCAATCCCATCCCGACCGGTAGCTCCACCGAGGAGAATAACCAAGTCTCCCTCCCGGGGAGTCTCCCGCCTCACCAGCCTCTTCGGGACTGCCCCGATTACAGCCCCGGCTTCAAAGCGTTTGGCCCGAAAACCCTCATCGTACACCTCCCGGACAAAACCGGTGGCCACCCCGATCTGATTCCCGTAGCTGCTGTAACCCCGGGCTGCTTCCCTGGCGATGGTGGACCGGGAGAGCTTGGCATTTTTCAGAACCTCCGGCTCTGCAGATTCCAGAACCGCCGATGGGTATGCTGCTCCGGAGAGGCGCATCGCCTGATGAACATAGGCCCTGCCGGAAAGGGGGTCCCGAATCGCACCACCGATGCAGGTTGACGCTCCACCAAAGGGCTCAATCTCTGTAGGGTGGTTGTGGGTTTCATTTTTGAAGAGTAAAAGCCACTCTTCCGGCTCCCTTCCCCCGGAAAAGGAAGCTGTAACCTGAATAGATGCCGCATTTATCTCCTCGGATCTGTCCAGATCGGGGATAAGCCCCCGGGAAGCAAGATCCTTAGCGCCAATAAGGGCCAGATCCATCAGGGAACCCTTATCACAGATCCCCCGTTTCTCAAGCGTATGCTGATACCAGGAAAGGGTCTTTTCAAGCCCTGAAAAGAGGGGGGAATGTTCCACCTGAAGATCGACAAGCCGGGTAGTGAATGTGGTGTGACGGCAGTGGTCGCTCCAGTAGGTAGCAAGGATCGCCAGCTCTCCCCTTCCCGGATCCCGGCCAATCTCATGGTTAAACCAATCCCGGACAAAAAGCAGATCGGGAAGTTCCAGCCCAAGCTCTTCCCTCTCCTTGAGCCTGGTCAGCTCCCCTTCGGTGAGCCGGGTAAATCCTTCAAGAAGTTCTTTTACAGCGGCAGAGAAAGAACGCAGATCAGGCTCGGTCGAATCGACCGGATTAATGAGCCGCTTTCTGATAATGCTCCGGTCTCTCTCTGTCAATCCACCTTCACCACCTTCAAAGAGGTAGAGCTGCAAACTTCTCACATCCTGAACAGGAGATCCGGAGAGTTCAAGAATCGCCTTTGCTGAATCGCCCCGGTGATCAAACTGGGCAGGAAGAAGTGTGATGGGAAGAGCCCACAATTCTGAGGCTTCTTTTGAAGCAGGCGGATCTTCCCCAGTCGCATGGGAAAAAGAGAGAAGCCTTTGTATATCAGAGTCAGAAAGCGGAGGATGATATGTGGCTGGATCACCCAGCACCTCTTCGGCTTTTCGGCGAATTGAAACATCAGAATCGATGAGGGAAGGCTGCAGGGCATAGCCGGTCCAGAGCCGCACCGATCTCAGGTGATCCAAAGAAAGCTCTTCCCGCAGTTCCCGAAGAAGCGTTTCGGATGCTAATCCGAACTCCCTCCGTTTTTCAAAGAAGATTAGTATCGTTGAAGGCCCCATGTACGGTTTGTATAGGGAAGCGGTAAAAGAGTCAAGTAAAACGCAACATGATTACTGGCAAAAACCCAATTTGTTGCATTTATGCGGGATAGCATCTACTAAAACCGGTTTTGACAACAACAGAACGCAACAAGTTACGAATGTTGCACAATGGCAGGAGGAAAAATTTAACAGGAAAATCATTTGCAAGATTCCTTCTCCTGGCCTACCATACAAAGAAAAGGGGTCAAGATGAAAACAGCACTTTTTGCTTTTAACGGAGATTCGGTCTGCTTTATCCACGTTCTGGTAAACGCCCTGGACATGGATGAACGGGGAGGCGAGGTTCGAATTATCATCGAGGGATCAGCAACAGCTCTGCTGAACGATTTTGCAGAAGCCAGGGGAATTGGACAGAACCATTTTCAAAGCTGCCTGGAGAAGGGCCTCATAGCTTCAGCCTGTCTCGCCTGTTCCAATAAAACAGGGGGTAGCCGGGGAGCAGAGAAACTGGGTATCCCCCTGGATGGAGAGATTCACGGACACCCTTCAATGCAGAGTTGGCGGGATAAGGGTTTTGATATCATCACCTTCTAGGTGAGGCTGTCCCGCAACCTATTTTGAGTATCAGCCTCGATTCAGTGGGATTAATGTTGCGGGACGGCCTGAATTAGATATAGTAGCCTATTGGCAGCTAAAAAAGTGAATATGATACGTACCTATTTTCTTGATTTCCAATAGCCTGGTTCTTTGTGTAGATGCATTATCGCAAGAATGTATATCTCATTCTCTACGAGAGAGTACAGTATGCCGAAGGGGAATCTGTTCACGAGTGAGCGGCGAATCTCATCATCGATTATCGTCCATGCCTTCGGGTACTCGAGAATTCGCTGGATGCACAGATATACTTCGCCTGCGAAATCGTATCCCAGTCCGTGTTCGAGTTTCTCATAGTAATCTATTGCTTCGTTGAACTCGTTCTCAGCTTCCGTATGAAAAGAGAAGTTCAATCATGAAACCTTTGCCATACCTTTTCGAATACTTCCTTGCCGGGTATTGCTTCGACGGATCCATTCCGCAGTTCCTGCAGCCTTCTGCGGGCAACTGCTGTCCATTTCTTGTCGAGCTCGGTTTCTGGTTTGTTGAGGCTTTGCAGAAGAGAATCTACGAGCCGAACCCTTTCTTCAACCGGGAGAGAATATGCTACATCAATAAGGTCTCTGGTATTCATTTCATGTCCTCATTCTTATTATATCATAGCATACAAGACCTTATTATCACACCCGCGGGCAGCTTTTTCCAGATGGAAATATTTTAGGCTTGTTCACACTGCGAGTGCCAACGAGCCCATTCGTACCAAGTTTCGGATTATAGACATGACCTTTCCTCCGACTGATATTATACGCCCATTAACTGCAATGCACAAATTCAACTACAAGATGGGGTATCCACAAGTATGTGAACAGAAATTTTTAACAGGAAAATCATTTGCAAGATTCCTTCTCCTGGCCTACCATACAGGGTATAGATATCATCACCTTCTAAAGCATAAGATACAGCATAAAAGGCGGAACCATCATGAAAGGATTGAACAAAAAAGAGCGGAGCTGGGTTCTCTACGACTGGGCCAACTCGGCATACTCTATTGTTATCACCACGGCAATCTTTCCCATCTATTTCAAACAGGTGGCTGCGGGAGGGCTCGAAGGTTACCAGTCCACCACCCTCTGGGGGCTCGGGAACACCGTCGCATCGATCTTTGTAGCCATCCTTGCTCCAATTCTCGGAACAATTGCCGATTATCAGGGACGAAAAAAGCGCTTTTTCACCCTCTTTTTTATCTTGGGTTCTGTCTCTACCCTTTCTCTCTTTTTTGTCACCGAAGGGCTTTGGCTCACCGCCCTTCTGCTCTACGGACTTACCGTAATTGGTTTTTCTGGAGCTAACATCTTTTACGACGCCTTTCTGGTTGATGTTACCCCCGAGGAGCGGATGGACTGGGTCTCCTCCAGCGGCTTTGGATGGGGCTATATCGGAAGCACCATTCCCTTCATAATTGGTATGGCCCTCATTCTTGGGGCGGGAGCACTTAATCTCAGTACGGTTATGGCAACCCGGATCTCCTTTCTCATCACCGGATGCTGGTGGCTAGTTTTCACCATCCCCTTCCTGCTTCATGTAAAACAGGTTTACTACATTGAACCGGTCCCATCACCAGTGATTGCAAGCTTTAAACGGATCTGGAATACCATTAAAAACGCCCGGGAAAGAAAACCCCTCTTTCTATTCCTTTTGGCATATTTCTTCTACATTGACGGAGTAGATACCATCATAAAAATGGCCATACCCATCGCCAACGATGTGGGGATCGATCAGAACATGCAGCTGGTGGTGCTCCTGGTACTGCAGATTGTAGCCTTCCCCTTCGCCCTCCTCTACGGCAAAGGAGCAAGCCGTTTTGGTACTCGAAAGATGATCTACTTTGGAATTGGGGTCTATATTGTGATCACCCTGGTGGGCTTTATCCTTCCCTTCCTGCCCAGTATGGAGTTGAAGAATCTCCTCTTCTGGGTACTGGCGATGCTGGTAGGAACGAGCCAGGGGGGAATACAGGCCTTGAGCCGCTCTTATTACGGAAAGCTGGTACCCAAGGAGGCGAGTGCGGAGTTTTTCGGCTTCTACAACATCTTTGGAAAGTTTGCTGCCATCGTGGGACCCCTGCTGGTGGCAATCTTCTCCACCATCGCCCGTAATTCCGCCTATGGCATTCTCAGCATAGCCATTCTCTTTATTGTCGGAGCATTTCTCTTCAGCCGGGTGAAAGATCCCCAGACGGAGTAGAGAGCCCCATGCCAAAAGAGATTAGTCACCGTATTCTGGCAGACCGGATGCTTTCCTGTCTGCATAGTCAGCTTAGTCATCAGGACGGTGGCGGGGAATCCTCCATCGGTTTCAGCATCGAAGCAGCTTCTGCCTACCCAAATCTCTTCCGTTTTGGCGCTACCACCCCGGATAGCATCTTCTATTTTGCTTTCGCTCCCGGATCAGGGGATAGTCGAAAGATTGTAGGTCGAAGTCATGGCAGGGTGCCACCCGGTTCCCTCAGCTGGATGCCGGTTTTTAAAGATCTTATTTCGAGAAGTGAAAGGGACCAAGAGAAAGGAGTAATCCACGCTTACGCCCTGGGAATTCTAAGCCACCTGGCGGCAGATTATTCCTTTCACCCCCTGGTTCACCATTTCGCCCCCTCAAGCCGGTCCCACCACCTGCTGGAAACAGAGCTGGACCGTTACCTGCTGGAGCAGGAGCTAGAGCAGGAGCTGGTGCGAGACCGGGAGCGGAAGGGGGAAACATCCCCCTACCTGAAAGATATTGCCCAGAGGGCGGAGAAAGAGAGTGAAGGTTTTCTGTATGAGCTCTTCTACAACTATGCAAACAGCTTTGTGAACCAACAGGCCGGGGAGCAAGTCATTGAGATGGAGCGATGCAGGAAAACTATTACCCTCCACTGCCGTATACAACGGCTCTTCTTCTCCCCTCTTGTCCGCACACTCCTGGTGCTCCCTTCCCTGATTTTTCCGGAAAAGATAGGCAAGTATCTGGACCTCTTCTACCATGGGAAGCCGGGCAGGAAGTCGGGGGGGAATCCGGGAAAGGATTTCTTTGATGATCTTAACCTGGGGGATATAGAAAGAGAGGCCACTGAAACTTTTTCGACTCTAATTACCCGCTTTAACGACTATCTGAAGGGAGAAGCTGACTCTCCTGCAGGTCCGGATGCCGATCAAGGTAATACAATGGCAGATAGTGGAAAGGGATGGAAAAGCAGTGCAGGAAAAGGCAACTGGTCCTACAAGCGCTTAAAGAAGGAATTGAAGAGATGATTACACCCTCCACAGCTACTATCGCTCTTATCATTATTATTACTATCCCGGTTATCGTATCCATTCTTTCCAGAGTTCTTGATTATTCAAGGGCCACCCCGAAAGTGGCGGGAGAGTTTACCGCTTCCTATCTTAAGGAGCGCTACCGATACGCAGCTTTACTGGAATCTCTCAGCCACATGGGCTTGATCCTCTTCTGGATCTTCGGCGGCTTTCGCCTCTTTGCAGACCTGGCCAAACAGATAGAGGCCTCTGTAGGCAGTCCCCTCCCGGGACTTCTTTTTGGAGCTCTCCTTATGCTTAGCGCTGAACTTGCAGGGATTCCTTTTAGTTACTATTCAGTTTTTTCTATTGAACAACGGTACGGATACAACAGAAGCAGCCGCAAGACCTTTTTTTCCGACCTCATCAAAAGTCTCCTCCTTTCCACAATTTTGGCAGCACTGCTTTTTTTACTCCTCCATAGTCTGGCAAGCAGGATGGGAGCTTCCGGATGGCTTCCAGCATGGGCAGCTTACAGCATCTTTTCGCTTCTGCTTACCCTCCTGGCCCCCCGGCTGATCCTCCCGCTTTTCAACAAATTCCGGCCCCTGGAGGAGGGAGAAGTGCGGGACCGGCTGGAAAAGATCATAGAAAAATCGGGGGTGTCCATCGAAAAAATTGAGGTGATCGACGGATCAAGAAGAAGCAGCAAGGCAAACGCCTTTGTCGCTGGCTTTGGGAAAAAGCGGCGACTGGCCCTTTACGACACATTCCTTGAAAAAAGCAGTCCCGAGGAAAGTGAAGCGGTTTTGGCCCACGAACTGGGTCATCTTGCCCTGGGGCATATCAAAAAGCAGCTCATCTTTTCCCTACTCATCTCCCTGCCCTTGTTTGCCCTTTTTTTTCGGGTCCTGGAGATGCCAATCATCCCTGCTCTTTTTGGGATCGAAGCACAACCTGGCCCTCTTACTTTTGATATGGGAATTACCCTCATCCTTACTGCGTTCCTGTTCGGCATGGCGGGAACCTGGATCACTCCGATTGCAGCATTCTTTTCACGAAAAAGGGAATATCAGGCTGATAGATACGCAAAGGAGCTGACAGGCACTGGAAAAAATCTGGCAGATGCTCTGGAAAAGCTGGAAGTGAGTAACGGTTCCCATCCTGCCCCCCATCCACTCTCGGTAATCCTTCGCTACTCCCATCCTCCGGTAAGGGAGAGAGTAAAACGGCTCATTGAAAACGATGTCTGATCATTGAAAGGCCTGTAGATCTGCATGTATCACCCTAGTTGAGGCTGTCCCCGATCTCTTCCCACTGATGACCGGCCATCATTAGGCCCAGCTGTTCAACACTTACACAGCTGCATTCAACAATTCCCATGATCCGACCTTCGTACATCACCGCCACTCGATCGGAGAGCTCAAGAATTTCCTCCAGCTCCGTAGAGATCAGAAGCACTGCAGTCCCGTTGTCCCGCTGTTCAATAATTCGCTGATGAATATATTCAGTTGCCCCGATATCAAGCCCCCGAACAGGGTGCATGGCGATGAGGAGCTTCGGATTCCGCTCTATCTCCCTGCCTAAAACGACCTTTTGCTGATTCCCCCCCGAAAGTGTTACCATGGGCACATCGATTCCGGGAGTTTTTATCTGAAACTCCTTAACAAGTTTATTCGCCCCTTGATGAATTTGTTTCCAGTTAAGCCAATGTCGTTTTGAATAGGGAGGATCACGATAACGCATCAGCATAAGGTTTTCTTCCACACTCATGTCGCCGACCATACCCCGCAAGTGTCGGTCTGCCGGTATATGGCTCACCCCACAAGCAAGTATTCCTCTGGGGTCAAGATTCAGCAGATCTCTCCCCTCCATCAAGGCGCTTCCTGCAGTAGCCTTTCGTAATCCTGTTAAGACCTCCGCCAGCTCGTCCTGACCGTTGCCGTCAACACCAGCTATGCCCAGGATTTCTCCTTTCTTTATGGTGAATGAAAGATCCTGGAGTAAGGGTAAACCCTTTTCACTTAAGACGGAAACAGATTCCAGCCGGAGGAGTTCTTCATTATCTTCACAGGAGAATTTCTCACAACCCAGGCTTATTTCCCGGCCCACCATCAGTCTGGCAAGTTCCCCAGGATCGGTATCTCTCGTCTCCAAGGTATGAGCAAGCTTACCGGATCTGAGAACTGTCACACGATCACTGATCTCCATTACCTCTTTGAGTTTGTGACTGATAAAGATTACCGTCCTTCCTTCGCTGGTGAACTGACGAATCATACGAAACAGTCCAATTACCTCTTGAGGGGTAAGAACTGCCGTTGGCTCATCCAGGATAAGGAGCTCCGCCCCCCGGTAAAGCGCTTTGAGTATTTCAAGACGCTGCTGCTGTCCCACTGTCAGCTTTTCAACAATATCGAAAGGTTGAATATCCATAGAGTATTTCTGCGCCAGAGCAGAGATTGCATCTGCAGCCTTCTTCAAATCGAGAACGGCTCCATTGCCTTTCATCCCCAGAATTACATTTTCAACTACCGACAGCGCTGGAATGAGCATAAAGTGTTGATGAACCATACCGATACCAAGAGCAATAGCATCCCGGGAACCCCGAATATGAACCTCTTTTCCCTGGAAACTAATGCTTCCCGAATTCGCCTCGTACATCCCGTAGAGGATGTTCATCAGGGTCGATTTTCCGGCTCCGTTCTCTCCCAAAAGAGCATGCACCTCTCCGGAAAGAACGGTGAGATCAACGTGATCATTGGCAAGTACTCCGGGAAATTGCTTTACTATCTGCCGCATCTCAAGAACAGCCTTGCCTTGATCCATATCTTCAATTCTCCCCATCTA
>CAYMWV010000061.1:0-17754 GCA_964394395.1 uncultured Sediminispirochaeta sp.
TAGAAAAAAAGAGTTCAATCTTTGAATACTTTAATGATTACCTCAGTAACGTGGAACGTAAGAAGGCACTCTCAGATAAAGTGATGTTCCAGCCCTATGAAATAGTTATGCATAATATTGGGACTGCAATTCTAGCGATCTCTACAGAGATAGCCTCATCCCAACAGATAAATGAAGAGGCTTTGTTGGAAATTGGAACTGCTTCCTTATTGCATGATGTGGCCCTGGAGTATGTAGAGTGGGGGGATACCCGTCCATTGCGGAAGCACCCTCAGGAAGCTGCAGAAAACTACCAATCCCTGGGAGAGGGTATCATGCTGGGGATCAAGCATCACCATGAGGTAGATGATGGCACTGGATATCCCGAAGGGCTTCAGGGGGGAGAAATCCACGATGTAGCCAAATCGGTAAGAACCTACTGTGCCTTCGATACCCTGAACCACCGTTTCCATAAAGATATCAGACCCGAATTCAATCTTCGGGATCCCAAGTTGAAAGAGATTAGCCTTTTCTATGCCCTTCTTGAGATTGCGAATCTGTATCAGCAGAAAAAATATAACCATTCATCGGTGGTAAAGCTTCTCAAGCTGTTTAACCTTCAAGAACTGGGATCCAACCCTGCACTGGTTTCGGATTTACGTAAAATACCAGGGATCTGTCCAGGGGGCTACAAGACGGCTATTGTCGATTACATTCCCGGCCGTCGACCCACCATGGTTCGGTGTCTTAACGTTTATCAGAGTTGTAACGCTTCGGAAAAATTGGGAATGAAAATGCGTGACCCCAGGAGCAATTTCGGGATCTATAATGGTATCGAATCATACCGATGTGAACCGTTAACGAAATTTCTGGAGCAGATTTATGAGAGCCATTGAGCGTCCTGTAGTTCTTGTGGCCGATGATGACTCGGTGATTCGTAAGATGATTTGCGATCATCTGAAGGAGAATCACTATGAGGTTCATGAGGCTCAAAATGGTGATGAAGCAAAGAAGATTGTAGAATCCTTCTCCTCGAAACTTCACCTGCTCCTTCTTGATCACAGGATGCCCGGGAAGAGTGGGATCGAACTGTTGAAGGAGCTTAAAAGCGATGCAACGTTGAGGTCGATTCCGGTATTGATTCTTACCGGAGATGGGGGTGAAGATCGGGAGATTGAGGCCTTGGATAGTGGAGCTGCCGATTTTATCAGAAAACCGGCCAGCTTGCAGGTCATTCGCAATCGGGTTCAGCGGACAATTGATGAATATATCCATCATCTCGGGATGGAGGAGGAGCTTGGCCTCAGCCGTGATTCGATGTACCGGGCCCAGAGAGAGATTATTTATACCCTTTCAACGGCAGTGGAGTTCCGGGACAACGATACCGGGGATCACCTTCATCGGATGAGCAGCACTGTTCAGCTAACGGCCAGGAGGCTGGGAGTATCTGAAAAAACGCAGGAGCTTCTATTCCACGCTGCGGTACTTCATGATGTAGGCAAGGTGGCTATTCCAGATACTATCTTGCTGAAACCGGGCCGACTCACCGACGATGAGATGGAGGTGATGAAAACCCATACTACCATTGGAGGGAAGATCCTCTCCCATGGAACTTCAGAACTTCTTCATTACGCTAAAACCATCGCCTTAAGTCACCATGAACGGTGGGATGGAGCAGGCTATCCTTTCGCTTTATCAGGACAGGAGATACCGATCGGCGGACGGATCACCGCCATTTGCGATGTCTATGATGCATTGATCTCAGACCGGATCTATAAAAAAGCGTGGCCCCAGGAGGAAGCACTTTCCTTGATCAGATCGGAATCGGGAAAGGCCTTTGATCCAGAGGTGGTGGAAGCCTTTTTGGGAGCCTTTCTTGCTTTCCCATAATTTCATGGATGATAGAGAGGGGTGTACCGATTTTTTCCGCACCACCCTTCTCTTCGGCGGGGACTACAACCCCGACCAGTGGCTGGACCGTCCCGATGTTTTGGAAGAAGATATCCGGCTCATGAAGGCTGCGGGAGTAACGGTGGTCTCCCTGGGAATCTTCGCCTGGAGTACCCTGGAACCGGAGGAAGGGCTCTTCAACTTTACCTGGCTCGATGATGCCTTTGCGAGGCTCCACGGGGCGGGAATCTCCATCTTTCTGGCCACCCCCACCGGGGCCCGGCCTGCCTGGATGGCCGAGAAGTACCCCGAGGTGCTCCGGGTCCGACCCGACGGGAAGCGCAATCTCTTTGGAGAGCGGCACAACCACTGCTACTCCTCTCCGGTCTACCGGGAGAAGACGGCAATCATTAATACAAAGCTGGCAGAGCGCTACGGAAAGCATCCGGCGGTAAAACTGTGGCACATCTCCAATGAGTACGGCGGGGAGTGTCATTGCGAGCAGTGCCAGGAAAATTTTCGCAGTTATCTCGCCGAACGGTACGGCACTCTGGATGTCCTCAACAAGGCGTGGTGGAGCAGCTTCTGGTCCCACACCGTCACAAGCTGGGATCAGATCCACTCTCCGGTGCCCCACGGAGAGAAGAGCGTCCACGGACTTACCGTTGACTGGCATCGCTTTGTCACTCATATGACCGTCGATTTTATGCGCCACGAGGTGGCATCGGTAAAGGAAGGTGGAGGTGATCTGCCTGTGACAAGCAACATGATGGCCAGTGCCGAGGAGGCTCGAATGGATCCGGGGCTGGACTACTGGAAGTTTCGGGATGATATGGATATCGCCAGCTGGGACTCTTATCCTGCCTGGCATCTGCCGGGGTATAAAAATCTGCCCACCGATGTGGAGGCTGAGAGCAGCCAGCCGGTGGATGATTTCCGCCGAGCTGTGGAGGAGGGTTTCCAGCACGACCTCTTTCGCTCCCTCTCCGGGGGGCCCTTCCTTTTGATGGAGAGTACCCCCTCCAACGTAAACTGGCAGCAGTTCTCGAAGATCAAGAAACCGGGGATGATTAAACTGACCGGTCTTTCCGCCCTGGCCCACGGGGCTAACTCGGTGCAGTACTTTCAGTGGCGTAAAGCCCGGGGAAGTTTCGAGAAGTTCCACGGCGCCTTTGTCGGTCATGACGGCGGAGGAGATCGGCGAATTTTCCAGGAACTCTCCGAGCTGGGTCAGCTCTTGCAGGAGCTTGCCCCGGTGGCCGACAGCGATGTGAAGGCTGAGGCGGCGGTGCTTTACAACTGGGAGAACCGCTGGGCCATTGAGGCGAGCCGGGATTGTGTAAACAGCTCCCGGAAGGCCTATCTTGAGACGGTAAAAAAGCATCACCTGGCTCTCACGAAGCAGGGGGTTCAGTGTGATATCATCTCCGGGGATGAATCTATCGAGCAGCTGGGGCGCTACAAGCTGATTGTTGCTCCCATGCTCTACATGGTACCCGGAAGCCCCGATGGCACGGCACAGAAGCTGGAAAGCTTTCTGGAATCCGGAGGCACCCTGGTAGGCACCTACCGAAGCGGCTATGTGGATGAGAGCGATCTCTGTTATGAGAGCTTTCCTCCCGGTCCCCTGGGCAGGCTCTTCGGTCTGGAGGTAGAGGAGTGTGATGCACTTTATCCGGGGGAGGCGGTGTTTATTCAGGACTCGCTGAAGAATCAAAGAGGGGCGGTTGAGACTGCAGGAGTTTCCGGGATAGATGGGGCAGGGGTCTCCGATTATCAGGATCTGATCCGGGACGATTTGACCGCCACGGTGATCTCCCGCTTCTCCGGTGGGCTTGCCGACGGGAAACCCGCCTTGCTGCGGAACGATTTTGGCAAGGGCCGGGCCTGGTATCTGGCCGGACGGCTGGACTTGTCGGCTTTGGAAGAGCTCTACCGGGGCATTATAGAGAAGGCCGGGGTGGACTCGGTCCACCGGGATGTGGTGCGAAAGAGCCCGGCACTGCTGATCAAGGAGCGGAAAAGCGCCGACGGCAGGTGCTACCGATTTCTTCTGAACTTTTCCCCCGAGGCGGGGTTTGTAGAGTTTGCAGGTGGAGAGAGGCGGCTTGTAGAGTTTGAGGGTGACACCGGGAAACGGGTTGAATTGGGGCCCTGGGGGGCGGAGGTGATTACTTGCGGCGGAAAGGGGTAAAGATCAGAAACCGATTGACCCCAATTTCGATGGCCATCTAGAGCGTCCTTTATCACAGATAGCACAAAGTATACCAGAACACATAACAGCTGCCCCTATTGAGGTTTTGCAGTAGCCAGGGTTGCGTCAATGCTTCACGAAAGGCTTACCTGGAAATCGTGAAGAGAGATCCCCTGTCTTTGTCGAAAGAGGGGATCCAGTGCGACACCATCTCCGGTGAGGGGGCGGATGACCGGCTGAGAAGGTATATTGACAAAGATCTTATAAAAAGTTAATGAAAATATAACAAATTGACTTTATAATGCGAATTAACAAGAAAAAGAGAATAAAAAGTAAAATAACGAGGAGAATGTTTACTATGGGCAAGGTTGCGTATCAATGGGTAGAGAAGTTGAGGGAAGGAGAATCGCTTCTAACGAGAACGGAAAGTGATTTCGTTGATTTTGTAAATCGGTATCCTGAAAAAGTGACCTGCGGTACGCTCAAAGAGCTGGCGAAAGATGCAGATATTAGCAAGCCCGTGATGATAAATTGTTACAAGAAATTGGGATATTCCAGCTATCGTTCGTTTCAGACAGCGGTAGAGGAGTTCTTTTCTTCCCAAATTGATTCACTTCTTGCTTCACAGCAGATGCAAAACCGGGTTAGAAGTGCCGATAAACTGCTTCGTGAGGCTATCGAAGTGGATAGGCGTGCCCTCGAAAGACTTTCCAGTACGATATCAACGGCAGATTTGAAAGCAATAGCTTCCTGGATTCATAATGGACGCACAGTATATCTGATGGGAGAGGGTACTGGCCATTATCCAGCTCACTACTTGTCTCAACGATTACGTCGATACGGGGTAGAGGCAGTTTTGATAGACCAGGATTTCAGACATGTTCCTGACCTTCTTCATCCTGCTGGGGATATGGATCTGATACTCCTGTTCCATTATAGCGATAGGGACGATTGGCTGAAATCTGTTTTACACCTGATTGCATCCTCATCCATGCGCTGTTTACTATTTTCAGGAACGATTCATCCAAATTACTACGCCATTCCGGGAGCGGTTTACCATATACCCCGAGGTGAGATTGGGTTCAAGAATAGTATGGCGGTTCCCATGCATTTTGCAAATCAAATCCTTCTATTTTTTGAGATTCTTTTTAAGGAAGAGGTTGAAGACCATCTGACAAAATTGGAAACATCCCGGCAGATCTGGAACCGGGAAAAAATAAACAACGGCTAGGAGGAACATCATGCCGAAAAAAAGATTTTTATCGCTCTTGTTAATGGTCCTGTTTGCGACGACGCTCTCTATCAGCGTATTTGCAGGAGGAGAAACGGAGGAGGAAGCAAAGGAGGTTACTGTCAAGATCGCTTTCCCAGTGGCTGTAGACGCACCAGTGGTCAACATTCTGAACGAGTATGCGGAGGCCTTTATGAAGGAAAATCCGGGTATTACCGTTGAACCGGTCTATGCTGGGGGGTATGGTGATGTAAAAACCATGATTCAGACTACCATAGATGGCGGTGGTAAAGCTCCCTCTTTGGCAGTTATGTTGGCAACGGATCTTTTCGATTTAGTGAATGCGGGTTATGTAGTTCCCATGAGCGAATATCTCGATTCTATGAAGGGTTCAGATACTTATCTTTCTGACTTTGTCCCTGCATTCATGTCAAACTCTTACTACATGGATAAAATCTACAGTCTCCCTTTTCAGAGAAGTGCGGTGGTTCTCTATTACAATGCAGATCTTCTGAAAGAGATAGACCGCCCCGTTCCAAATAGTTGGAAATCCTTGGCAGAAACTGCTGCGGCTATGACAAAAAAAGATGGCGAGAGGGTTACCCGCTGGGGTATTGAATGGCCTTCCGGTTGGCCCTATTGGCTCTTTCAGCCCCTTGCAATGGGAGCTGGTCAAAATATTGTAGAGGATTCAGATTCGGAGGTTTATTTTGATAATCAGAATGTGGTGGATGCTATAACATATTACAATTCTCTTTCTTCCGAGTATGAAGCAATGCCAGCGGGAGTCCAGGCTTCATGGGGGAATGTGGTTCCCAATTTCGTATCGGGAAATACCGGCATGATTGTTCATAGCTCCGGTAGTTTGTCAAAAATACTTTCTCAGGCAGACTTTGAGCTAGGAGTTATGGGAATCCCTGGGCGAAAAGAGGGCAGCGAATACAGTGTTCCAGGGGGCGGTAATATCTACATGATTGCTGGAATGGACGAAGCGGAAAAGAAAGCGGCCTTCGATTTTGCCCTCTTTATGACCGACGCATCCCGGGCGGCTCGCTTCTCAATAGCTACCGGCTACATTGCCACCCGAAAGAGTTCACTAGAAGATTCAGAGATGAAGGCATATATTGCGGATAATCCCCAGGTTGACGATGTACGGAATGTACTTGCCCAGGCGGGTAAAGAGTTTGCTTTGCAGAACCTGGGAGAGGTGAGAAATATCTTTCATAAATATCTTCAGTCTGCTTTCAATGGTGAAATGAGTCCAGCCGAAGCGATGAAATCCGCTCAGACAGAAGCTGATAAAGCGCTTGCCGATTTTAGATAAGTGATTGCTATCTGATGAGGGGCTCTCTATTGGGAGCCCCGTCATTTCTTGCCAAGAACTGTCCGGGAGGTTTCATGAACAGAAAAGGGGCCAGAATAACACCCTATCTTTTGCTATTGCCGACCTTGATTTTTGTAGGGGTGTTTACCATTTATCCTACTCTATTCAGTGTTGTTAGAAGCTTCTTTAAACATCGGCTTAACATACCGAAGTACCGAACTCCTGTTTTTAATGGATTCGGTAACTACCGTGAGCTGCTTGATAGCGATGCGTTTCTCATGATAATGTCGAACACCATCCGTTACGTGCTTGTTCTTGTCCCAGTTACCGTCTTGGCAGCCCTCTTTTTTGCCCTCTGGCTCAGAAAGAAAGAGTTTGCTGATCTTCGGATCGCTATATTCCATCCCACAATACTTCCCATGGTATCAGCCGCAACGGTCTGGATGTTTTTTCTAACCCCTAACTATGGCTTGTTCAATACGTTTATTCGGTTTTTCGGATATTCGGGACCAGAAAACTGGGTAAGCCATCCCGACCTTGCCCTTTGGGCTCTTATTATCGTTGCCTTTTGGAAAGATGCCGGGTTCTACATGATCTATTATCTTGCGGGAATTCAGAATCTCCCGGAGGATGTTTACGAGGCGCTGAAACTTGAAGGTGCAAAACCCCTAACAGTCCTGTTCCGATTCACCCTCCCACTTCTGAAAAGAACAACCCTCTTCGTCACTACAGTAGCTGTGATTGGCGCCTTTCGAACGGTGGATCATATTTTTATCCTTACCGGAGGAGGCCCGAGTGGAAGAAGTACCTTGTTACTATACGAGTTGTGGCAGGTTCGTTTTGAAAATCTTAACCTTGGTCATGCTGCTTCCATTACAGTGATATTGGTTCTTATCCTCCTTAGCTTTACTATTACCAATTTTCTTCTCAACGAAGGAGGGTCAGAGTAATGAAAAAATATACCAAGTATCTCTGGAAATTGCTTGGTGTAAGTTTTGCACTGTTATGGTCCATGCCTCTGATCTGGTCGATTGTGGCAAGTCTCAGACCATTGAATGAACCTTTTGCCAGAGGGCACCTCTGGTTTGGCACTGCCTTGAGTCTTTCTAATTTTATTAGGGCTTTTGAACTAGCACCTTTTGCACTCTATTTCAGGAACACGGTTTTTCTGGTACTCCTCATTCTGGTGGTACAACTAGTGACCAGCAGTCTTGCAGGATTTGCTTTCGGTTTTTATCGCTTCAAGGGTGATAAAGTCCTTTTTACCATTATTTTAACCCAGATGATGATACCTACTGTGGCACTTCTCGTACCCAATTTTCAGACTATCAGAATTCTTGGTCTGTATGACACCATACCCGCAATGGCCATTCCTTTTTGGGGAAGTGCTTTTGGTACCTTCCTGCTTCGACAAAGTTTTCTTGGGATTCCCAGAGATTATGGTGATGCCGGATTGGTGGATGGATGTAATTGGTTCATGATTCTTTATCACATTTATCTTCCCATGGCCACTCCGTCGATTATTGCATTCTCAATTTCCTCTATCAATTGGCACTGGAATAATCTCCTGTGGCCGATGATTGTAACCCAGAGTGCCTCGAGCAGACCCCTTACCGCCGGTTTAGCTCGGTTTACCCAGCTTGGTGAAATCGGTGCCCAATGGGGCCTTATGTCTGCCGCTACCTTGATTGTCGCTTTGCCATTACTCCTGTTATTCTTGATCTTCCAAAAGCGTTTTATGGAAGGCTTTATCAATTCGGGGTTGAAGTGATGGGCAAGTTGAACTGGAAATGGAGGGATCCCAGCCACTTCGAGGCCCACCGGAATGAGTTTTGTCGACCGGTTGAGGGTATTCTTGATGAGCTTGAAAAGCTACTGGAGAAGGAAGAACCAGGTGGAGAAGAGCTCTTTTGTCGTGATTTTTCCCTTTCGACTCAAACAGGCTATTCCGCTCTAATAGAACTTGAAATGGATGATACCACTTCTTTCTGGGCTTATCGACCAGCCCGGGATATCCCTTCTCATGTTATTGTTGGAAAGAAAGAACCGACCAACAAAGTTTGCCTCTGGGGATGGTGGGAGGATAGTACTTTTCTCATTCATACGCTCTACCCAGGTGCAATAGCCCCACGAGAAATCCATGATAAAGATCTTAAACTATCAGAAATTCCTGAGGCCATTCGGTTTTGGACTTGCCATGCTATTGTTATTGATGAAGGAGCTTTCAGTTTAAGCCCATACAGCTTTGATAAAACCTGAGAAAGAGAATGCCTTTTCAATTGTTTGAACTAGGGAGAGCGGTGGTCGTTTATTTGCTGCTACCTTTCCGGAGCGTTTGACCTCCCGGCCCTGAAGGGTGTATAAAGATAGGGTGGATACTGTACTGCTGCGCATCATCGAAGAGGTCTCTGACGCTGTACTCCTGTTGAATGAGAAGAACGATCTGGTCTTCTTTAACGATGTGTTCTCCCGAATGCTGGGCCTTCGGGCCGATGAGATATTCACGAACCACCAAGCTTTCCTCTCCTCTATTGGTCTTGACGACCCGGCGGAGGGGGTTTTCGCCGCCTCATTTCATATTTCCAACGGTGCAGGTCTGGAGAAGGTAAATCTGCAGATAAAATGTACCCTCCTCAGCACCGATTCAGGCTACTACTACCTGGTGATCCTGAAAGAGTATTCCGGCGATCCGGAGGATCTTCCGGTGCGGCAGCACTATGAGCAGCTCTTCCGTACCATCGGGGATCCCCTTTTTACCGCCAAGATGAACGGCCGGGTAGAGAGCTCTAACCCCGCTTTTGCCAAACTGCTGGATTACCGGGAGGAGGATAATCCCAAGGATCTGCGGGAACTCTACGTCTACCAGGATGAGCTGGAGGATAAGCAGCGCAGACTTCTGGAGGATGGAACGGTTTACAACCTGGAGACCCACCTCTACAACAAAAGCCGCAGCATCAAACGGGTTCTGGACACCAGCTGGATTATTCGGGATAAGCGTGGAACAGTAACCGGTTACGCCACCCAGTGGAAAGATGTCACCTACCTGCGGAACCTGGAGTCCCGGCTGAAGATATCCGAGCGAAACTACTCCATCCTTTTCGACACCATCCTTTCCAGCATCATCATCCTTGATCCCGAGGGGATGATCCTTAATGTAAACACCGCAGCGGAGCGCATCTATGGCTACAGTTGGGAGGAGATGGTGGGTTCTCACTATGATGATCTGCTTCGGGTTGATAAGGGGAACGACGCTTTTGCAAAACTGGTGGCCCTCATCAAATACAATGATGGGCGTTATGTAGAGAGTGAGGTGAAGCGGAGACAGAATGACGGCAGTATCATCTACACCTACGCCAGCTTCACCTGCGTGGAGGATTCCACCGGGGCGGTGATAGCCTTCTCCATGACTGAAAAGGATCTGACTGAGCGGGTGAACCTGGAGACCAAGCTACGGGAATCGCTCCATGAACTAAAAGATACCCAGTCGGCGGCTATTATCGGCTTTGCCAAACTGACCGAGTACCGGGACAAGGATACGGGAAGCCACCTTGAGCGGATCCGGGAGTTTACCCGGATCATGGCTCAGAGCCTCCGGAAGCTGCCCAAATATGCAGGCTACATCACCGACGACTATCTGGAAGACTTGGCCCTCTCATCCATTCTTCACGATGTGGGGAAGGTTGGAATATCCGATACCATTCTCCTGAAACCGGGACGGTTTCTACCGGAGGAGTATGAACAGATCAAGGCACACTCTCAGCTTGGCGGGGATGCCCTTGATGTGGTGGATAAGCAGCTCACCAAAACCAGTTTCCTCACCATGGGTAAGGAGATAGCCTACTACCACCACGAGAGGTGGGATGGCAGTGGATACCCAGAAGGGCGTAAGGGGGAGGAGATTCCCCTGTCGGCAAGAATCGTTGCCATGGCAGATGTCTATGACGCCCTGACCAGTAAGCGCCCCTACAAGGAGGCTTACAGCCATGGGAAGGCGGTGGAGATAATCGCCCAGGAGCGGGGAAAGCAGTTTGATCCGGAGATAGTGGACGCCTTTATGGAGAACCACGAAGTCTTTATGAGGATTCGCCGCTTTTTTGAGTTTGAATCGAATCCTGAATTGATGGTGGGTCTACTGGAATCGCCGAAAAAAAAGCTTGCCTCCAGGGCGGGCAGCTCAAAAGAGATAAGCCCGGGAGAAAAGGTCAATGAATAACTACCTTATCGATACTATTACTTCCCCCCTGGCTATCGGTGTGTTGGAACTCCCTTTCTCTCCCCTCCGACTGCTCCTCGGTTTCATCCTTCCCCTTTTTCTCGCTTTTGTGCTGTACAAGCTCTCTGTTCGCTTGAGCCGGAAACTTCTGGGTAAGACAAAGCTGAAGGAGGAAGCCTTTGCCCTGGTCTTGAAGTGGATAAAGATAGTGCTCCGCCTCCTTTCTCTTGTGCTCCTGGTGGGCCTGGTGGCTTCCCTCTTTGGCGCCAAGCTTCTGGAGTACTGGAAACTCTTCTATAAGGCCCTGAATCAGCCCCTGTTGAAATCCGGGGGCACCAGCATCAGTTTTGTCACGCTTATCCTCACCATACCCATCTTCTATCTGGCTAACTGGGCTGGCCGGGGGGTAAAGGGGGTGATGAACCACAGCCTCCTGAAGCGGATCGGTATCGACGAGGCGAAACAGTTTTCCATCTCGAACCTGCTCCGCTATACGGTGATGATCATCGTTCTGCTTATTGGACTCTCGATTATTGGAATTGATCTCTCCGCTCTGACGGTTATCTTCGGTGTCCTTGGTATTGGTCTCGGTTTCGGTCTTCAGGGGGTGGTGGGAAACTTCTTTGCCGGCCTGGTCATCATCATCACCCGGCCCATAAAAGAGGGGGATTTTGTGGTGGTTGATGGTCTGGAAGGGACGGTTGTCCATATCCGGATCATCGCTACGGTGATCAACACCATCAGAAATGAGACCATCATCGTCCCCAACAGCGAACTGGTAAGTAAATCGGTCTACAACAACTCCTATGAGGATAGAAGTGTAATTATCCGGAACGATATCGGGGTTGCTTACAAGAGTGATGTGGAACAGGTGCAGACCCTGCTGGAACAGGTGGCTGAAGCGTGTCCCTTACGGGTGCGCACAAAGCCCCCGGTGGTCCGGCTCAAGGAGTTTGGTAATTCCAGCGTCAATTTTGCCGTTTTTACTATGATCCGGGATGTAGAAGAGAAGTACGAAGCCCACCACTGGATAAACATGGCGGTGTGGAAAGCTTTCAAACGGGAGGGAGTGGAGATTCCCTTCCCGCAACTTGATCTTTATATCAAAGAGGGGATTAAGAAAGCCCTTCCTGAGACTAAAAATCGCACTGGGGATAGCGGTTTTTAATCACATCTTCAATAGTAATGGAACCAAAATAGCCCCGTAAAAGGGAATAGGTATTTTTCCACAATCCGTGAACTGAACACTTCTCTTCCCTGTCACAATCTTCTCCATCCTGGGTGCAGGGTGAGAGAAAAAACCCCTCTTCTACTGCATCGAATAGTTCCAGCACAGTAACATCTGCAGGGGATTTCTCCAGTCGAAAACCTCCGCCGGGTCCCCGGGTCGATGTGATTAGCCCCTCTTTTCTCAATCTGAAAAAGATCTGCTCCAGGAATTCAGCAGAAATCCCTTCCAGCTCCGATAATACCCGAATGGGAATAGGTTTGTTATCCTTTGCCGTTGCCAGCTGCAAGACGGCCCTTACAGCGTAACGGCCTTTTGTTGTGACTCTCATGGCCTCAATATACCACAAGTAGTTGAAAAAATGAAAGAGGAGAGCTAGGGCAAACAGCAATTCTAAATGTGAGACGACCACGATTAGTGGTCGACTTAAAACGAAAAGAGAAAAGGAATTCTCAATGTACCACATTGAGAATTCCTGGCTAGGGCGCTCTTGTAAAAATAAGGATCCGATAACCGTGATATTTTTTGCTTCCCCCGGGGAGGAAACCTGTCCGGCCCGAAGCGAGACCACTCAGTTTGCTGCTTGCTCCGATAAAAACGACTCTGCCCCCCCGGCGGAGCCTCTCTTCAGCCCACTCCCAGCACTCCTGGGCAAGATTGCTTCCCGGAATGTGATCGATATCCATAACCACCAGGGCGGCGTTTTGTGGTTTTTCCGATGGAGATAGAGGGGAGGGGATGTGGGAGAGCTGAAGATCCTTTCTCTTCAGGGCCGACATATTATGGGCGGATATCAGCAGCTGCAGCCGGTCCCTCGATTCCAGCTTGACAGGTGAGGGGAGGAAAAGTCCATGTCTCCGGGCTGCTGCGAGGAGGATCGCCGGGATATGACCCTGGCCGGGGTTGTGAATGAGGGTTGATCCCTCCAGGGCGATCAGATCCTTCAAAATTCCGGGAGCTTCCTGCTGTAAGAGTTTTACCTGGTAGGGGAGGGTATCGAAACCGGGTAGACCCTGGACTGTGTCGATTTCATACTCCTCATGACGGTACCTGCTGCGGAGGTAGGGGGATAGTATTGAACCAAATGCATCTTCCCCAGAAAGAGAGGCTTCACCATGTTGGAGGGGCTCAGATGCTTTCTCTACTGCAGGTGCCGCCGCAGGTACAGAGGAAGGTGCAGAGGAAGGTGCAGAGGAAGGTGCCGCCGCCGAAGGCGCTTCGGCAGCAAAGGCGAAGTACTGTTTCGTCTCCTCTCGGTGGAGAATCTTCCAGCCCGCTTCATTGGCAAGGGCGACAGCCTGCTCCTTCAAGGGGCTGACAATCACCATGGCCAGTTGAGCTATTGGTTCGTCTGACATAGCCCCAGGGCTAGCTGTTTTTGAAAGGAAGGCTGGGGCGCTGCGGAAAAAGTTGGCAATCACCTGCTCTCCCGCCTTGGCGGGCCAGTTGCTTACGATAAGATCGAAGCGGCGATCTCCCAGCCCCTCCAGGGCGAGAGCCCCGGCGGTCTCAAAACCCGCTTCCAGAGCGTTCTGATGACCGTTTACTGCCGAGAACTGAACCGCCAGAGCGTCACGATCCTGCAGCAAGAGCTCCATATCCGGGTACTTCTTTTTTAGGCTGATGCCAAGCACTCCCACTCCGCAGCCCACATCAAGACAGGAGGAGGCACCGACAGCCAGCCCCCTTTGGGCAATGAGCTTAAGGAGTAACTCGCTTCCCTTGTCTATGGAGTAGCTGCTGAAGAGCCCCTGACTGAGAAAAAAAGAGAGGCCCTCTCCGTGGAACCGGAAAGGAACCTCCTTGTTGCTGTAGGTCCGGACAATATTACTGATTGACCCGTTCGACATATTCCCTGGTTTCTGTGTTTATCATGATCCGTTCACCCTGTTTGATGAAGATCGGTACCTTCACTTGCAGTCCCGTCTCTACCGTTACAAGCTTGGTAGCTCCGGTTACCGTGTCACCTTTGATAGCGTCCTCTGCCTCGGTCACCTCATAGACCACCTTGTAGGGAATTTTGATATCCAGAGGCTTCTCTTCCCAGTAAACGATGGTGTAGGTCTCTCCATCCTTCATCAATACCTGGTAATCTTCAAATCCCGTCAAGGGAATCTCGAACTGGTCGTAGGTCTCCAGATCCATGAAGTGGTAGGCATCCCCATCGGCGTAGAGATATTGACAATCCTTGTCGGATACCACAATATCCTCCACGTTATCCTGGGATTTATAGGTTTCTCGGAGTACCTGGCCAGTGGCGGGGCTTTTTAACTTAAGCCGCACGAAGGCTGAGCCCTTTCCAGGGTTGACGAACTCCCGTTCCATCACAACGTAGGGAGTCCCTTTGACAAGCAGCGCCGTGCCCTTGTCGATAGATCCAGCTTTAATCATCTATGCATACCTCAAAAAGATTAGAATTTCGGCAACTAAGTTTTTACCGACAGCGGCAAGCGGCCGCTGTAAGCCCTCTGGAAGGGGGCGCCGTAAAACCATCGTTTTTACCGGTGATCGATTAATCGTCCCTTCACCGAGGATCAAGCATAGCAGAAAGGGGAAACAAAATCACCCCCTCCAGCGAGGGGGAGCCGGAAAAAAGCATGGCCAGCCGGTCCATCCCCAGGGCTACCCCGCTCACCGGCGGCATGGTACTGAAGATCTCCGGCAGGGCGGGGTCATATTCCGGAATAACCCGACAGCTGACGGCTTTTATGGCAGATTCCTGCCGGAAAAAGTTCTCCATCCTGCTCCAGCTGCGCTCTTCGTTGTAGCAGTTCGCCAGTTCTGTTCCGTTAACGTAGAGCTCCCACCGGTCAAGCCAGGGGGTACCGGGTATCGGCCGGGCCAGGGTATCTATCTTTGCAGGGTAGCCCTCCAGCACCAGGGGACGCTCTCTGGGCAGCTCCGGTTCAATCAGGGTGAGGAAGATCCGATGGAAGAGCTCCTCCCAGCTCTCTTCCTTCCCCCGCGGGTCGATTCCCGCCCTCCCGGCTGCCCGGCGCAGCCGGGGCAGATCCATGGCGTTTTCCAGGTCGATCCCCGCCAGCTTCTGCCACGCCTCGGCCATGCTCATCCGGCGAAAGGGGGGTTCCAGAGCTTTTCGGGCCTCTTGATTGGCCACCGGAAAGGCTGAAAGGAGGGTAGAGAAGAGCTCTTCGGTGACCCCGATATTATCTTTGCTATCTCCTCCGGTCAGATACCACTCCAGCATGGAGAACTCCGGGTTGTGGTGCCGCCCCAGCTGCTCGTTGTTCCGGAAGGAGCGGCTGATCTGGTAGATGCTCCCCGATCCTTCTGCGATAAGCTGCTTCATGTGCACCTCCGGGGATGGGATGAGGTAGAGTTCCCGCTCCCCCCGGGTGTCACTGAAATAGTTTGTGGAAAAGATCTCTATGTGCGCTTCGGGGATGAGGTAGGGGGATACAGTGGGGGTTTCCACTTCAAGAAAATCCCGCTCATCGAAGAAGGTACGCACCTGCCGGTTAAGCCTGGAGCGGAACCGGGCGATGGAAGCTATATCTTTGGACCGGGGCATCAAAGATTCCGAGGCTCAAGCTTTGAACTTCACGGCGGTTCCGTAGACCAGAACCTCCGCCGCTCCCTGCATCACCGCACTGGTGGAGTAGCGGATATTGATCACCCCGTCGGCCCCAAGCCCTTCCGCCTCTTCCACCATCCGCTTGGTGGCGATGGCCCGGGCTTCATCGATCATCTCGCTGTATCCGGTCAGTTCACCCCCCACAATGGTCTTCAGGCCTGCCAGGATATCCTGACCCATATGTTTTGCCCGGATGATGGAGCCCTTTACGATGGCAAGGGTCTCCAACTCCCGTCCAGTGATAAAATCAGTATTTACCAAGATCATCCATATCCTCCTTCTTAATCTCTTTGCTCCGTTGTACGATGAGATAGACCATTGCTACGGCAAAGGCTGCCACAATGAGGCCAATTATCACCTTGATGAAGAGGGGAAAAGGAACGAT
This sequence comes from uncultured Sediminispirochaeta sp., assembly GCA_964394395.1. GTDB lineage: Bacteria > Spirochaetota > Spirochaetia > DSM-16054 > Sediminispirochaetaceae > Sediminispirochaeta. Next base: position 16,040 of record CAYMWV010000061.1, read on the forward strand.
GATAAAGATTGATGCGTAGGCGCTTATTGTCGCAATAAATAGCAGACCGAACAGGATCGGCATAAGCATTCGTTTGTCCATAAGGGAAGTATATCCCTGGAAATGGAAAAAGAAAAGTGTGGAAATGAGCTGCCGTGACAGCCAGGAGATTGGAGGAGCTGAAAAGATGGTGCAACTGATAGAGCAATTATCCTCAGAAATAAAGGTGCCCTCTCGAGCGGTCGATGCGGTTCTTGAACTTGCTTCCGGAGGGGCCACTGTCCCTTTTATGGCCAGGTACCGGAAGGAGGCTACCGGAGGGCTGGATGAAGAGCAGATTCGGCAGATCATTGATGGAGCGGCGAAGATAGAGACTCTGGAAAAGCGGCGCTCCTCGATCCTTGCCGCTTTGAAGGAGCAGGAGGTGCTTACCCCGGAGCTTGAGGCGGCTGTGAAGGATGCGCCTGGCCTGACAGTTCTGGAAGATCTCTACCTGCCCTACCGGCCGAAACGAAAAACCCGGGCGTCGGTGGCCCGGGATGCAGGTCTGGAGCCTTTGGCCCGACTCATTATTGATGGGAAACTGGAAACTAAAGAGGATGGCTTGACCGGGGCCGCCAATTATGTGGCCCCGGATAAAGGGATAGACGATGGTGAGGCTGCCCTGGCCGGGGCCAGGGACATCCTCTCGGAGCTGTTCAGTGAATCAGCTTCGGTGCGGGGAGAGCTGCGTACACATTTTCGGCAACACGCGCTTCTCTCTTCTGCAAAAGTGAAAAAGGCTTGCGAAAAGGATCCGGATGGGGCTTCCCGGTTTCGGGATTACTTCGACTGGAGCGAGAAATCTTCCAGGGCGGCGGGACACCGAATCCTGGCTCTGCGCCGGGGGGAGAAGCTTGGTTTTCTCAAGGTTCACGTCCTTCCCTCCGAGGATGAAGCGCTGCTTCTCTTGAAGCGGCTCTGCATGCGGGTGGGTGGACCGGCTTTTGTGATGGGCGGGGGTCCGCAGGAGCAGGGGGGTGGTGGGCCCCAGGAGCAGCGAGGCGGCGGGCAAAGCGGTGAAAAAACCGCTGCCGGGGGCACTGCGGTTGCCCGGGCTGGAAAAGATCACATCCCCTTGACCGGCGAGTCGGCCAGAGAGGCTGCCGAAGCAGCGGACGAAGCGTACCGGCGGCTCCTTGCCCCGAGCCTGGAGAAGGAGCTGCGAAAGGAGCTTGAAACCGCCGCAGAGCAAGAGGCGATTGAGCTCTTTGGCCGGAACCTGCGGGAGCTACTGCTGCAGCCTCCCCTGGGACGCAAGCGGGTTCTTGCGGTAGATCCGGGCTTGAGGACCGGATGCAAGATTGCCCTCCTCGATCAGACCGGTAAGCTACTGGCGGATGATGTGATCTATCCCCTGGCTCCCCACAAGAAAGAGAAGGAGAGCGCCGAGAAGGTGCTGGAGCTGGCAAAACGTTATGCCATAGAGGCTGTAGCGGTGGGTAACGGAACCGGGGGAAGGGAGGCCCTATCCTTTCTTTCCGGCATCGGCCTGGATCCTGCAATTGACCTCATCTCGGTGGACGAGAGCGGCGCCTCTGTCTACAGTGCATCGGAAATAGCGCGAAAAGAGTTCCCCAATAAAGATCTTACCGTCCGGGGCACCGTCTCCATCGGCCGCCGGCTCCAGGACCCTCTTTCAGAACTGGTGAAGGTGGATCCCAAGTCGATCGGGGTGGGGCAGTACCAGCACGATG
>CAYMWV010000062.1:0-17714 GCA_964394395.1 uncultured Sediminispirochaeta sp.
GACGGAAGACGAAGGAAACGGGTCCTTATCAAGATTATCGGAGAGTAGAGATGGAATCGCTTGGCTATTTCCGCTTTCTCAGGGATATCTATTTTTTTAAGGATCTTGGGGATGATGATATCCGGGATATCATGGGCTACTGCAGGGAAAAGAGCTTCGACACCGGTGAGATCATCTTCTGGGAAAACGATGAGGCTGACCGCTTCTACATCATTATGAACGGTGAGGTAGAGGTGTGGAAAGAGTATGGAACCGACTATGCGGATATGTTGGCTGTTCATGGTCCCGGTCATCTCTTTGGAGAGATGGCCCTGGTGGATGATCTTCCCAGAAGCGCAACGGTAAAAAGCAGGGGTAAGGCCCGGGTGCTGTATATCGACCGGGAAGAGTTCAGTAGAATTCTGCAGAAGAAGCCCACAGTCTCCTTTGCCATTGTAAAAAGCCTATCTGCCATGGTGCGAAAAAGTAATGAGACCTTTCTTGAGGATCTGCGGGAGAGAAACAAGAAGCTGGAAGAGAGCAACCGGCAACTTAAAGAGGCCCAGTCAGAGCTGCTGAAAAGCGAACGCCTCTCTACCCTGGGGAAATTTTCATCCATGATCCTGCATGATATCCGTAACCCCATCTCGGTGGTAAAGGCCTACACTGATCTTCTCTTACTCAGCGGTGAGGTTCCGGAAAAGTTGAAGGAGTACATAAAAAATGTGCGTTTTGAGGCGGAGCGGCTCAATCAGCTGGCAAACGAACTGCTTGACTATTCCCGGGGGGAAATCCGGCTTGACATGAGCTCGGTGGATACCGGGAGTTTTCTGGAAAGGGTGGAAGAGTGGGTAAAGCGCCGTTTTGCATCAAAACGGTATGAGATAGAGCTGAAAAACAGCCACCAGGGGCCAGTCATCTTCGATCAGGAGAGGATGTTCAGGGCTCTGACCAACCTGGCGGATAACGCCAGAAAGGCTATGAGCCCCGGAGGCCGCTTTACCCTATCCATAGAGGATGAACCGGGGTGGCTCCTCTTTATGGTAAACGATACCGGAGAGGGAATGAGCCGGGAGGTGCTTGAGAAGGTGTTTGAGCCCTTCTACAGCTCCTCTACCAGGGGAGGCACCGGTCTGGGAATGGCTATTGTTAAAAGCACGGTGGAAGCCCACGGCGGTTCAATTGATATTGAATCGGCCCCGGGTGAGGGAACCAGAATTCTCCTGCGGATCCCCCTCCACGGCTGAGAGAAAGCGCACTAATAACGATTGCCAATAGCTGCCAGACTCCTTAGCGCAGAAATCCTGTGCCTCTCTGCTTTACATGCTTGATAAAGTTCTCAATGGATCGATCGTATCCCGCCTCAACATCATCAGGGAAGTAACAGGCGGGGAGCTGGGCCATCCTTCGATGATAGGCGATACATTCGCAACAGATACCCTTTCTTGAACAGGGGTAGCTGCAGTTGCAGGATGTTAGATTTTCATTTTTTACGCATTCAGCCATAATTTCTCCTTCACAAAATCTCCATAACAGCGTAAAGTACAATCAAGTAAAAACCAATAGTTATAATTCTGATGAGTGTATGGAAACAACAAGGTATGAAAAGCGGCTATTTTAATGATGGTATGGAAAAAATACGTTACGCCCTGGAACATGGAAAGCGCTTGGAGATTACTTTGCCTGCTTACACCATGGAAGAGCGAAAATATCTTGATTTTCTTCTTGGCCTCTACCTTGAAGCGTGCGGCCTTTCTGTTTTACATGATCGATTGCTCTACTGTTTGCATGAGATTGGTGGTAACGCCCATAAGGCAAATCTGAAACGGGTTTTTCTGGAAGAGTACGAGGATATGAGCCTCTTTAAAGATCTTGTTTCGAAGAACTTAGGGCGGTATAATCGACGTTTGGAGCAGCGGGGTAACTGGATCAGGTTCCGATTCCATCTAAAGGAAGATACTTTTATTCTCCAAGTGATCAATAACGAAGCTCTTCTTCCCGAGGAGGCCGTCCGCATCAGGGAAAAGCTCGCTATTGCATCCAGATATCAAAGTCTGTCGGATGCCTACCCTGCGGCTGAGGATTTTTCCGAAGGGGCCGGTCTGGGTATTGTGATGATCCACGTTATATTGAAAGGGATTGGGTTCAGCGAGTTTTCCTACTCGGTGGAAACGAAAAAAAATAGCACCGTCAGTTCCCTCTCTCTCAATGTTGCCACCTGTTCTCCCATTTCTCCATCAAATACCTCTTGTGTTGGCGCGGAACATTGAGGCCGGCGAATTAACATTGCGGGAGATGCCAAATTGAGGTAGGATTCCTGCATGATCAGAAACAAACCGGAACTCCTTGCCCCTGCGGGGAATCTCTCCTGTGCCATAAGCGCCTATAAAAGCGGGGCCGATGCGGTCTACTGTGGACTCAGCCGGTTCAATGCCCGGGAAGGGGCGGATAACTTCTCCTTTGACGATCTTTCCCGGCTGGCCGCATATGCGAAAAAGTTCGGTAAAAGATACTATATCACCTTAAACACCCTCTTGAAGGAAGATGAGATAGATGAAGCACTGGAGGAGGTGCAGAAGATAGCTCACCTGGAACCGGATGCGATTATTGTTCAAGATTTGGGACTTGTCGCAGCAATTGGTGAGATCTTTCCCTCTATCTCCCTTCATGCATCGACCCAAATGGGGATTCACAACAGCGCTGGCCTTGCTCTGGCCTCGGAACTCGGAATCGACAGGGTTATCCTGGAACGGCAAATAGATATTGAGGAGCTGCGCAGAATGGCAGCTTCCTCACCGGTGGAGCTGGAGGTTTTTATTCACGGGGCTCTCTGCTGCTCTCTCTCCGGTATGTGTCTCTTCTCTTCCTGGATGGGGGGATGGAGTGGGAACCGGGGTCGATGTAAGCAGCCTTGCCGGCGCCGTTTTCACTCCACCGGGAAAGAGAAACAGAGTGGCTTCTTCTTTTCAACTCAGGATCTCTATTCGGTAGAGCTGATCCAGGAGTATATCCGCCTGGGTATTACCAGCCTTAAAATTGAGGGTCGGCTGAAAAAGGAGGAGTACATTGAACATGTGGTGCGGGCCTACCGGATGATTCTGGACGAGATTGAAATTGACGAGATGGAAATCGAAACTTCTCCAGAGCTTAAGGGGAGAGCAAAGCAGGAGCTTTCAAAGAGCTATGGGAGGAGGTGGTCCCAGGGATTTGTTACAGCCCGGGATAGGGCTTCCCTGATCATTCCTTCATCTCCCGGTATCTCCGGCCTTCTGGTGGGGGATGTTCTTTCACTGCAGGGCAGGAAGATCAATGTCCGATTATCAAGGCCAATAAAAAAGGGCGATCGCCTCCGTATTCAGGACACTTCCGGTGGAGAAGCTTCCGCTTTCCGGCTTCTCACCATGAAGAAGGGGAACAAGGTCACCGGTATGGCCTTTCCGGGGGAGCTGGTAACCATTTTTCCGGAGGATCATCTCTCCTTTGCTGCCGATGGCAGGGAGAAGCAACTAAAGCTCTTTAAGGTAGGAGAATCTTCTAAAACAGCCATCCGGGACAGCTCCAGCTTACCCCTCTTCCAAAGCTCCATGGCGATTGATATCCGGGTAGAGATTGATGAAACGGGTTTACGGGTTACCTCTCTGGGGCAGAGTTTTGTCTGGCAGCCCCGGATGGAGAAGGCAGAAAAAAGGGTTTTGGATCAGGAAATGGTTGAAGAACTCTTCTCATCAACCAGAAATTCCCTGTATAAGCTGGGAAGATGTGAAACCTTGATTGATGGAGCCTGGTTTATACCTCCTGGAGAATTGAAGCAGATCAGAAGAGAGTTCTGGATAAAGATTGAGGAGCTCTTATCTTCTCAGTCCGATGAAGAGGAGAAGAGAGATGAGGCGTTTCCGTCAATCCAGAGCCATTGTGCACCGAAAAGAGAGAAGAGCGAGAGAGTCATAACAGAGAGGCCCCTTCGCGGGAGTGATCTAAAGCCTTTGGAGGAGGCAGAGAAGGGAGAGGAGGCGCTTCTTCCCATCTTTGTCCCTGAAACAGGCCTTGAAGCGTTTCAGTTAGAACTGCAAAGGGCGATTACAAGGGGAGTGCACAGGTTCAGAATCACCTCCCTCTTTCAGTTTCCCCTTCTTCGTCCTCATCTCCAGGCACTGCAGGGGACCGAAGAAGAGGACGAGGAGGATGAGCCTTTTGAACTTACCTGTTCCTGGCCCCTGCCGGTTAGCAACTCCTGTACGGTCCAGCTGCTGGAAGAATTGGGAGCTCAAATCGTTCAGGGATGGATAGAGCTGGATCGTTCGGCACTGGACGAGCTGATTAAGGCATCAAGCCTTCCTGTGGAACGCTTTATTCGGGGAAGAGTCCCTCTCCTGGTGAGCCGGGCTACTATTGCTGCTTCAGGGGTGATAGTTGACGGAAGAGGAAGAAGGTTTACCCTTACCTCTCCTGTGAAGAAACCCTACCACCCCGAGGGAATCACCATCCTCTGGAGTGATGGTGAGTTCATCGATCCCGAGTACAACAGTTCGGATACGAGAAGTTATTATTTTGCGGGTAAGCTCCTTCCGGGCTATGACTATCCGAAAGATAAGCCAGGAGAAGATGAAAACCAATTCAATCTTGATAGGGAATGGAAATAGTAGTATCTTGAACCAAGGAGCAGACCGGTATGTTTTTCTTCTTTGGTCCCTTTGAATTCCTTCTCCCCTTTCTCATCATCTACTTCATTATCCGTACTGTGAGCCGGGGACCCCGGGATCGGTTTGGTCCGAGCAATCCGGACCGCTATTTGCATCAGGAGAGGCAAGGGAATGGTATAAACCGGCAACTTCGAGCCTCCATTTATCGACTCGCCGATCGGCAAAAGGGTAAGTTGACCGTTTCCGATGTGGTTATTGAGACCGGTATGGATGTGGAAGAGGTAGAGAATATTCTCCAGTCCATGGTAGACAACCAGCATGTGCGGATGGAGGTCTACGATGATGGGGTTGTTTATTATGAATTCCCCGAGATCATGGACAAGTATCGTAATTTCTGACATCCTCTTAGCATGAGAGATATAGCTTTTGAAATCAATTATCTGAAAAACCCCCACGGTTCTTGTCTCGCTATCTATGGAGAGACGAAGGTGATTTGCACCGCTACGATAGAAGATCGGGTTCCCTCATTTCTGGAGGGAAAGGGAAGTGGCTGGCTCAGTGCTGAGTATGGAATGCTCCCGGGCAGTACCGGGGGAGGACGTAAACGTCGGGAAATTGGAAAACGGGATGGCCGCAGCACGGAGATCCAGAGGCTCATCGGCCGAACGCTTCGCTCCGGGATCGATCTTTCTGCTCTTGGAGAGCGGTCAATAACGATTGATTGCGATGTTATTCAGGCAGATGGCGGTACCAGAACCGCCTCTATCTCCGGTGCTTGGCTTGCCATGGTTCTGGCTCTGAAAAATTGCGCTCCTTCTTTAGAAATAGATGATCCTTTTAGCCTGATTACCGGACAGGTTGGCGCAATAAGTGTAGGGATTGTGGATGGTGAGGTGATTTGCGATTTAGACTATTACCATGACAGCCGGGCAGAGGTTGATATGAATGTGGTCAAGTTAGACTCCTCCTATGTAGAGATTCAGGGAACCGGTGAAAAGGGGACTTTTGACTCCCAGCAGCTTTCTCTCCTTTTACAATCCGCAGATGAGGGAATAAGCGTTGTTTTCTCCCGACAGCTTGAAAGCATCGGTTTGCCCCTGGACTTTACTTTTAGGGGATAAAAGGATACCCTCTGGTGATGGATCTTGGACAGCTGCTTGATGAAATGGATTTTGAGGATATCAGACCCTATGATGATCATGAGGTGCGAGAGGTCCTCAGTCGCCTGGGCAAGAGTAAATGGCTTGTTTCCGGTATCAGGACAGCCTTTGCTCCCCACTTGCCCAAGTGGTCACACCGCTTTGTCGATTTCGGACTCTCCCGGTACATGAAACGGAAGTTCCGGAAAACCCTCACCGTTCATGACTTTCAACACAAGGTGATGGTAGAGACCTTCCTGATGTTTCTGATTCGGAAAACCGTAAGCGGCATCACCTATTCCGGTACAGAACATATAAAAAAGGGCACTCCCTACCTCTACATGTCAAACCATCGGGATATTGTTTTGGATCCGGCACTTTTAAACTACGTCCTGAAACAGTCCGGAATGCCCTTGACCCAGATAGCTTTCGGGGACAACCTGATGATCAACCAGGTGGTTTCGGATATTATTCGCCTGAATCGATCGTTCATTGTTAAACGTAACCTTCCTTTGCGGGAGCAGCTGAAGGCTAGCCTGCAACTTTCTGCTTATATACGACATGTACTCAATGAGAATCATGAGTCGCTTTGGCTTGCCCAGAGTCCCGGAAGGTCGAAGGATGGAATTGATCTGACCAATCCTGCGGTCTTGAAGATGCTCCATCTGGCTGACCGGGCAAGAAAGATCCCCTTTTCCGAACTTACTGGGCATGTACAGATTGTCCCCGTATCCATCAGTTATGAATATGATCCCTGTGATCGGATGAAGGCGTGGGAAGTGTACCACAAAAAGGTTCGGGGGGAGCATAAAAAGGGGAAGTATGAGGACCTGCTTTCCATGATCGCCGGTATGAAGGGATTCAAGGGGCGGGTACATTACGCTTTCTCAAAGCCTGTTGAGGGGCACTTTGGAAATGAGAACGATCTTGCTCTTCAGGTAGATCGGCAAATCCAGTCTTCCTATCAACTCTGGGGCACCAACTATCTGGCCTATGACATGATAAAAGGGAGCAGCATGTTCAGCGACCGTTACAATCAAACGGATCGGGAAGCATTGATGAAGCGCTTCAGAAATCTTCCCGAGGGGGTCAGGGATATCCTGCTAAACACCTATGCCAATCCGGTTATTACAAAGATGTCCTATGTGGAGAAATTGTAGGAGCTACCATCTCTTCTTGCTTCTCATTCTCTGCTCACTTCTCTATGTTTCAGGTTGTTCTGGAAATTCTCCAAAAATTATAACTCTGGATACCCGGTTGGAGAGGGTTTATGACCAGAAGCGGTGGAAAGAGGAGCTCCGGCTCTTCCTGCTGATTACCGATGAGGATGGCCCTGAGGATATTGAAGAGATCGACATCGCCTTTGACCGGCAGGAGCTGTTGTGGAAGATCACCGGGGAAGATATTGTTACGGTTCAAAAAGATGGAGAAATCTGGATGGGCCATCCTGCTGTATCGATGCCCGGGGGTGGAGTCTTCCCTGATGGCAGCTATCGGGTTATCCTTATTGACCAGCTTGGAAAAAGCAGTGAAAGTTCTTTTCGTATCGGAGTGGGTTCCGGTGGGGTTAAGAGCGAGCCGGATATTGTGATCTCCCATGAGAGAGATGGGGAAGGGGGGATCATCTTCCCTGACAGAGGAGAGTGGGAAGAGCTGAGATGGGTCGTTTATGATCAAGAGGCTGCTGTTTTAGAGACCAGGGAAGCTGTTATGGATGAAAATGGAAGAGTACCCATTCCCGATGAATCAACAGGAAGGTACCTACAGCTATTCGGCTTTAACAGCTCAGAAAAGATACACTACCGGATAAAGATACGATAGATCCCCCGGACAAAGCGTTTTAACCGATCCAGCAGCCGCCTTTTCCACCCCTTGCCGTACCTGAGGGCGTAATCACTCACTGCATCGGATAGAGAGAAATCATTACCATATTTCCTTTTTAGGCCATCCCAGTGCTTGATGATCCACATATAGAGATCGCCAAAACTTCTTCCTGGAAAGCGGGATAAAATATTATCTCTGAAAATGATATCCACTATCGGAAGGTATAAGTTTTCATACCACGATGTGGCGGCTTCAAGAAAGGGAATCTCCTCATCCACATTCTGGTTCATGAAATATTTATGCCCCTGGATATGGCGCAACAGTTCTATCCATCGTCCGGTTTCAGTGAAATGGATTTCCCGACGATCTATAGCCTTTCCAATCTCAGTCTCAGTAAAGACCCGTTCTTTCTCATAGTCGATTACCAGCCACTTGAGATCATTGTTAGTCATTCCCGGTTCCAGTTTCAGTTCCGTATCAAGTTCAATCACCTCGGCATCAATATCTTGAACACCCTGGCTTTTAGCCACCGACACCCTATGGTTTCCATCCCGGACAAAATAGACTCCTCCAATTTCATACAGCTTGATGGGAGGAAGAATCACATCGGTGAGGTGTGCCCTGTCTACGCTTTCCCAGCGTCCCCGAATAAAGTCTTTTTTGGGGAGGAAGGTGGAGTTGAAATCCTTGTACCGTCCCTCGCTGCCCACAATAAGGTCGATATCAATCTCCTTCATCCCCTTATAGGTTTGTCCCTTCGGCTTGATCAGATTTTTCACATCTTCCAGACTCAAAAGATGCTGCTTTTCCGGAGTGAGAGCATTAAGAAGGGAACTTATGCTTGCCTTTGAGCGGGCCCGGTTGAAGTCGTCCCTGGCCTGGCTGCGAACAAGAGGGGAGTTCTGACTCATCCTGGCACCTCGATTTCTATTACCACATGTTCATAGGCGTTGACCACCGTTGTCTCTTGATAAGTGGATTTTCGTATTGCGTTAAGATCGTAGAGATGTACATGCCCGTGAATAAGGTATCTTGGTTTAAACCACTGCATAAATCGCAAAAAGACGGAAAACCCTTGATGACACCGGTCCTCCCTGTCATGAATACCCGCAGGAGGAGCGTGAGTCAAGAGGATGTCGAGCCACCGCCCCCGGAAAATTTTGTTAATAAGCAGCCCGGGAAGCAGTCTCGTTATCTTAAAAAACATCTGAAATTCTGAAAACTGATTTATTCCGTTATTATACTTCTTACTTCCTCCAAGACCGGCTACAAGAACCCCGCCAATCTTCATTACCCGATCTCCCAGGTAGGTACTGCCGAAACTTCTTTCGGTAAAACTGGTTTTTTTAAAATCAAACTGATCTGTCATATGCTCCTTGCGGTAAAATGCAATCCGTTTCAAATTGTGATTTCCAAAGACAAAACCAAGCGGTTTATTCAGATTACTGACAATATAACCGTAGTAAGGAAGCTCAAGATCTCCTGCCCCCAGGACCAGGTCTATGTTGGAAAACCTGCTCTTTAAGCTATTGGAATAGATAAGGGGATCCACATGGTCGGAGACACAGAGGATGCGGACCCGTATAGGGCTCTTTTCAGGCGATTCACTTTTCTCAGAACCATCTTTCATCGTTGTTCACCAGGGATTAGTCAAAATTTATATCTTTTAGAATAGCCTGAAACTCATCCTTGCCAAAGAGTTCCACCGGCCGGCTTTCACTAAACTCTACGGCGCTTCTGCTGAATGATGAGCTGGAGTAGATGACCCCCCTGCCAACCGAAAGCTTTTTCATTTCATCCAAAATCGCCCGTACCGTCGATTCGGTGATCATCTCCGGAACCCGCAAAAACCAAAGCAGTTTTGGCAATTTCTTTGCGTTCCGCCACTTCGAATCGCTTTCTACCGCAATGATCTGGCAACCGTTTTTTATATCCGTGGTATCACGGATGTTTAGATTCATGGATGATGCTACCGCCTTACAAAGATCGATAAACTCTGTTGGTCCTGCGGTTAGATAATCTTTAATTTTGTCATTGGTTCTCAGTTCCTGGTACTGGCTAAGTTTCTCCGCCACATCCCGAAAAGATGGCTTCTTTTTATAGATTGTCTCCCACTGCTCGATCGCCTTGTCGAAATTTCTGCTTTTTTCGTGACAGAGGGCAAGGAAATAGCGGGCATAGAGGGTTTCCTGAGCACTATCGTTCTGGGAGAGCTTAATGGCCCGCTTAAGCTCGGATATCGCCTTATCAAAACTGTTCATGTGCATGTAACAGCTTCCCCGCTCCACCAGCGCTTTTATCTTCATCTCCTGATCCCGCTGGGCCTTTTCGAAGCTCAAGAGGGCTGCCACGTAGTCGTGATCATCCTTTTGAAGCTTTCCAAAATAGAAGTGGGCCTTGTAGTTGTTAGGGTTAAAACGGAGGGCCTCTTCAAACTCCTTTTTGGCCTCCAGCACCTTTTTATTGCGAAAAAGGGCATATCCAAGAGAGTAGTGGGCATCAGAGTGCCGGGGGTCTAGTTCTACCGTTTTACGATAGTATTTGATAGCTTTTTCTGTTCGTTCTCGCTCTTCAAAGATGAGGCCAGCCTTGAAATAGTGATCAGCCGTCTGGGGCTCCATCCGTATCAGCAGGAGATACTCCTTCAGAGCCTCTTCAGCCTGTCCAAACCGTTGGTACAATTCTGCAATCTTTTTGCGGAACTCGTGCTCATTTACCGACCCATCGAAAATACCGATCTGGTTAACCGTCTTCAGCTCCATAAGACCCAGTTCCGGTTTGTTCAACCCGATGTAGGCTAATCCAAGATAATAGTGGGCTTCCGCATTCTGGGGGCTTTTTGCAAGTATTTGCTTTGCCTGCCGGACAACAGTGCTCATTTTTCCCTGTTTAAGCCCATTTTGTAGAATAGCAACCTGTTTAGGTGCTATAATTGATTTAACAAGGAAAAAGGTAAATAAGCCTATTCCTATGCCGAGGATTATGATAAGGGCGATTATTACTGGCATTGATATCGTCTCCTCCGATAAGATTAATGAGAAAGCGGGTTTGTGTCAAATGATAGTAGTCAAGAAGAGAAGAGTAATTATAAGAGCTGGTATGTTTTTCATGCTTTTAGCCGGAGTTCTCCATGGGCAGAGCGACCTTTTTATAAAAGGGGAAACCCTTTTTGTTGAGAATAAACCGGCCGAGGCGCTTCTTATCCTGGAGGACGTGGTAGAATCGGAGAGGAATAATGGTAAGGCTTGGCTCTATCTGGCTATAGCGTATGAGCAGATGGAGCAGTACGAAAATGCCATATCCACCTATAGAAAGGCTCTCTCGATTCCGGAAACCTCCAATTACCATGATACCTACCATTTTAACAGTGGAAATAACTATCTACGCCTCGGTTTAGCCGATAAAGCTATTGTGGAGTATGGGAAGAGCATAGAGCTTAATAGTGCATTCTCTAAAGCGTACCTTAACCGGGCAAATGTACAGGTGGAGGAAGGGGAGTACCGAAATGCGGTAAAGGACTACCGTACATTTCTCACCATGCGACCAGATGATCCCCAGAAAGATTCTATAGCGGGAATGATTTCCCTTTTAAGCCAATCAATACAGGATGAAGAGAGGCGTAAACTGGAGGAAGAACGGCAGAAAAAAGAGGAGGAAGCACGTCAACAAGCCCTACTTGATCAGATCCTTGGATCGTTAGAGAATGCGGGTAGCGAGACGACCAACCTTTCCGCCGGGTCAGGGGAATCGGAAGATTATGAAGAGAGTTTTGATATTATCGATTAAGATGGAGTAGATATATGGATAAAAGGGTTGTTGCAATTATAGCTGGAGTCGTGGTTCTCATTTTCCTCATTGGAGGTGGTCTACTCCTCTTGAACAGAGGAAAAACAGAGACGGTAAGTCCTGCTGCTGTTGAAGCGGAAGGAGATGATGAGCTTGATGCTGCAGAAAAGCGGCGTAATAACACATTGCGATTGGCCAGGGAGTATCTGGAGAGTGGAGAATATCAGCGGGCCCTCGATTTAATCGACGAATTATTAATAGAAGATGGTGATGATAATGAGGCGCGACAGCTTCGTGACAGGGTCGTAAGTGAAAGGAAACGGGAGGAGGAGGAGAAAGCCGAGGCACTGCGAAGAAGCCAGGAAGAGCTGAAGGACACCCTCTCGGATTTGGGAGACAACCTTAAGACTTCTCCCCCCAGTGCAGAGGAGCAGCAGCAGGCGAAGGAGCTGGAAGCGAAGCGTCAGGAGGAGCTGAGAAAACTGGAGGAACAGCGAAAGGAAGCTGAGGAACGCCGAAAGGCGGAGGAGGAGCGCATCGCTGCCCTAAGCAGAGCGGAGCGGGAGAAGGCGGATAAGATTCGCAGCTTGATCCAGCAGGGTGAAGAGGCCATGGAGAAGGAGAACTATATCGGCGCCCGGGGCTATTTCTCCGACGCTCTGGAGCTTGATCCCGATACCGCTCCTGCTCTTGCAAATACCGGGGAGAGTTACTTCAGGGAAGATGAGAATAGCGATTCAAACATAAAGAAGGCGGTTGAGTACGCCAATAAGTCGATCAAAAGCGATCCTGATCTCTGGATTCCCTACAACACCCTGGGCAAAGTGTACAGCAAACAGCGGCAGTGGGATAGTGCGATCGATTCCTACAAACGGGCGGCCAGACTCAATCCTGAAAACGCAGAGCTTCTTTTTGAGCTGGGGAAGGCGCAGTATCGAACCGGCCGATTTGAAGATGCCCGGCAATCCTTTGAAGCGTCGATCCATATCGATCCCACCCATGAAAAGGCGTATCTCAATTTAGGGGTGACTCACCGCCGATTGGGAAACAGCAATGCGGCGATTAATGCTTTTTCCAGTGCCGCCGGGATCAATAGTGAGAGTGATATCGCCTTTTTTCAGCTTGGAGAGCTCTATAGCGGGAGAGGGGATAACGCCAGGGCGGCAGAAAACTACGGCAAGGCAGCCTCCCTGGTTCCAGACAGGGGAGTCTATCACGGTTCCAGAGCTCTTGCCCTGACCAAAATTGGTCGTTATGAAGAGGCAGAGAGCGCCTACCTGAAGGCGGTAGAAGCAGATCCGCAGAGCGCTGTTAGTTTTTACAATCTTGCTCTGGTACAACTCAATTTAGGAAAATTGGACCAGGCTTTTGAAAATGCGGCTAAGGCGGTACAGATAGATTCTTCATCCCCGGTGTATCTCTATACCCTCGGTATGACCAGCGAAGCTCTGGGAAACCGGGACGGAGCCATTAGCGCCTATCAGGCATCAATAAAGCAGGATAGTACCTATCTTCTCCCGAAGATCAATCTGGGTAAACTCTACGATGAGGCCGGCCGGTACGATGAAGCGCTGAATCATCTCCTGGCGGCATACTCAATCAGTCCCGATTCCCTGGAGGTGAACAATAATTTAGGAAATGTCTACCTCCACAAGGAGCTTTACCAGGAGAGTATTAAACACTATAAAAAAGCGATTGAAAAGAAACCCAATGCAACCTTGATGCGGTACCATCTCGCTTTGGCCTATATCGAAACAGGGCAAAATGATGGGGCTATATCAACGCTGCAGGAGCTATTAAAGGTAGACCCCTCTTACTGGGATGCCTATTATCAGTTAGGCAAACTGCTCTTTGCCCAGGGTGATGCCGAAGCAGGCAGGACAATTCTGAACCGGCTTCTGGAGAAAAATCCTGACTATGAAAAAAGAGAGGAGGTGCAATCCCTCTTATAGGAATGGCTGCGGGAGAGCCTCGATTCAGTGCGATGATTATTGTGGTCAGCCTATATTAGCTTCTCCCCACCGCCTGGTAGAGCATCTTTTCAGAGATAGAGAACCATACCGGCCTTCCGTGGGGGCAGCGCTGTTTGTCCAGTTGAAAAGTCTCGCTGACGAGCTTTTTTGCAGTCTCCGGGGGAAGGTACTCTCCCTCTTTTACCGCTGCCTTGCAGGAGAGAGTAGCAAAAAGGGTCTCCATCAAGGTGCCAGGAGAATCCTGAAAGGTTTCCAGGAGCCCGATAAGCTCCTTTTCCAGATGGGCACAGCTTTCTGGTAGAGCGGTCAGTCTCACTTTTACCTCCTCTGATCGCCCGTCAGGTACCCTGTCAGGTTTATCGGTGATATCCAGTCCTATCCCAAGGGAAGAGATCGCCTCATCCTCTTGCCGAAGCAGTTCAGCGCTCTCCCGGTCCACCTCAAATTCTCTTGGTATGAGCAGGGGCTGCCGCTTTACCGCCCCCCTGCTGTAACGGTCGTAGAGAATTCTTTCATGAGCCGCATGCTGATCGATAAGGTAGAAGTGATCATCCTTCTCTACCGCCAAAAAGAGTCCAAAGACCTGCCCCAGGTAACGGAAGGTTTCATCTATCTCCGGCATCTTGGCTCGGGAATCAAACTCTTTTTTCTCTTCTTTTGATTCTTTAGATTCTTTGTACACCTGGTAAAACGATGAAGGATCGGAGGAAGGGTAAGCGTGAGGGAAGGGATTTTTACTCTCTTCTTTGGGCATGAAAGGGCTTTTTTCCCGGCTCCAGCTTTCTGAAGTGGAACCAGTGTTCTCGTACAGGGATGGGCTTTTATCAAACGCATCACTCTCACCATAAGCGAGGGGGCCAGGAAACTGATTCTCCAGGTAGCTTCTGATCCTGGTTGAAACGGCGTGGTGGATAGTTTTAAGATCCCGAAAGCGAACCTCCCGTTTTGCAGGGTGGATGTTGAAATCTATCCGGTCGGGATCTACTCTTAAAAAGAGGAAACAGATGGGGAAACTGCCCCCAGGAAGGTACTCACCATATCCGTAGGTGATTGCCTGCAGGAGAGAAAACTCCTCAATCTTTCGCCGGTTTACGTAGAGATGGATCATCCGACGATCCCGGCGGTGGAGGCTGGGACCGGCAGCCAGGGCGGTAAAGGAGAAATTGGATTCATCGCCCCGGATGGAGTGAAGCAATCCCTGATTGAAGGTTCCGGGATAGGAAGCGATAAGACGCTCCTCCTGGCTGGATGGGGGAAGATACAGTTTCATCTCTCCATCAGAGAAGAATCGAAAGGTGATGGCAGGAAAGGGAATCGCCTTCTCTAAAAAAAGTTTCTTACATGCCGAGAGCTCCGCTTTGTCGCTTTTTAAAAAATGCTTTCTTGCCGGAATGGTGTAGAAAAGATCGGAAGATTGGGCGGCGGTTCCCCTTTTCCCCTTGGATGGGGAGAGGGAGAGGAAGTTGCCGTTCTCTACCCGCAGGGTATGGGCTCCTCCCTTCTCGGGGCAGCTTCGAATCTCCATTCTGCTGCAGGCGGCTATGGAGGCAAGGGCCTCTCCTCGAAAGCCCATGCTGTCAATTCTATCCAGATCCTCGATCTCTTCTATCTTACTTGTTGCGTGGGGCAAATAGCAAAGCTCCAGATTCTCCCTGCTCATACCGCAGCCGTTATCAACTACCCGGAGAGATCTGGCCCCCCCTCCTTCGATGTAAACATCGATGGTGTCTGCTCCGGAATCGATGGCGTTATCAAGGAATTCTCTAAGCACAGAAAACGGCCGGTCGATTACCTCGCCGGCCGCTATCTTTTGAGCCACCGAATCCCGGAGCAGCTTAATGCTCCGGGAACGATGTTCGGTTTCATGGTTCATGAGAAAAGGGTACTAAAAGTGCACCCGGGTTTCAAGTGTCAGGTTCGGTACCATCTCCGGACTGCCGTCACTGTTGTAGACAGGTTCGCCATTCTCATACTTGATTGCCGTTCCTGCTGCGAGAACAATATCCAGGGTCGGTGCCACCGGATAGATAATCTCCCCACTGAAGGCGGAATAAGCATCGAACCAACTAAGGCTTTCATCGCTGCTGCCGGTAAGCATGGGGATAAACTTGGTCCTTGAGTAGGTAAGAGAACCGTAGATGTTGACCACCGGGATAACATCAGGCAGAACGGTGAGGGTAATATTCAGCTCATCCTCCTCCGGGTTTGCCCCCTCGGGACTCCAGGGCCAGAGGTATCCAGCTTCCAGGCGCACCGCATCCAGGATGGTAGCAGCTCCCTCGCCGTAGACACCCATCACCACCTTATCGTAGTCACTGGTCGATGGGTTCTCTATATACGCATAGGTTTGAGCCGCATACATTCCCCGGAGCCGTTCATAACTGGGACCAAAGAAGGTGGGCCGGAACACTCCATCGTAGAGGCGGTAAGCGAGGCGGTAATCAACAAAGAGGAGATTTCCAAAAACGCCGCTCTCTACTCCGTAGTTTTTCAGACTTTCAGAAAAGCTGCCGCCGTCTGGATCCCATATCGCATCGGTCTGTACCGTCCCGTCGTAGATGGGAAGCATGGCTGCCGCATCTCCAAAGAGAACCATAGAGAGGAAGTCGCTCTCTATAATCGGAAACTCTATGTCAAAGGCGCTTCCCAGGAGCATCATATCAGAAGGAACATAAGGTGCCTCCGGATCATCCGGGTTAACCATGCTGTCAGGATTAATATCTATGATGCTTGAAAGAGCAAAGCCGAGGGGAAAGGCCTTACCAGCAGGCCGAAAAATTACTCTGCCTCCAAATACATCCGGTGCCGCCAGGTCGTTAACCACCGCCTCAAAGCCGATCTTGTCACCCTTGATACCGGTGTTAAGTCCCAGCCGTCTGATGGCGGGAAAGTCAAAGTCGTTTGCGTAGTTGCGCATCAGAATTCCGTGTCCAATGGTCATGGTTCGCAGGTTTCCAAAGCGAAGATAGAAAGGATCCCTGTTATCTCCATACTCAAGGTAGCGAATCTTCAAAAAGAGGTCGGAAAAGATGTCCTGAGTTGCACCGAGAGGATCTCCGCTCCAGTCCTGGTCGGTACCGAAAGACCACTCATCATTACCTTTAGGGCGGTACCAGTCGCTGGGATCGAACATATCTCTGGTGTAGATGATAGGCAGATAGAGGGCCGCTTTGAGTTTACCAATCTCTATAACCGGCTGGAGGACCGCTTTAGAGAAGGTCTCCTCTCCAATGGTCATGGTTCCGATCTCCAGGCCAAGAATGTCTCCAAGAGCGCCCAGGAGACCATCATCGGCCGAACCGGCAGTAGTTCCCCGGTCAGCGGAAGTGTCATCACCGCCGCTCTCATCCGCAACGGTATCTACAGTTCTTGGAGTATCACCTTCCCCTTCATCCTCCCCGGTTTCTTCATCCGCCAGGGTTTCTTCTTCAGTTGACTCTTCATCATCGTCAGCTTCTGCTTCAGCGTCTGTTTCAGCGTCCTGCTCATCTTCGGCATCTTCATCTTCTGCCAGCTCTTCCTCAGAAGCTTCATCATCATCCGGGGCAGGTTCCTCTTCTCCCTGAAGATCTACCGGGGTGTGTCCGGGAACCTGGATAGGGTCAAGCTGTTCAAAGAGTACATCTTGTACCAGGGCCTGCATCTGCTCCTGACTTGCCTTTATCGCTTCAAAAGTGGCGGCCAAAGCGTCAGCAATCTGACCAGCTCCAAGGCTAATACTCTGACCAGCTGCATTCTGATAATCGATCAAGCCATCGATGACAAAGGCTTTTTCTATGGAACCGGGGATGGATATGACTCCAAAATCGGTACCCCGGACCCCGCAGACTGCGGAAGGAGTACTGACCCGGTAGCGGCTTAAGGTAGTTCCTCTGGCGGCAATGGTTCTGAGCTTTCCAGCCACCATGTGGAAACTGTTCTCGGTCTCCTCGTTTTTCTGGAGCTCCTTGATGGTGAACACGGTGTTGGACGAGAGCTTGATAATCGAACCGTTTGGATCAAGACTGAGCTCTGCCACGGTACCATTGGTGCGGATGGTGTCGCCCTCGTTCAGATCCATTCCGGTGTAGACATCAGTTACCAATCCACCTGTGGCATCTACCACCTCGATCTCAAAATCATCCGCCGCATAGGCTAAAATCGCCCTCGGTTCTCCCGCTTGGGAGAAGAGAGGCAAAGCGGATAGGGTCAATAAAAGCAGTACCGGCAGGACCGGAAAAACTATCCTTTTCTTCATTGTTTCCTCCTTCTTCATTAGAAGCTGATAGAGCTGGAGAGGTTGCTGGTAGTTTCCCAGCTTCCATCTTCAGGAACATATCGCAGGTTAGATCGGAAGAGCACACGTCTGAACTCCAGTCACGTGAAACGATCTC
>CAYMWV010000063.1:0-17484 GCA_964394395.1 uncultured Sediminispirochaeta sp.
GCCATGGCGGGACTGCGGCCCATTGTAGAGTGGATGACCTTCAATTTCTCCCTCATGGCTATCGATCAGGTGGTGAACAACGCTGCTAAATCCCTCTACATGTCCGGGGGGCAGTTTCCCATCCCCATGGTGATCCGGGGGCCCAACGGTCCGGCGGAATATCTTGCAAGCCAGCACAGCCAGGCCCTTCAGTCCTACTACGCCCATATTCCTGGCCTTAAGGTGGTCTCCCCCTCTACCCCCTACGATGCCAAGGGGCTTTTAAAGAGTGCGATCCGGGATGACAATCCTGTTATCTTTCTGGAAGCAGAGATGATGTACTCCTGGGAGGGAGAAGTACCGAAGGAAGAGTATCTGATTGAGCTGGGAAAGGCGGAGAAAAAACGGGAAGGAGGCGATGTGACCCTGGTGGTCCACGGAAAACCGACAAGAATGGTACTGCAGGCGGCTGATGCATTAGCAAAGGAGGGAATCGAGGCTGAAGTTATCGATCTTCGCACCATCCGTCCCCTGGATGAGGCGGCTATCTACGAATCGGTGCAAAAAACCAACCGTTGTGTGGTAGTCGACGAGTCCTGGCCCTTTGCCTCGGTGGGAAGCCATGTTAGCTTCCTGGTCAGCAAAAACTGCTTCGATTACCTGGACGCTCCGGTGGAGCTGGTTAGCGGAGAAGATGTTCCCATGCCCTACAACCACAGGCTGGAGCTCTCCGCCCAGCCCTCAATCGAGAAGGTGGTAAAGGCGGCCAAATCCGTTCTTTACCTGAAAGCGTGACGATGGAGAAAGCGACCGCTGTTTTAGCAAAGCCCCTGGACGGGGCTTCCGGAAGCCGAAAGCCGCCGGCGGTAGGCAACTGCAGGAATAAGGAGGAACCATGGCTGAACCGATTTTGATGATAGCTCTCTCTCCCACCATGGAAAAGGGAGTAATTGCGGGATGGCAAAAAGAGAAGGGCGATGCAATAGAGACCGGAGAGGTGATCTGCGAGGTGGAGACCGATAAAGCCACCATGGATTACGAATCGACCCAGGAGGGAACCCTTCTGGAGATACTCCTTGACCAGGGAGAGAGTGCTGCAGTAGGGGAGCCGATCGCCATCATTGGAGATGAGGGAGAGGATGTTTCGGAGCTGAAAAAGGAGCTGGAAGAGCAGATCGACGGGAGCAAGGAGCCGGCGCCCCCAAAAGAGCCCTCTAGCCCAAAAGAAGCAGCTCCCCAAACGGACGCCCGGGCAGATAGAGAAAAGCAGCCTGAGACGAAGAGTCAGCCTGAGACGGAGAGTCAGGCTGCGAAAGAGGCCGAGGAGAGAGACAGCTCCGACGGGAGAGTTAAATCGAGCCCCCTGGCCCGAAGCTTGGCTGAACAGGCGGGAATAGATATCACCACGCTTTCCGGAAGCGGCCCGGGGGGACGGATAGTAAAACGGGATATTGAAGAAGCGAAGAAGGGGGGAGCGTTTTCATCGGGAAGGTTTTCATCGGGAACGGCCGGAACTCAAGGTGGCTCCACCGGGCTTAGCCCTGGCGCCTCTTCAGTGGGTATTCAAAAGGAACGAAAGGAGAAGATCAGCGGAAAACGGGAAGTAATCGCCCGCCGTCTCTCCGAATCCATGCGGGAAGCACCCCACTTCTACCTGGACATTGATGTAGCAATTGAGCGACTGGGCGCCCTGCGGGAAGAAATCAACAGATCCCGGGAGAAGGAGGGAAAGGAGAAGCTTGGACTCAACGCCTTCTTGATTAAACTGACCGCCGAAGCGCTTCGGCGCCATCCGGAAATTCTGGCATCCTGGGAGGGGAAGAGTATTCACTACCTCCCCTCTGCAGATATCGGACTTGCGGTAGCCCAGGAGGATGGATTGATTACTCCCCTGGTACGTTCCTGCGAAAGCAAAGGGATAGCATTGATCGACCAGGAGCTAAAGGATCTGGTCCCAAGAGCCCGAAAGGGGAAACTCAAACCGGAGGAGTACGAGGGGGCAACATTTTCCATCACCAACCTTGGTTCCTTCGGGATTAGCCGTTTTACTGCGGTGATCAATCCCCCCGCATCGGCCATCCTCGCAATCGGAGCGCTCAGGGAGGTTCCAGTTCCCGACCCGCAAGAGGGATTCCGCTTTGAAAAGCAGTTCACCCTCACCCTGGCTTGTGACCACCGGGTGATCGACGGAGCTGTTGGAGCCGCATTCCTGGCAGATTTGAAGCTCATTATTGAGGAGCCCGGCAGGGCTTTATTGTAGAAGAGACCGTCTAGGAGAGAGTATGAGTAAGATGTATGATCTATTGGTAATAGGATCGGGACCTGCTGGCTATGTGGGAGCAATCCGGGCAAGCCAGTTGGGACTTACCTGCGGGGTCATTGAGAAGGGAGATGTGGGAGGGGTATGCCTCAACATCGGATGTATCCCCTCCAAATCGCTGATTCACCAGGCGGAGCTTTTCTCATCCGCCGATGAGCTTGAAGGGCTTGGCCTGAAGGTGGATAGAAGCGGTTTTGACTACGAGAAGGTGTGGAAGAAATCGAGAAAAGCAAGCAGCACCCTCTCGAAGGGGGTCCAATACCTCTTAAAGAAGAACAAAGTGGAGCTGATGAAGGGAACGGCCCTTCTGCGTGGTGGAGGTGAGATCGAAATTGACGGCCAGACCCTCAAGGCCAAAAATATTCTCCTGGCCACCGGATCAAGACCAAAAGAGCTCGCCTCCTACCCCTTCGACGGAGAGAAGGTTCTCTCCAGCGACGATATCCTGATGATGAAAAAACTCCCTGAATCGCTGGCAATTTTAGGAGCAGGGGCGATCGGCTGTGAGTTTGCCCACATCATGAACCGTTTTGGGGTCCGGGTTACCCTGATAGAGGCGATGGAAAGAATCCTTCCTGCAGAGGATCCGGAAACAACGGAGATTTTGGCCAAGAGCTTTCGAAAGCGAAACATTGAGCTTTTTACCGGCGCCAAAGCGGGGAAGCTTACAACAAACAAATCGTCCATCAGCCTGGAGATAGAATCAGGGGGAGAAAAAAGAAGTGTGGAGGCGGAGAAGCTGCTGGTGGTAGCCGGAAGGAGCCCCAACAGCGAAGAGCTGGGACTTAAGAGAGCCGGAGCAGCGGTGGACGAGAAGGGCTTTGTGAAAACCGGTCCCCACTACCGGGCGGCAGAGGGGCTATACGCCGTTGGGGACCTGATCGGGGGAATGCTCCTGGCTCATAAAGCAAGTAAGGAAGGAGAGCTGGTGGCCGAGCACCTGGCGGGGAAAGATGTTCCCCAAGAGCTTGATGCGACCCTCATTCCAACTGCGGTCTACACCGAACCTGAGATTGCCGGTTTTGGAATGGGTGAGAAAGCGGCCCTGGATGCCGGCTACAAGGCTGAAAGCTACAGCTTTCCTTACCGGGGAGCAGGAAAGTCGGTGGCGATAGAACGGAGCGAGGGCTTTGTCAAGCTGCTTTTTGACAAGGAGAGCCGGGAGATTCTGGGGGCCAGGATTGTGGGAGATCACGCCACCGAACTGATCCATGAGCTCTTGCTGGCCAGAAGTGCGGAGCTGCTCCCGGAGGATATCGCAGAGACCATCCATGCCCACCCCACCCTTTCAGAAGCAATTATGGAAGCTGCCCGGGGAGCGGAGGGCTGGGCAATTCACGCATGAATAAGGAATAACTAAGGAGAAGTATATGGAAAAGAGACAAGTAACCAAGATGGGAGGTAATCCGATTACCCTCCTGGGAGATGAATTAAAACCTGGAGTGAAAGCTCCCGATTTTACCGTCCTGGATAAGGAGCTGCTGCCAGTTAGCCTGGAGAAGTTTGAAGGGAAGTACAAACTGATCAGCGTGGTGCCCTCCCTGGACACCAGTGTCTGCGATCTGCAGACCCGGAAGTTTAACGAAATGGCATCTCAGCTGGATGATGATGTGGTGATCCTTACCATCAGCATGGACCTCCCCTTTGCACAGAAACGGTGGTGCGGTGCTGCAGGGGTTGATCAGGTGATTACCCTTTCAGATCACAAGGAGGGAGCGTTTGGAATCGCCTTCGGGGTGCTGATTGAGGAACTTCGGCTCCTGAACCGATCGATTTTTATCCTGGACAAGCAGAACCTGGTCAGGTATGTGGAACTGGTGGGAGAAAACCACGACCACCCGGACTACGATATGGCCTTGAAGGCGATGCAGGAAGTGCTGGATAAAGGATGATCGCTCCCTTTGAACTCTTTGCCCCTTCGGCACGGAACCTCTCCGACCTGGTGGAAGAAGAAGCTCTTTCTGCCGGAGGAGAGGTGGGGGCGGTTCTTCCCGGTGGAGTAGCCTTTCGAGGAGAACTGGAGTCCATCTACCGCTTCTGCCTTCACAGCCGCTGTGCATCCAGCCTCCAATTGACTCTTGGAACCTTCCCTGTCACGGGATCTGATGACTTGTACCATGCAGTCAGGTCCATCGAATGGCCGGAGCTCTTTCACCACCAGAGAACCTTTATAGTAGATGCTACGGGGAAACGGGAGCGGGCGGTGGAGCATACCGGGTTTGCTGCCCAAAGGGTCAAAGATGGAATTGTCGACTCCTTCCGGGAGGCGGTGGGAAGCCGCCCCTCCGTTGACACCCAGCATCCCGATGTCCGTATTTCCCTCTTCCTTGAGCGAAAGCAGGCAACCCTCGGGATAGACCTGGCAGGTGAGCCGCTACATAAACGGGGATATCGAAAAGCCTCGGGTGATTCGGTGCTGAGGGAAACAGTAGCAGCGGCCCTTCTGAAACGGGCGGGATGGGAAGCGTTTGCTGCTGAGGGAAAGCCCCTTCTCGATCCCTTCTGCGGAAGCGGAACCATCCTGATTGAGGCTGCCCTGATGGCGGGCGATATTGCGCCAGGCTTAAGCAGAAAACGTTTTGGATTTCGAAAGCTGCAGATCTTTGACAAAGCGTCCTGGGACAGGGTATTCCAGGAAGCGAAGGATGCTGCAGAGACTGGGAGGGAAAGGATTCCCCGAATCTTCGGCTGTGATAAAGACTCAGGGGTCATCAGGATGGCGGAGGAGAATATCCGGGCTGCCGGACTGGAGGGAGTGATCGAGGTTTCGGTAGCAGACGCCCGATTCTCCCCACCCCCTGCAGGAAGCGGGGCGGGGCTGGTGGCTACTGATCCACCCTACGGAAAACGGAGCACCATGAGCTTCCGGGATCTGGAGAGTCTCTACCGCAGCTTTGGAGAGAATCTGAAACAGCAATATGGCGGCTGGCAAAGCGCCATCCTGGCGGGGGATGAGGCGAGGGAGTGTAGAATCGGTTTGAAGCCCGACAAGATCAATACCCTCTGGAACGGTTCAGTGGAGTGCAGTCTCTCCATAGCGACTATTGCCTCAGGGGGTTTCTCCACAGGGGGCGTCTCCTCCGGAGGAGGCCCAGCCGCCAAAGGCAAACAAGCCGCCGAGGGCAGAGAAGCCGCTGAGGAAAAGATTTCTTCAGGAGCCGGGGAGCAATCGAAAGCCGAAACCCCGGGACGTAATGAAGCAGACAAACCCTTAAGCCCCGGAGCGGAGATGGCTGCAAACCGGCTGAAGAAAAACCGCAAAAAACTTCGCAAGTGGATAAACCGGGAGGGGATTACCTGCTACCGGCTTTACGATGCGGACATGCCGGAGTACTCTGCAGCTATCGACATCTACGAAAGTTGTGAAGGGGTACAGTGGCTCCATCTCCAGGAGTACGCCCCGCCATCAACCATCGACCCTGCCTCTGCGGCCAAAAGATTGGCGGAATTGGTTGACGCAACCGAAGCGGCAACGGGCATACCCCGGCAGCGGATCATCGTGAAGCAGCGGAGCCGTCAGAGGGGAAAGGATCAGTACCAGCGCCGGGGAGAAAGCGGGGAGAGCCTGGAGATTTTCGAAAATGGTCTCCGGTTTATCGTCAACCTGCAGGATTTCCTCGATACCGGAATCTTCCTGGACCACCGGCCGGTGAGACTGCGAATCATGGAGATGTCAAAAGGGAAGCGATTTCTTAACCTTTTTGCCTATACCGGGGCTGCCACGGTTCATGCGGCAGCCGGCGGCGCAGCTGCGACCACCACAGTGGACAATTCAAACACCTACCTGAAGTGGTTTGAACAGAATATGAAGCTCAACGGCTTCAGGGTGACCGATAATGGGCCAAGCCACCGGAGCATCAAAGCAGACTGCCTCAGCTGGCTTGCAAAGAAATCAGGAATCGGTGATAAAGGTGATGAAACCGAGAGGCTGAAAGGTGGTGTAAAGAGAGATGAGGAGCAATTTGACCTGATCTTCCTCGACCCCCCCACATTCTCAAACTCCAAGGATATGGAGGAGAGTTTTGATGTGCAGCGGGATCACCCCCTACTGATCGAGCAGTGCCTCTCCCTGCTGGCCCCGGCGGGGGAGCTGATCTTTTCCACCAACCGGAGGGGATTTTCCCTCCAGCTGCCGGAGGAGATCCTGGAGGGGGTGGAAGTGGAAGATATTACCGAAGAGAGCATCGATCCGGATTACCGGGACCGACGACGGCCCCACCAATGCTGGGTCATTCGACCAGCCCGGGAGGTATAGATCAAAATGATCAGCCCGGCTATGCTAAAGAAGCAATAAACGACCACCAGTAAAACCGGTGGTTTTACTAAGCCCCCTTTCAGGGGGCTTACAGCGGCCTGTGGCCGCTGTCGGTGGTCGTGTGTTGAAAAATCAACGAGGAGAAACAGCATTATGCAGAATCAGATAAACGATACAATACACGAGGAATCCCAGGAGAAGCTGGCAGTCCTCATCGATGCGGATAATACCCAGGCTTCCATCATTGAGGGGCTATTGGCAGAGGTGGCAAAATATGGAATCTCCAGTGTAAAGCGGATATATGGCGACTGGACCAGTCCCAACTTGCGCAGCTGGAAGGAGGTGCTGCTGGAGCATTCGGTTATCCCGATTCAGCAGTTCGGCTACACCAGCGGAAAGAATGCCACCGACAGCGCCATGATCATTGATGCGATGGACCTCCTCTACACCAACCGGTTCGATGGATTCTGTATTGTCTCCAGCGACAGCGATTTTACCCGGCTGGCAGCGAGAATCAGGGAGGAGGGATTAACCGTCTACGGATTCGGGGAGAAAAAGACCCCCAGGGCCTTTGTCTCCGCCTGTGACAAATTCATCTACACCGAAATCTTAAGGGAAGATGCAGACCAGGCACCCCGAAAACGGCAAAGCAACCGGGAGCTGAAAAGCGATACCAAGCTGGTCAACCTGCTCCGGTCAACCGTGGAGGATTCAGCGGACGACTCCGGATGGGCCTACCTGGGAAATGTGGGGCAAAATCTTGCCAAGAAATCCCCCGATTTCGACTCCAGAAACTACGGCTTCAAGAAGCTGGGTGAGTTAATGGAGTCGGTAGATCTCTTTGAGAAGGATACCAGAACCATGAAAAACGCCCCCGGAGAACTCCTCTATTTCCGGGACAAGCGGAAAAAAGGGTAACACAAGTAAACAGCCGGCCCTCAAAGAGAGCCGGCTGTGATAAAATACGTCTCAGGTAAGATTAACTACCGGTGGAATCTATTCCCGGCAGTAACTACTTCCGATAAAGCGGCCGGGGCGTGTACCCGGTGTGGAGGAGCTCGTGGCTCTTGTGGCTCAGGGGCTCATCCAGGAAGTCGGCATAGATCTGCTTGATCTCCGGATTCTGGTGGCTACATCGCACTTCAGAAGCTGCATCGTCCTTATAGATACCTGCAATCCGCTTTTTCCGAATCTCGTCGGTGGTACCGTAGGGCTGACCACCTCCGGAAATACAGCCCCCCCGGCAGGCCATCACTTCGATAAAGTGGAAGGGAGGCTCTTCGCCCTTATCCCGGGCTTCCCGCACCTGGTCCAGGAGCTGGCTGATATTGGCCATTCCGTGAGCAATTGCTACCTTCACCCTGGTTCCGTCAAAATCGACTTCACCCATCCGGACTCCGTCCATTCCACGAACCGCATCTACCTCTACCTTCTCCAGCTCTTTACCGGTGACAAGGCTGTAGGCAGTTCTCACTGCAGCTTCCATAACACCGCCAGTTACCCCGAAGATGGTGCCCGCCCCGGAGTAGGCGCCGATGGGGCTGTCGGCCTTTTCATCCTTCAGACTGGCAAAGTCAATACCCATCGATTTGATGAGCCGGGCAAGCTCCCGGGTGGTGAGTACCACATCCACATCCTGCTGGCCCGAGGCGTACATCGTTTCAGACCGGGTAATCTCGTACTTCTTGGCCGTACAGGGCATAATTGCTACGGAGTAGATCTTCGCAGGATCGATCTTCTGCTGATCGGCGTAGTAGGTCTTGGTAATCGCCCCCTGCATCATCATGGGACTCTTTGCGGTAGAGAAGTTGGGGATCATATCCGGGTAGTACTTCTCCATGAAATCGGTCCAGGCGGGACAGCAGCTGGTGATCTGGGGGATAACTCCGGTGCCCTTGGTGAGGCGCTGCACCAGCTCGCTTCCCTCTTCCATGATGGTAAGGTCGGCAGAGAAGTTGGTATCAAAAACCGAATCTACTCCCAGCTTCCGTAGAGCGGCGTAGATTTTACCGGTACTGATCTCGCCGGGCTCCATGCCAAAGGCTTCGCCCACAGCAACCCGGACCGCCGGTGCAATCTGCACCACCACGTGCTTTTCCGGATCCCGGATAGCCGTCAGCAGCTTACCGGTCTCATCCTTCTCGAAGATGGCACCCACGGGACAGTGGGCCGAACACTGACCGCACTTGATGCAGGGACTGTCGTTCAGCTGATCCTCTGCAGGGGGAGAGATGCGCACATCTTCGCCCCGGCCGATAAATTCCAGGGCCCACACCCCCTGCAACACCTGACACACATTGGCACAGCGTCCACAGTTCACACACTTCTCCGGATTGAGAATGATTGAAGGTGTAGAGGTATCGGGCTCAATATCCCGTAACCGCTGTTCGTAGGGCTGTTCCCGGATACCAAAATCGGCAGCCAGTTGCTGAAGCTCACAGTTACCGTTACGGCCGCACATGAGACAGTCGTTGGGATGGGTAGAGAGAATCAGCTCTATTACGGTCCGACGGATCTCATGGAGCTCCGGATCGTGGGTAATGACCCCCATTCCTTCCGAGACCGGGGTTGCGCAGGCGCGCACCATCTTGGGGCTGTTTTCCATCTTCACCACACAGATACCGCAGGCTGCCCAGGCGGGCAGGTCCGGGTGGTAGCAAAGCACGGGAATTTTTGCATTTACCTGTTCTGAAGCCTTGAGGATACTCGTCCCCTCAGGCACCTGAACAGCTTCGCCGTTGATTCGTATATTTACGGTTTTCACCGGTTTCCTCCTTTCTAACGGATAAAGACTGCG
This sequence comes from uncultured Sediminispirochaeta sp., assembly GCA_964394395.1. Classification (GTDB taxonomy): domain Bacteria; phylum Spirochaetota; class Spirochaetia; order DSM-16054; family Sediminispirochaetaceae; genus Sediminispirochaeta. The sequence continues at coordinate 9,352 of CAYMWV010000063.1, forward strand.
TCGAACTTACATGCCGTATAGCATTCGCCGCACTTGATACAGATTTCCTGATCAATCTCGTGGAGCTGCCTCCGCTCGCCGCTGATGGCGTTAACGGGACACTTTCTGGCACAGACGGTACAGCCGATACATTTATCCGCAAGGATGTGATAGCTGATCAGGGCCTTACACTTCCCCGATGGGCACCGTTTCTCTTTGATATGGGCTTTGTACTCATCTTCAAAGTAGTGCATGGTGGAGAGAATCGGGTTAGGAGCGGTCTGACCAAGTCCGCAGAGGCTTGCCTTCTGCATCGCCCGGCCAATGGTCTTCATCTTATCCACATCCTCCGGTTCCCCATCTCCCTTGGTAATTCGATCCAGAATGTTGTAGAGGGTCCGGCCGCCCACCCGACAGGGTGCACACTTTCCACAGGACTCTTCAACGGTGAAACCAAGGTAGAACTTGGAGACATCCACCATACAGTCGTCCTCATCCATAACAATCATACCACCGGAGCCCATGATCGAGCCAAGCTTCTGGAGCTGGGAGTAATCGATGGGGGTGTCCAGATATTCTGCGGTAATAACCCCTCCGGAGGGTCCGCCGGTCTGCACCGCTTTGAAGGCTTTACCGTTGGGGATTCCGCCTCCAATATCGTAGATGATCTCCCGCAGGGTGGTTCCCATGGGAACCTCCACAAGACCGGAGTTTCTGATCTTTCCGGTAAGGGCGAAGACCTTGGTTCCCTTGGAATCATCGGTACCAATCTTGGCAAACCAGTCGCCACCCTTGTTGATAATAACCGGAATATTTGCCCAGGTCTCCACATTGTTAATAACAGTGGGCTGGTTCCAGAGTCCCTTGGTGGCGGGAAAAGGAGGCCTGGGTCTCGGCATTCCCCGCTCTCCCTCGATAGAGGCAAGCAGGGCGGTCTCTTCACCGCAGACAAAGGCTCCCGCCCCAAGACGGATCTCAATATCAAAATCAAAACCGCTTCCCAGGATATCCTTCCCGAGAAGTCCATACTCTCGGGCCTGTTCCATGGCAATCTTCAAGCGGTTAATTGCCAGAGGGTATTCTGCCCGGATATAGATGTAACCTTCATGGGCGCCTACGGCAATTCCGGAGACAGTCATCGCCTCGATGATCGAGTGAGGATCTCCCTCCAGGGTGGAGCGGTCCATGTAGGCACCGGGATCCCCTTCATCTGCGTTACAGACCACGTATTTGACCGGGTCATCCACCTGTCTGGTAAAGTTCCACTTCATCCAGGTGGGAAAGCCCGCACCGCCTCGACCGCGGATCCCCGATTTTTTAAGCTCCTCGATAATATCCTCGGGTTTCATATCGAAAAGGGCCTTCTCAATCGCCTGGTATCCCTCCCGGGCAATATATTCATCAATATTTTCAGGGTCAATCACACCACAGTTTCGAAGAACAATCCGGAACTGTTTCTGATAGAACTCAATGTCATCCACCCGGGCCCGCTTCTTGCCCGCCTCTCTATTGTAGAGGAGCCGTTTCACTTCCCGCCCTTTGACAATGTGTTCGGAGACCAGCTCCTTTGCATCTTCCGGGGTCACTTGAACGTAGAAAGCCTCTTCCGGAAGGATCTTTATGATCGGTCCCTGTTCACAAAAACCGAAACAACCGGTTTTTACTACCTGGACCTTCTCTTTCACACCCTGCTCTTCGCACTCATTAATCAGGTTCTTATAAATCTGTTCGGCTTTGCTCGACATACAGGCGGTTCCGCCGCAGACAAGAATGTAGTTGGTAAATGCCATACCGCTCCTCCTAACCCACAATATCGGCAGCAGGCCTGTCGTATACATGATCGTTAATCATGGCCTTGCCCTGAATATGTTTACGCACGATCTTTTTCGCTATCTCTTCATCAACTTTCCCGTAGATCACCCCCGGCATATCGGGCATGAGCACTTCCACTGTGGGTTCCACATAGCACAGGCCCATGCAACCGGTCTGGGTAACCGAAACCTGGTCGGTAAGATTTTTCTCATCCAACTCCTGAAGAAAAGCATCCAGGGTCCGTTTGGCCCCTGCTGCGATTCCACAGGTACCCATTCCGATAATCACCTGTATCTGTTTATCTCCCGCATCCCGTTTTCCAAGTTCTTTCTTCTTGGATTCCCTGAGTTTCCTCAGCTCTTCCAATGTCATCTTTGCCATTAAAGGCCTCCTTCAGTTTAATGCATCTTCCTGGCTCATCAGGAAGCTTCGAAGCAGTACCATCGAATCGGTACTTTCCAAATCTCCCAAAGCATCTCTCAACTCGCTCCGCTTAAGGCTGTAGGACTCCTTCCTTCCATCGATCCATTTAGATCGATGGAAAAGCAGCTCATACTCCCCTGGCCAGGTAAAAGCGGGCAAGAGGAAGGCTGGAAGGGATCCTAGAGGGGGAAGATCCAGGTGATCCCGGGGAAGTTCACAGAAGAGCTTAGTTCCCCTTCCCTTCTCCGAGGTGATATCTCCCCTTCCCTCCACCTGATCAATCAGCTGCAGGAAGAAGGGTATTCCCAGTCCAACCCGACGCCGGCGATGCTTACTTCCATCAGTATAAAATGGATCCTTTGCACGCTCCAGCTCTTCATCGCTCATCCCCTTTCCGTTATCCGAAAGCTTTACCCGAATCCACCGTACATCCTCCGAAAAGGAAAGAACAATTTCATCAGCCTCCGCTTCAATGGAGTTCTGGACCAGATCCAGCAGAAGATCGCAGAGGCTCTCGTGCATCGGTCCCCCGAATCAAGCGTCCTGGAATTTCGCAAGAATTTCCGGCAGCTGATCCTTGGTCAATTTTCCAAACACCTCATCGCCGATAACCATTACAGGAGCCAGACCGCAGCAACCCACACAGCGTACCGCTTCTATGGAAAAGCGTCCGTCCGGGGTAACCTGGTTCACACTGATTCCCAGAAGATTTTCAAGCTCCTGGATAATATCCTCCCCCCCCTTCAAGTAACAGGCGGTACCCATACAAACCTGAACATTGTACTTTCCCGGTTTGGTCAGCTTGAAAAAGTGGTAAAAAGTGACAACCCCGTAGATCTTTGCCAGGGGAACATCCAACAGCGAGGCAACCTCTTTTGCCGCCTCCCGGGATATAAAACCAAACTCCTCCTGCACCTTATGCAGGATCATGATCAGGTTACCCGGTTTCTCTTTCCATTCCTTGATGAAGCTTACCAGTTCATCGGAAAACTTCACTTCAACTTCACTCTGCACAGACATGAAACCTCCAAAAAATTCTTCGTGTGGCCTGTGGATCAACCACGGATATGGTAGACCATTTTTGGGTAAAAAAGCAATATATATACACCCCGATTTCATAATATTGTGAAATATTTCTAAAAATTGATTGCTGCTTCACGTAAAACAGTGTATCATGACTCAGTCATTTTAGTTTTATCGGGTGGCTATCTTTATTAGCGATAGAAAGCAACAAAACATTGCTTTCGAAAGCTTGAAAGCATCAGGAATTTTGTTATATAGTCTTTTCCTGTGATGCAGCTTCGATTTACGTGAAAGAGGTAACAAGGGCCAATGAACAAAGATATTATTCTTCGACTTACCAAGTATAAGCGGTTGCTCTATAAGTTAAAAGCCCTCGGCTTTGAGCGGGTATTCTCCAACAATCTGGGTGATGCTATCGGGGTAACTCCCGCCCTGGTACGAAAAGACTTTTCAACCCTCAACCTGCCGGGGAACAAGCGAGGAGGGTATAATATCGATATGCTCATCGAACGGCTCGATGAGATCCTCGGCCGTGACCGGCCCCAGCAGGTAATTGTTGTGGGTTGCGGCCGGATTGGTACTGCCCTGATGCAGTACAGTGGCTTTACCACCGACGGTATAGAGATTGTCGCCGGTTTTGACAACCGCCCCGAGGAGGTACACAGCTCCTCTTCCATACCCATCCTGGGAATGGATAAGCTGAAAGAGTGGATCACCAAACATGATATCCGAATTGGAGTGATCGCCGTTCCGGATACCGAAGCTTCCAAGGTGATGGATCAGATGATTGAGGCGGGGATCCAGGGGATTCTCAACTTCGCCCCGGTGGAGCTGAAGTGTCACCATGAGGAGTGCCATCGCAACTGCGTCATCCACAATGTCAACATCGCCCTGGAACTGGAGCACCTTTTCTACCAGATAAATGCCAAGGAAGTGGCGGAAGAAGAAGACGGAGATTGTGAATAGCCCGCTCCTCTTAATCGCCTCTGGAGCCCTTCTTACCCTCATTATCCTGATTCCTCTCATGATTATGCTTTTCCGGGCCGGTGGACGAGGCGGCCCAGGAGCCCCATCTGAAGGGGAGCTGCTGGACCGGGAGAGTCTGCGACGGCTTGAGGAACTCTCCGGCAAGATGGAGGAGCTTGGAAGAATCTTTATCGTCCCCAAAACCCGGGGAGGCCTGGGAGAGACCCTTCTGGAGGAGCTGCTAGGCAACTGGCTCCCCCAGGCAGGCTGGCGGCGGCAGTACCGTTTCTCTGACGGCACCATTGCCGATGCGGTCATTCGAAGCGGCTCCTTTCTGGTGGCCGTGGACGCCAAATTTCCTCTGGAACAGGTATCTTCTCTACTGGAACCAGGGAAAGAGAATGCTGATAAAGGAAATGCTGCCATACCAGCCCGGGAACGGAAAATCTTCCTTACCTACGGCAAAACCATCTCGGAGAAATATATAAAACCGGAGGAGGGAACTTTGGAGTTTGCCCTCCTCTACATCCCTTCAGAGCACATCTATTACCGCTGCTTTGTGGAAGATCCCACTCTGGCAGGAGAGCTGTGGGAGTTCCGGGTTGTTCCCGTCGGCCCCTCCTCCCTGTTTCTCTACCTCCAGAGTGTCGCTCTGGGACTGAAAGGGCTTAAGCTGCCCGAACGGGCCCGGGAGCTTGCAAGCCTCATTGGAAGGCTCAAGAAGGAGCTGGAACGGATGGAGTCGAGCTTTGCCACATCATCTAACCACCTGAAAAATCTCCAGAACTCCTTCGATGAGTCGAGGAGCAGACTCACCCGCTTATCCGGCACGGTGGAACGGCTCTCCGGCGATGATGAGCACCAGGAAATAATTCCAGATGGGGAGTAGCGGTATAGCCATCCCGGAGCTCAGGGCAGCAGGAGCTCAGAGCTACTCCCCCAGCTCCAGAATGCACCCAATCGGAAGGTGGTCCGAATATCCATAGCCGGTTGAACGGCTCCACCCCTTGGGGTGTCCCTCATCACTACTCCAGGGGAAGCCGCGAAACACTTCAAATGTGGAAAACTCCACTCCCCGGCGGTCGAAAAACGGTTCTGTAAAGAGGAGGTGATCGATCTTTTCCCAGCTCCCCCGATAGAGATAGGAGCCTCGCAGGGATGAATCAGCCGCCCAGGGGGAATAAAGAAGGGCCACCCCGCCGCCGGGACCATCCAGCTCCACCGGTTCTCCGCTTACCCACAGGGGACGATACCCCATTTCATCTTCAAGATACTCCTCCCCCCAGGGGAAGAGCGCTGTGGGATAAGCCCGCTCCGTCAGTTCATATTCATTCCACGCCTCATTCAGGTCCCCTGCCACCAGGATGGGAAGTTCCGGCCTCTTTCGGGAGAGCTCCTGAATCCGGCGGGCCACCAGGTTGGCGGCTGCCCGGCGCCACAGCTCCGTCTCCTCCGCTCCACCAGCCTTCGATTTCCAGTGACAGAGCAGGATCAAGAGGGGTATCTCCCCCGGCAGCTCCAGCTCTACCTCCAGAATCGGCCGCATCGGTGGAGCTGCGGGCAGAGAAAGGGTGCGGGAGAGGACGTCCCGGATGGGAAATCTGCTGAGCAGCCCCACCTGCACCGCTGTACCCTCCTGGTCCGATGCAGCCAGATAACGGTATCCCAGGGAGAAGAGGTAGTCATTATTCAGATCCTGCAGAACCCGCTGATTCTCAATCTCCTGCAGTAGAATGATATCAGCCCCATCCTTTACCGCCACCGAAAGCACCTCCGCAAGGGCGGTGAGCCGGTTACGGTAATCATCCACCCGCCACCCCGAGGAGGAGCGAAAATCCGGGTACTCACTTCCGTCATCCGATGCGTCAAAGATGTTCTGCACATTCCAGCTGAGGATGGAAACGGTCTCCTCTCCGCCGCCCAGAGGAAAGCGGCAGCCACTAAAAGCAAGGAGAATCCAGGCGGGGATGAAAAGGAACCAGCCCCAGCCCCTTTCATTCCCTCCACCCGCCTTTGATCCCCTCTCCACATTATTGCTGTCCAGTTTTCTTACACTCATACCCTAGATAGGCAAAAAAAGAGACGAATGGTTCACCAATTGAGGAAAAAAAGGAAAAAAAACCGGCATCCCCCCAATATGGAGAACACCGGTATCGGGACGGCGGGCTTTCCCGCCACTTTTTCAGCTCCAGGAAAGCTTTAACCGTCTCTTACGATGAAAAGCTCCCTAAACCCCCAGTTCATCCCTGGTACGCACAAGCCGGGAGACCAAACCGTAGGCAACAGCCTCTTCAGCGTTGAGCCAGTAATCCCGGTCGGTTTCCTGCTCTACCTTGGAGATATCCCGGCCGGTCTCTTCACTGATCAGCTTGTTGATTTTAATCCGTAACTTCTCCAGCTCTTTTGCATGAATTTCGATCTCCGTAGCCACTCCCCGGATACCCGACAGAGGCTGATGGATCAGATAGTGACTGTTGGGCAGGGCGATCCGCTGATCTCTGGGGCTTGCCAGGAGGATAAGAGCCCCGGCACTGGCCACAAGCCCCATCCCGATGGTGTAGACTTCGGGCTTTACAAAGCGCATCATGTCAAAGATGGCATAACCGGCATCTGCATCTCCCCCAGGGGAGTCGATAAAGACCCGGATGGGATCATCCCCCTGAGATTCCAGGAGGATCAGCTGCCGGACTACCCGTTCGGCCAGCTCCTTGTTCACCTCTCCGGAAAGGAGGATGGTGCGGGTCTCCATCATCCGCTCAATCAGCGCCTCGCCGCCCTCTCTCTTCTTGTCGTTTTTATCATCATCCTTAATCATCGGTATCTTCATTCGATTTACTCCCCTACTCTGTTTCGTCTATCCCGTAAGTATACCAATATGACCGGTGAAAGGCAACGAGCCCCGGTGGGCCGGTAGCTGACCCATTGCCCCGACTGATGACCGGGCTGCGAAACAATAGTGCCGGGGGAGATCATGATCATCATCCCCGAGCCCCTCCAGCAAGCGCCCCAGCTCTCCCGCCACCTTGCTCAAGCCGGGCGGTCGGAGTACACTTGGCTCCATGAAATCAGCCTGGATCACCATCATCGGCCGCCCATCATCGGGGAAATCGACCATCCTTAACCGGCTCTGCGGAAAGCACGTCTCCATTACCGCCCCAAGCCCCCAGACCACCAGGAACACCATCCGGGGGATCCTCACCGAAGAGCAGGGGCAGCTGGTTTTTGCGGATACCCCGGGCTACCACATCTCGGAAAAGAAGCTCAACCGCTACCTGAAGGAGAACGCCGAGTCAGCCCTGGATGAGGCAGATTTGATCCTTTATGTCTGTGACGCCTCCCGTCCCGATGGGGAAGAGGAGGAGGCGGTACGAACCCTGATCCGCCCCGTGGCTTCAAAGGTGATCACCGCCATCAACAAGATGGATCTGCCCAAGGCAGACCCGGAGCCCCTCTCCCGGGCCGCAGGGATCGCTTTCCCCGAAAGGCCCCTCATCACCCTTTCGGCAGAAACCGGCAAGGGACTGGAGCAGCTAAAGAGCGCCCTCTTTGCAGCCGCCCCGGAAGGGGAAATGCTCTACCCCCAGGAGTTCTACACCGATCAGGATCCGGAGTTCCGGGTGACCGAGATTATCCGGGGGGCGGTGGTAAACCGGGTCCGTCAGGAGCTGCCCCACGCCATCTACGTGGCAGTGGAGGATATGGAAATCCGGAATTTAATGGACCGTGCTCCCAAAGGCGGCGGGGAGAGCAGCATCGACCGGCGGGACGAGAGAGATGATGTGGAGAATCAGGAACTCTGGATCCGGGCAGTGATCTACACCGAGAGGGAAAGCCAGAAGGGTATGATCGTTGGAAAAGGCGGTTCGGGTATCGCAGCCATCGGCAAGGTGGCCCGGAGTCAGCTGAAAAAGCTCTTCCCCCAGCGGATCA
>CAYMWV010000064.1:0-3843 GCA_964394395.1 uncultured Sediminispirochaeta sp.
CCCCGGCCCTGTTCGGCCGGGGATCGGGCTCTGCGGGGGGCCCGTCCCTTTTGTTGATTCTGTTGTGTACCAGGATGATGTTTTCAAAAGAGAAGCAAAAGAAGCAGGCTCTTTTGAACAGGCCATCCAACAGGAGGGTGTTGCTGTCTATGTTCGTTATCCCTACCAACTAAACCTTCAGAAAGGCGATGAAGTTGGAGCGATTGAAACTACCAGGGGCGTCCATGATTTTTGTTCTGCAATCGCGAAGGAATAGAACTTTTTTTCCCATTACCAGGCCATGCTCCTGTCCCGCCCCTGCATTGGAACAGGAAACCTTATCTCGGCATAGGGGTTATCCCGATCAACCACCGGATTCTGCAGCCCGTTACTTTCCCGGGACATCCGGGAGGAGACAAAATCCTCCATCTCCCCAATTCAGGCCGTCCCGCAACATTAATCCCACTGAATCGAGGATGTCCAAACCACCATATATGGTGCTATTGCATTTTTCCCAACACCATATGTAGCGTGCATGATACTCAAAATAGGTTGCGGGACGGCCTCAATTGATATGTAGCCGTTCCCGATCGTTTTAACAGGTCCCGGAAGAGGAAACGGTTTTCATCTTTCAGTAGGGCTCTCTACGCTATCTCGGCGCTGCCGGATCGAAGGGCTTCAACCTGTAAACCCGATAAGGATAATGATAGATGGGAAAAGGGTTCTATGTTATATTTAGGGTAGGAGTGTATGATGAGTGTGCAGTATGTCATTGATGAGAAAGGCCATAAAACCGGTGTTTTCCTCTCCCTGGATGAGTACGAGAAGATGGTGGATTTGATTGAAGAGCTGGAAGATGAAAAGGCTTATGACGCTGCCATGGAGGCTGATGAATGGACCCCTTTGGAGATAGTGGAGAAAGAGCTTGGCATATAAAATCGAGATATCTTCTTTGGCAAAGAATAATCTCAAAAGGCTTCCCAAACAAGAAGCAAAAAAATTATTTGAGAAAATGAAAGAACTGGCTGATGATCCTCGACCTGCCGGATGTAAGAAATTGAGAAATCGGAAAGGATACCGAATTCGGGCTGGTAATTATAGGGTTGTCTATACTATCAAGGATGATAAGCTTCTGATTTCGGTCATTAACATTGGTCACAGAAAAAACGTTTACCAGTAGAGCCCCCTCCTCCACCGGGACTTTTACTTTCCGCCAATCTTCTTTACAATAAGCCCCACACAGAAGAACACAGAAGAACAGAAATACGGAAATAGCCAGGAGTTGTACACATGGATATCGATGTAAAAAGTCTCCATCCACTGGAGATAAAGCTGATTCGCCACGTTTCCCCCGGTGAGGATATCACCGCCGAGAGGATTGTGGCGGAACTTGATTATAAACTGGGACAGTGCAACCAGGCCTTTAGTTGGCTTGAAGCTCGGGGTGCTCTCGAAGAGTCGAGCCGAACCCCCCGAACCTTTTATGAAATAACCGACCTGGGCCGGGCCTTCGCTGCTGATGGAACTCCCCTGGAGCGGATCCTCAAGCTGCTCACCGAGACGGGGCCAAAAACGATGCCCGAGATAGCCGCTGCCCTGGGACTGGAGAACCGGGATACCGGATCGGCCTTCGGTCAGCTCTCCAAGGAGGGGATCCTCCGGATGGGCGAGGGGAAGCAGGTGGAGGTGGTGAGCACCGAAGCGCCTTCGATGATGAAAACGGTCCGTACCCTCCTGGAGCGGGGTACCGCTGAAGGGCAACTTGACGAAGCTTCCTTGAGTGGTGAAGAGCTTTCGGCTATCCAGGGGATCAGTAAGAAGCGGGGCGCTGCGGGTGCCCCTTTCCGTACGGTGGAACGGGAAGATGTGGTCTACCGGCTCACCTCCCTGGGGGTGGAGCTGAAGAGGGCTCTGGAGGCGGCTGGAATCACCGGCGAGGAGATCGGAACCCTCACCCCGGAGATGCTCTCCTCCGGCGCCTGGAAAAAGGCCACCTTCAGGGAGTACAACCTGGCAAGCGCTCCCACCCGGGTGCTCTTGGGTAGAAGAAACCCCTACAGTGAATACCTGCAGTGGGTAAAGGATACATTGACCAGCCTGGGCTTCGAGGAGTTTGACGGCCCCCTGGTGGAGAGCGAGTTCTGGAACGGCGATGCGCTCTTTATGCCCCAGTTTCACTCCGCCCGGGATATCCACGACGTCTACTACCTGGCCGAGCCTTCCCACGCAAAGGAGATTGAGCAGCCCTGGCTGGACCAGGTGGCCTCTGCCCATGAGGATGGGTGGAAGAGTGGAAGCCGGGGATGGGGTTACCAGTTTGACCGCGATTTTACCCGGCGGCTTATTCTGCGCAGCCAGGGAACGGTTCTTTCAGCAAAGCAGCTGCCCAAGGCGAAGATACCGGGTAAATATTTCGGCATAGCCCGCTGTTTCCGCTATGACCAGGTGGACGCTACCCATGGAGCCGACTTCTATCAGACCGAAGGCATCATGCTGGGTGATGATGTAAACCTGAAAACCCTCCTGGGGCTCTTGAAGATGTTTGCCGAGGAGGTAGCAGGAGCTGAAGAGGTCAAATATGTACCCGGCTACTTTCCCTTTACCGAGCCAAGTATCGAGGTTCACATCAAACATCCGGTGCTGGGCTGGTTTGAGTTGGGAGGAAGTGGAATCTTTCGCCCGGAGGTAACAAAGCCCCTGGGAGTTGATGTGCCGGTCCTCGCCTGGGGATTGGGAATTGATCGGATGGCCCTGATGCACCTGGGGCTTAACGACCTGCGGGAACTCTTTACCCCCAACATTGAAAACGTTCGCCTTCGGAGGAGGAAGTAAGATGCCCAAGATTGAAATATATGCTGATACCCTCTTCGGCTACGCCGGAGAGAACTATACCAACGATGAACTGGAAGCCCTCTTCCCCTGCGCCAAGGCGGAGCTTGACGGAGTTGATGAGGATGAGGGGCTCTTGAAGGTGGAGCTCAACGATACCAACCGGCCCGACCTCTGGTCCACCGCCGGTCTGGGGCGGCAGCTGCGTTCTTACAAAACGGGAAAGGTTTCCCGGTACGATTTCTTCTCCACCCCGGAAAAGGAGCTGGACCCAGGGAAGAGGATCGTCAAGGTTGATCCCTCGGTGGAGCCCACCCGACCCTATATTGTTGCCTTTGCCATCTCCGGCAAGGGGGTGGACGAGGCGACTCTGAAGGATATCATCCAGACCCAGGAGAAGCTGTGCTGGAATTTTGGAAGAAAACGTAAGTCCATCGCCATGGGCGTTTACCGGAGTGATATTTTCCGCTACCCCGTGCAGTACAAGGCGGTGGACCCTGACACCACCCGCTTTATCCCCCTGCAGGAAGAGCGGGAAATGAGCCTGCGGGAGATGATTACTGACCATCCCAAGGGGAAGGAGTTCGGCCCCATCGTTGCAGATGACAAACTCTTTCCCTTTATCTGCGATGCCGATGAAAAGGTGCTCAGCTTTCCTCCGGTAATCAACAGCGCCGAGATCGGGGCGGTAAAGATTGGTGATGGAAACCTCTTTATTGAGCTTACCGGTACGGAGATGAAGGATCTTACCCTGACAGCCTCAATTGTGGCCTGTGATCTGGCTGATGCGGGCTACACCATCCTGCCGGTAAAGGTGATCTACCCCTTCGATACCCCCTTTGGCAGAGAGCCGGTGTTCCCCCGGTACTTCCAAAAGCCGGCGCAAGCGAAGCTCTCCTTTATCCGCAAGATGCTGGGGGAAGAGCTTTCGGCGCAAGGGTGTATCGATGCTCTGGCAAAGATGGGGGTTGAAGGGGAGATCTCTGCAGAGCACTCCGGCGCCGTTTCTGCCTCGGATACCGCCGATCCAGCCGC
>CAYMWV010000064.1:3943-7666 GCA_964394395.1 uncultured Sediminispirochaeta sp.
TGATCCAGTGCTGACAATCCGGGTACCTGAATACCGGAACGACTTCCTCCATCCCGCTGATATTGCCGAGGATGTGATGATAGGCCGGGGGCTGGAGAGTTTCGAGCCGGTTTTCCCGGGGGACTACACCATTGGACGCCTCTCTCCGGAGGAGCTTTTTGCCCGGCGGGTGAAGGATATCATGATCGGTCTGGGCTACCAGGAGATGATGTACAACTACCTGGGAAGCCGGAAGGATTACATCGACAAGATGCATGTGGCCGGGGATGAGTACATCCGGATAGCCAACCCCATGACGGAGAACTACGAATACGTCCGGGCTTCCATCATCCCCAACATGATGGAGTCCGAATCGGTGAGCGGAAACGGAGTCTATCCCCACAAGATTTTTGAGATAGGCAAGATTGCCCGGCTTGATGCTTCCCAAAACAGCGGGACCGTAACCCGGAACCAGCTCGGTTTTCTGATGGCGGACCGGGAGGCGGGGTATAATGAAGTGCTCAGCCATGTTTCTGCTATCTTCTACTACCTGGCCAGGGAGTACGAATTGAAGGAGTTTACCGATCCCCGGTTCATCCCCGGTCGCTCTGCCCGGCTCCTCTCCGGCGGACAGGAGCTGGGATTCTTCGGTGAAATCCACCCCCGGGTTCTGGAAAGCTGGGGTATTCAGATGCCCTGTGGGGGGGGAGAGCTGGATCTCGACCTGCTTCTCCGGACAATCGAATAGAACTTCGAATGAATCCTCCGGTTTTTCTTGCTTCTGTCCGGTTATCAATTATAATCGGAGATATGTAGATGGATGTCGGGGTGAGCCCGACTATATGAATAAACGGAGGTTTCCATGGCCAAGAAAGTTCTCATAATCGACGAGTCCACGCTTTTCAGAAACTATCTGAAGGAGAAACTGGAGAGCCATGGGGTAACTGTGGTTATTGGGGTAAACGGCCTGGACGGGCTGGTGAAGATGCGTAACGAGATGCCCGACCTGGTGGTGATGGATTACTACCTCTCCAGGAAGAGCAGCATGGAGATCCTCAAAGAGAAGAAGAATAACCGGAACATCACCAATATTCCGGTTATCATGCTGGCACCGAAAATCGACCGCCGTCATGTGCTGGAGATGGCGGGAATGAATGTGAAAAAGATCCTCTCCAAGCCGGTCAAGATGGAAGGGCTCCTGGAGACGGTTAGCGAGCTTATTGATCAGAAAATCGAGATGGATAAAAGCCCCTGCATTATTGAGGCCCATTTCAATGAAGATATTCTCTTTATCGAGATTGCCCGGGGACTCAACGCCGAAAAGGTGGAGCTTCTGGGCTACAAAATTGTCGAACTTCTGGAGCTCTACGACGTGCAGGTCCCCAAAGTGCTTTTGATGATGACAAGCCTGGAGCTGCCGGAGGATCATATCTATAAACTTGCACGGCTCTTCAAAGTTATTAGGGATTATGCCCAGCCCAACCCACGGATGATCAAGGTGCTCACCGCCAACGAGCGGATTACCTCTTTTCTTAAAGGCAGTACCGATTACGAGATGATTTCGGTATTCTCCAATCTGGAAAACGCCATGGACGAAATTGTGGGGATGAAAGCGGATACCATCGCCCATGACGAGGTTGCCCAGAGCAAGCTTTTGACCAGCAGCAAGCCAAAGAAAGCGGGAGATGAGGCGATTCAGCTTCGCTACGATCAGGATGAGGGGAGTGGTGAATCTGGAGATGAAACGGCTTCGGGACCTAAGGATGTTTTTGCCAGTGAAGCGACTGTAGCCATAGTGGATGACGACTTTGTTATTCAGGAGATGGTTAAGACGGTCTTTTCGGAGACAAACTGGAAGCTGATTACCTATAACGATGGGAAGGATTTCCTGATGGATGAACCAAACCAGGAGTTTGATCTGGTTTTCCTTGACTTGATGATGCCCCAGGTGAACGGCTTTCAGGTGCTTCAGTACCTGAAGAGCAAAAAGAATGATGTCCCGGTTATTGTTTTCTCCGCCCTATCCAAGAAGGAAACCATTGTAAAGGCGGTCGGGATGGGGATCCGAACCTATCTGATCAAGCCCCTGAAACCGGCACAGCTGATGATGAAAGCCCAGGAGCTCCTGAGCCCCGCTTTCTAACGGATTGATGGGATGCAGGATTCGGAGAGGCTGTTTAAATCGATTTTCATGGAAGCGCCGGTGGGGATTCTTGTTCTCTCTTCCTCCGGCAAGGTGCTCTTTTCTAACCGCACCTTTCTTGATCTGGTGGGCTTACCGGTTGTAAAACCCGCAACTCCCTTCTCTTCATTTCTTTTCGATACCAACGAGGATGATTTTCTCAGTTACCTCAAGGCTTTCTCTGCCGGGGAGGCCGCATCAGCTGCCCGGGAGATGCAGTATAACCGGGGAGATGGTAACGTCTCTTGGTGGCGCCTCAACATCTCCAACCTCCGCCCTAAAATAGAGGGAGGCCCGGATCTGCGCCGCTTCGTCCTCTTTGTTGAGGATATCAGTATACGAAAGCGTTATGAAGAGGAATTGAAGGAGGCCAAGGAGGCCTCTGAACGGGCGACCCGCACCAAGAGTGAATTCCTGGCCAATATGAGCCACGAGATTCGAACCCCGATCCACACCATCATAGGTATGTCCGAGCTTCTGGCCGATACCGCCCTTGACCCGGAGCAGCAGGAGTACACCGGACAGGTACAGTTTGCCGCCGATGTGCTGCTCAGCCTCATAAATGACATTCTGGACTTCTCCAAAATCGAAGCGGGTAAGCTGGCTCTGGAGAGCATCAACTTTGATCTCTTCGATACCGTGGAGGATGCGGTGGATATGGTCTCCCTGGAGGCTCATAAAAAGGGGCTTGAGACGGTGGTGCACGTAGAGAATAGCGTTCCCCACCTGCTGCAGGGGGATCCTGTCCGGCTCCGGCAGATCATCGTTAACCTCTTCAACAATGCGGTAAAATTTACCGACGCGGGGGAGGTGGTGATCCGGGTATCTCTGGAGGAAGAGCTTCCCGAAGATGTACGGATACGCTTCGCCGTTACCGATACGGGAATCGGGATCCCCAAGGAGAAGGCGGACCATCTCTTTCAGGTGTTTAGCCAGGTGGATAGCTCTACCACCCGCAAGTACGGAGGAACCGGCCTGGGTCTCTCTATCAGCAAAAACCTTTCGGAGATGATGAAGGGGAGAATCGGTGTGGAGAGTGAAGAGGGGGTGGGCTCCACCTTCTGGTTTGTGGTGCAGCTGGGTAAACAGGAAGAGGAGAGTTTCTACCATAACCTGCCTGAAGCTTATTTCGACGCCCGGGTGCTGGTGGTGGATGATTCAGCTTCGGTTCGGGATGCCATCGCCTGTTACCTCAGAGAGTGGGGCTGCCGGGTAGAAACAGCAGAAAACGGTCCGGACGCCCTGGAGCTGCTGCGTAGCTCCTCGGGCGGAGATGAAGCGTTTAATCTCTGTCTGGTGGATCAGATGATGCCCGGCATGGATGGGTGGCAATTCGCCAGCGAGGTTAACTCCGATGAGCAGCTAAGGGGCTTGAAACTCTTCCTGATGAGCCCCTCCGGTAAGAGCGGTGATGAGGCGAAGATGAAACTGCTTCGCTGGTATCGGGGCTATCTCTCCAAACCGATCAGGAAGGGGAAGCTGTTTCGGGAGATGGTGAAAACCTTTGTAGAGGATGACTCCTCTCTTGAGGAGGTCGGTGGAACCGGAGAGGCCCTGGGGGA
>CAYMWV010000064.1:7766-17252 GCA_964394395.1 uncultured Sediminispirochaeta sp.
CTGGAAGATATTGGGGAGCTGGAAGCGTTGGAGCCCATCGATGAACTGGATGGAGTTGAGGATGTGGATGAGGTGGAGGAGATCACCGGGAGTACCATCCTGGTGGCGGAGGATCACGAGGTTAATCAGCAGCTCTTCAAAACTATCCTTGAGAATATGGGTCACGAGGTGGATATCGTCTCCAACGGAAAGGAAGCGGTGCAGGCGGTGGGAGGGAGAAGCTACGATATCATCTTCATGGATGTACAGATGCCGGAGATGAATGGCTACGAGGCGACCGAATCGATCCGGGAACTCGGCATCGACACCCCCATTGTTGCAGTTACCGCCAGCGCCCAGCGGGGGGAGGAAGTCAAGTGCCGCAACGTGGGGATGACCGGCTTTCTTATCAAACCTTTCAAGAAACGGGACCTCTTACCGGTGCTTGAGCAGTGGCTGGGCAAACGTGATGTTCGTTACGGGGATTCATCTTCCGAAGATCTTAAGGAGGCTGGGGAAAACCTGGATCTCCCGGAGAACGATCCCCCGAAGATCGATCCTTCGGCAGCCCCGGGGCAGGCTCCCCAAGAGAGCGATCACCCGGAGGAGGGCAGCGCAGCAGATACCAAAGAGCCAATGCAGGAGCCTCTCCTGGACTGGGAGGATGCCCTGGATACCTTCATGGGAAAGGAGGAGATCCTGAAAAAGGTGCTTGCCTCTTTCCTTGATAAACTGGCCGAACAGGTGCCGCTTCTTCGAAAAGCTGTTGCCGACGAGAAGGCCCGGGAGGTGCGGGAATATGCCCACGGCTTAAAAGGGGGTTCCCTCAATCTTGGTGCCAGGCCCCTGGGAGAAGCTGCAAAGGATTTGGAGTTTGCCGCTGCCGACGGTCTTACCGACCAGTTTCCCAAGCTCATAGAGCGGTTCGAAATGGTCTATTCTGAATTTGACGCATATATCCGGAAGGAGATTCTCTCGTAGCCTGCCTGTTTGAGTACCGCCCGCAGGTACGCCTTTCCCCGCTTTTCCGCCTCTTCCAGGATCCCCTCTTCAATAACCTTTGCCCGAATCTCCTCTTCAACCAGAGCAGTTATCGCTTTCCACTGGGCTGGTCCTGCATCGATATCAGGGTAGGGGTAGTCCCGGAGCCTCTCATCCTCAATCACCAGGTCGGTAATGGTGGCTGCCGGAAGGCTTACAACGATCTCTGAACCCTGATGCCGGGAAGCTGGTTCTTCGAAGATTGTCATCCCTCTTTCCTGAAAATCGAATCCCCCCTTTACCCGCAGGGTGATCACCGCAAAACGGTACTGCTCCAGAGAGAGATCGATACCTATCTCTGCGCAGAGCCGGTAGAGCTCTATCAGCTGCTCCTCTTTTGCGGTTAGTTGCTCCTTTCGAAATAAACGGGCAAAGAGATCCCGGAAATCGGTATCCCGGGGGATGAGATCGTAGGGAAATACCGCTTTGTAGAGATACTCCACCACCGCCAGCTCCATTAAATCCCTGGAACCGGTAAGGATCTGCCGGGAGGCCGAGAGGGTTTCCCGTTTCATGAAGGGTAGATCAATGGAGAAATCGAACTGGAATGATGCAAAGTAGAAGCCGCCGATAGTTATTACCAGGAGAAACAGGAGGGTCCCCAGGGTGATGAGAAGGCGCCGCTTTTTCATTGTTCCCCATCCTCGGAGGAGCCAGGAATGGTTGTCCCGGAGCTTTTGCGAAATTGAACAATTACCCCTCCCGGAGCAAGTTCTGAAAAGAGGGCCCGTATCGCCTCCCGGGCCCGGCTGCGGCTTTTATCCAGTACCCCCTCCTGCAGCGCCTCTTCCCGTATCCTCTCCTTTCCCCTCTCTATCTCTTCGTAGTAATCCAGCCGTTTGATGGTTTTACCAAACTCTTTCAGGAAAAACTGCTCTATGGTCGATTCATCCGCATCTACCAGGAGTATCTCCGGATCGGGCAGAAGGATCCTGAGCCGATCATCCCCGATCGGTATAATCTGAACGCCCTTTGTCAGGTCAATACCGGTTTGAAGCCGCAACTCGATAGAAAAAAGGACCCTTCTGTCGATATGACGGATGCCGAGGAAACGAGCCTCCTCACCAAAATAGACAATATCCCGGTAGTACTGCTCGTACAGGGGCAGTTCGAGGATCGCTCTGATCTGGTTCTCCACAACAGCCGTGGATACTGGCGCTGCCTTTCTTTCGCAGCCGCTGAAAAGGAGCAGGAATATGGTGAGGAGGAACGGGAGTGGGAAAAGAGGAAAGGGGAAAAGGCATACAATCTTACTTTTCATCCTGCTCTCATAGTAACGGACTAGGGGCAAAATGCAAGCCCCGGGCGGCCCGGGCGGCCCAAAGAGGTCCCGAGCGGCGCTGGCGGCCCAAAGCAGCCCCGGGCGCCCGGCCCCGACAGCCTCAATCAAGCGCTTCGGCGATGAGGTGCTCCTTCGCCCACCGGGCGTACCGTCTTACCCGGGGAACCGGGTCATCTGCCAGGCTGTCAAGGATAGCATCACCCTTCTGATCCCGCAAGGTTCGAATAGCTTTCGCTGTGAGGAGCCGAACCTGCTCTGAGGGGTCCTTCAAGAGGAGAACCACTCCCCTTAACGCTTTCGGGGTGCCGATGGAGATCAGGAGGCGGGCTGCTTCGAGCCGCTCGGTGACCCGACGGCTATTGAGCTGCCTCATGGCTGAATCTACCACTCCCAGAGCCTCTAATGCCTCTGCCGCACCGGATCGGAGCGGTTCTGTTTCATCCAGGAGGGAGAGGAGGGCCGCTTTCCCTTTGTCTCCCGCCTCAATTAGCGCCTCAATAATCCTCTCCCTCAGTTGCCCGGGAGCCGATGGGAGCCGCCGTGCAAAGAGCCGGTACGCTTCTGGATTACTAAGCATCCCTGCTGTTTTGATCACCGTCTCTGCTATCTCAAGCTCCTTCCCCAAAAGATCGAGAATCAGTTCTGCTCCTTCTAGTGAATCCGTTTCGGCAATGCCTGCCAGGGCTGCTTCCTTGACCGGTTCCACTTCGTTGGGGTCCAGAATCAGCTTTTTCAGCTCCGGATAACTTTTCTCCGATGAGGCGGAGATCCTGGCGGCTTCCTTTCTTACCTGGGGTACCGGATCGTAGAGCAGCTTCGTCAGTTGGCCGGTTTCGCCAAAGCGCTTGTAGAGGGTATGCAGGGCTGCAGCCCTTACCTCCGGCTCCGGGTCCTCAAGTCCAGCGCTTATAACCTGGCGAAAATCGTTACAGAGGGAGTGAGGAATAACCGCCATAATCCGGGAGCGAAGAAGGGCATCGCTTCCGGAAAGGATGTGGGCTATCTTCTCCTTCAGTACTGCCGGGACAAACTGCTCAAGCCACCGGGCATAGTCGATTGCCTCTTCTATTTCGAGGATGGGGAGCTCTTCAAGGATGTGCTGGAGCCCCAGCGCATTTCCCTGGATCAAGAGGATCCTTATGGCCCGTTTTCGGCCCTCCGGCCCTGGTCCTTCTGCCCCTGGCCCCGGCTTGTTCTTATTCCTGATCAGATCGATGAGGGTGTGTACCGTATAACGGGGGGGTATTTTGGCAAGTTCCTGGACCAGAAGTTCTGCTTCGGGATAGTCCGGTTTCGTTATTAACTCAAGGAGAGGAGGCAGGAGAATCTCAACCCCCCCCTCCCCCAGATGCTTCAGCACCCGGACCTGTAGCTCCCGGTCCCGGTATCTTGATACCAGGGTGCTCCCAAGGATCATTCTACTCTCTTCATTCCCCCGGACCGCAGCAGCCTCTGCGGTATTAAGCAGCGCCTCTCGGATATCCCGCCGGTACGCAATCTGTTCCGGCAGGGAGAGGATTCTCCTAAGCAGGAAGGTGATCAGCTTTGCTTCCCCCTCCTGGAGGAGAATTCGGGAAGCGATCAGCAGTGGTCCCGGATGAACCATCTCTTCCTGCTCCAGGATGTTCATATAGGAGCGGCAATGGTACCGGCCTCCCTTAGCTAAAATCGTTTCGGCCCGTTCCATTCCTTCCCGGTCCCCCGGGTCAGCGGAGGCAAAGAGCCGGGCAAAGGCTCCAGATCGGTCAAGAAAGCGGCTCAGAATGAGGGATAGTTCCGGATCTTCCCGCTTGAAGAGCCCTAGGGCAAGATCCTGATCCTCTTTGCGCTCCGGATGAAGCTGTTCTGCCACCCGGAGGGCCCTCAGGTTGTCCAGTTTCTCCTCCTCAGGCAAGGAAGCTTCAGGGAAGGTGGCAAAGAGCCGGATTGCAGCACTGTCCCGAACCATGGGAGAAGGGTCTTCGCAGATATGATGGAGCAGCATCTCCTTGAACTCCGGCGATTCTTCCCGGTAGAGCTCTAATGTCAGCTTCCGCACCTCCGGATGGCCGTCCGAGAGGGCTTCATAGCTGAGGCGTCTACTCTCCCCATCATCCAAAGTCAGGATTATCTGCAAACCGAAAAGCCGGGCCCGATAATCCGGGTCTCCCGCCAGGGCCCTCACCTCCTTCAGACGGGAGTAGAAAAAGCTGGAAGCCTCTTCCCCGTTAAACCGGGCTCCGTCGGCGGCAATGGCCAACCTTCTCACCACGAAGAGTTCCCCGGCACTGTCGAGCCACTGTTCGAAGATCGTCCTGATCCGTTTCTTCTTCTGAGCGAGTATGAAAACGGGAAAGAGCGCCTGGTCGGGAGTAAAGGTGAGAGCTCTACGGACATCCCCGGGAGAGGGCACTCTTCCCTTCTTTCTCTTCCCTGCTACTCTCAGTTTCTTCAAAAGTGCATCTTCCAGGCCGAATAGTTTCAACAGGTCCACACCACTGGAGAGGCTTCGCCGTTCTATTGTGGAGATAAACACCTGGAGCAGGAAGGAGGGAATCCTGGGTCTTCTTACCTCTTTGTAGAGATTCCAGCCTTCTATGGCCTCCTTCATCGCCTTGCTCAACCGGATCCTCACGATGATCAAGGTTATGGAGATACAAAGAAAGAGCAGCAGTGCGATGATATCGAGGATAAGCAGGGGCCTGGGTATAAGATTCACTCTCTAACCTCCGGATTTGGAACCAATTGTATCAATTTTTCCAGCTCTCTGATAAGGGAGCCGGAAAAGCGATAGTCAGCGGGAGAGGAGAGGAAGAGGATTCCTTTTAGGATTTTACCATCACCTCTTCCCTCTACAAAAGGCATCGCCAGGGCACTTCTGTGGTCAGGTTCCAGAAAAAGTCCTTTCATGGGAGTAGTCTCCCTTCTGGATGCCACCACCGGTTGCAGTGATTCAGACATGAAGCTTACCAGCTCCAGGGAGCTTTCTATTCGTTCAGGAGGAGCTTTCGAGGCGATCCAGCTTCCCCGGTAGAGATACCGGGCTGCCCCTTTCGGGAACCGGTAGTAGGCGAGTAATTGTGCTCTGCTTACGCTTACGGCTTGATCCAGCAGCTGCCGCAGGGGCCCGGTGACAATAGCTTCTTTAGCTTCTTTCTTCATAGTCTCTTCTCAATTCGCTTTCGTGCTCATATCCCTTTCAGGGGAATCAACATCATTTGCAAGTCCCGGGCGTTTTGAATCGCTTGCCCCTTCCGATGGTTATTGAAGGCGGCAAAAAGCCTTCTGGATCGGCTCCCTGCCTCCCCCACCGCTTTCGATAAGGGTGACAACTCCTCCCTAGAATAGAGGTAATCATATCTGCTTGTGTTGTCACCTGTCCACCAGTTTTCTTTGTTGCGGCCGTGAAAGCGGAAATAAGCATCAATTCCACAGATCCGGGGCGTAAAGGCGGGCAGCCCTTTTAGCTCCGGTTGATCGGTAACAACTACGCCTGTCTCCCGCTCCCGCAGCCCGTCAAAAACCTGTTCGCTCTGCCATTCGGCGCCCCGGAACTCAACAAAAAGGGGTATTCCTTCATCCCCGCTGTTGTGCCGGATCTCCCGGATGTGAAGCTCCCGCAGGTACTGCAGGAGAGCGTCCAGGTAGCGTCGATTTTCCGGTGTGTAGTGAAAGCTGAAAGGGAATTGGAGAAGCACCCCGCCAAGCATCTTTCGTTCCTCCAGCGGCACCAGGGCGTGACAGAATTCACGACACTGCTTCTTCCAGCTCTTGTCCCGTTCATGGGTAAGAGAGCCGTGGGCTTTTATGGTAAAAAGAAAGTCCTCCGGCACCTTTTCGCACATCTTTTCCAGGGAAGATGGGGATGGCATCCGGTAATAGGTGTAGTTGATTTCGGTAAAATCGAAGAATCGGGCGTAAAAAGGGAGATACTCTTCTTTGCGCAAGCCTTCGGGATAGAAGGGACCTATCCAATCCCGGTAGGAGAAGCCGCTGGTTCCGATATGTATCATGCAAACTCCCAAGAAAGCGTACCTGGATTGAGTAAAGAGGGGAATATCAGTTTTTGGTAAGTTCTTTTACCACGGTGGGCTATGGGATTGCACATAACATACATTTCAAGTACACTACCGTCCCTGAACGGTACGAGAAACACCACAGAGACTACCGTCTAAATTGTAACATGAGAAACGAAAGCCTACAAGGAAAAGGTTAAGAGAGGATATACGTATGAGTTATGACATTAGCAAAATGAGGAATATCGGTATCAGTGCACATATCGATTCCGGAAAGACCACCCTGACCGAGCGTATCCTGTTCTACTGTAAGCGGATCCATGCGATCCACGAGGTACGCGGGAAGGATGGAGTAGGGGCTACCATGGACTCCATGGAGCTTGAGAGGGAGCGGGGTATCACCATTGCCTCCGCAGCCACCAATGTTACCTGGAAAGATCATCCCATCAACATTATTGATACCCCGGGACACGTGGACTTTACCATCGAGGTTGAACGGGCCCTTCGGGTTCTCGATGGAGCAATTCTGGTACTCTGCTCGGTGGGCGGAGTACAGTCCCAGTCGATCACCGTTGATCGGCAGATGAAGCGGTACAATGTTCCCCGGGTTGCCTTCATCAACAAGTGCGACCGAACCGGGGCTAACCCCTACAAAGTGAAGGATCAGCTTGTTAATAAACTGGGTCACAATGCGGTACTGATGCAGATTCCTATTGGTCTTGAAGATAAGCTAAAAGGGGTGATTGATTTGGTGACCATGAAAGCCTACTACTATGAGGGCCTCTCGGGTGATGAGATTCAGGTCAAGGATATCCCCGCAGAACTTCAGAGCGAAGCAGCAAAGAAACGGGAAGAGATGCTCGATGCGGTTTCCATGTTCAGCGATGAGCTGATGGAAGCGATGATGGAAGATAGTGTTACCGAGGAACAGATCCACGATGCGATCCGGAAAGGCACCCTCTCTCTTAATCTTACCCCGGTCTATATGGGCTCTGCCTATAAGAACGTGGGGGTTCAAACCCTCCTTGATGCGGTGCTGGCCTACCTGCCCAACCCGACTGAGGTGAATAATTACGCCCTGGATATCGACAACAATGAGGAAGAGATTGCCCTCAAGGCTGGAGATGATCGGACCACCGTTGCATTGGCCTTCAAGCTTGAGGATGGTCAATACGGCCAGCTAACCTACATCAGGATTTACCAGGGTGCAATCAAGAAGGGCGATGAGCTGTATAATATCCGGAACCGAAAAAAGTTCAAGGTTGGCCGGCTTATCAAGATGCACGCTGATCATATGGAAGATATCACTGATGCCCACTCCGGGGAGATTGCAGCCCTTTTTGGTGTGGACTGTGCCTCCGGTGACACCTTCACCGGTAATGGGAAGAACTGGTCCATGACCAGTATGTTTGTTCCCGAACCGGTTATCAGCCTGGCGGTTACCCCCAAGGATAAAAAGGCGGCGGATAATATGGGTAAAGCCCTTAACCGCTTTACCAAGGAGGACCCCACCTTTCAGACCTATGTGGATCCCGAATCAAACCAGACCATCGTCAGGGGAATGGGAGAGCTCCATCTGGAGGTCTACATCGAACGGATGAAGCGGGAGTACAATGCCGAGGTTGAGACCGGAATGCCTCAGGTAGCCTACCGCGAAGCGATCAGCCAGAGAGCAGATTTCAACTACACCCACAAGAAACAGACCGGAGGTTCCGGACAGTTTGGAAGGGTTGCAGGCTGGATTGAGCCCCTGGAAGAGGGCAACTACGAATTTGTCAACGAGGTGAAGGGGGGAGCAATTCCCACCGAGTACATCCCGGCAGTGGACAAAGGGTTTCAGGCGGCTATAAAGAAGGGTTCCCTTATCGGTTTCCCTGTTGTGGGAGTAAAGGTTACCGTCAATGATGGTCAAAGCCACGCAGTGGACTCCTCGGATATGGCTTTCCAGACAGCAGCCATCGGCGCATTCCGGGAAACCTACAGCAAGGCGAAACCGATCATCATGGAACCGATCATGAAGGTGAACGTAGAGGGACCCACCGAGTTTCAGGGAAATGTCTTTGCCAGCATCAATCAGCGGCGGGGCATGATTGTCTCATCGGCGGAAGAGGGAATGTTCTGTCAGGTTGAGGCGGAAGTGCCTTTAAGTGAAATGTTCGGATACTCCACCAACCTCCGGTCCATGACCCAGGGGAAGGCGGAATTCACCATGGAATTCTTCAAATACGGAAAGGTTCCCCAGAGTATCTCTGAAGAACTTATCAAAGAGTACCAGGAGAAGCGGAAAAAAGAGGCCGGTAAGTAATCCGGTATCGCGATCCGGAACAAGACGTACTATAATCAGGATATAAGGAGAGATAAACATATGGTGAAAACAGAACTTGTCAACCGCAGTCCCCTGCGAATATTTGAAAAATCGATCCACGGAGGAGTGGGAAAAGGGAAAATTGGTGTGATTGCCAGCAAGAAGGGGGTGGGAAAGACCGCCTGCCTAACCCACATCGCTGTGGATAAACTTTTCCGGGACCGGCATGTCATTCATGTCTCTTTTGCAGGAAATGTGGATCACATTATTACTTGGTATGAAGATATCTTTAACGAGATAGCAAAGAAGCGGGAATTGGAAGATGCTCCCGAAGTTCATGATGAGATTGTAAAAAACCGGGTCATCATGAACTTTAGCCAGTCGGGAACCTCTGCTGAGCAAGTCCTTGGAAGCCTTGGGGCAATGATCAATGATGGCCATTTTCCGGCCGATTCCATAATCTTCGATGGGTATGATTTTCTCATCGGTGAACCGGAAAGCCTCAAGAAGGTGGCGGAGTTTGCAGCAAAAAACGAGCTGGAGATCTGGTTCTCCGCCAGTCTGAAGGGAGAAAACCCTTCATTCAACGACCAGGGCGTTCCCACCGACCTGGAGCGGTATATGGAGGTGATTGATGTCCTGGTGGACCTCCGTTACGAAGGTGAGTTTGTCCATTTGGAAGTAATAAAGGATCATGGTGACGTGGGAGTTCGGGATATGAAGCTGCGGCTCGATCCCAAGACGCTGCTTATTGCGGAGTAGGGACAGCACAGCATTTGTACCGATGCCCTGGAGCGTTTCTGAAGCTTAGCCTGGGGTGCTCTTATTTACACAACTCGGTTATCATTAACAGCCCTCCAGTTTCGGGGGGCTTTTTCAGGTTC
>CAYMWV010000065.1:0-7404 GCA_964394395.1 uncultured Sediminispirochaeta sp.
CTTGCCCGTCTCTGTCCGCACCATACCGGGGTGCATGGCGTTTACTGTCACATTACAGGACTTCAACTCTTCAGCAAAACGGTGCATTGAAAGAAGCTGAGCAAGCTTCCCCGCCCCGTAAGCCTTGATCCCGGAATAGCTCCGGCGTTCCCACTGAAGATCATCCAGATCCAGGCCCCAGGCCGCAAAGCGGTAAGCTTCCGATCCCACAAAGATGATCCTTCCCCTCCTCTCCCGGGAGAGTTTCGGTATGAGCTTCTTCGTGATAACGAAAGGGGCCAGATAATGGAGTGCGAAATTCACTTCCAGCCCGTCGGAAGTCACTGTGCGCCTGGCCAGATGCAGCCCGGCATTGTGGATAAGGACATCTACAGGCCTCTCAAGGCCCTCAAGATAAGCCCCAGCCCGCTCTATATCCGTTAATACAGAAAGATCGGCAAGTATATACTCGATGGAGGTACCGAACTGGTCGCCTATCATCTTACAGACCCGAGCTGATTTCTCTTCGTTTCTGTTGATCATGATGATATCTGCACCCATGGAGGCATACTTCCGCGCCGTGTGGTAACCCACACCCGAACTTGCCCCCGTTATGACCACCAGTCTTCGGTGGAACGGCTTCGCGCATCGCTTCGGCTCTCCCTTCATGTTTTTTATCATGGCAAAAACGTTCGACCATTTATACTGCGGCCAATACCTCCGTATCGCCCCCTGTGTCATGCAAAGCTCCTCACCTGTTGTACCATAATAGTAATCATTCAGCCATTCCCGGGCAATACCAGAATAGCATCTATCCTATATACTTGCCTTCTATACTTGCCTCCCGTATTGAAATGTGTTCCAATAGAGAGCTATGAAGACAAAGTACATCCTGTTCGTCTCCCTGACCATCATGGCGGGGCTGATTGCCTTTGCCCTCTTCTTCCGGGAGGAGTTTATTGCCGTCCTCAACCAAGCAGCCTTGCACAGTCATGCCCTCTTCGTCCATGTTACTGCGGCCAGCCTCTTCTTTGCCAACGCCGTGGTAGGGATGCTCTGGGAGATGCGAAGCCTCGCCAGCGGCCGTAAAGAGGTGATTCTCCACACCTATGCTACTGTAGCCTGGCTGGATGCCCGCTTCTCGTCACCCCTCATTGTCCTGTCCCTCGTCGCAGGCCTTTCACTCAGCTTCATGATGGGAGAGCTCTGGGAGATCGGTTGGCTTTCCCTGGGTTTTCTTCTCTTCCTGCTCTCCGGTCTCATCTGGATAGCAAGTGATATCCCCACCCAGTACAAAGTGAAAAGGCTCATGGCCAACCTCGACCCCGACGACCCCTCTCTGCCGGAAGAGCTCCTCCGACTCCTCAAGCTGCGCTGGCGGATAGGGCTGGCGGGTGTTGCGCCTCTGGTAATCGTCTTTATCCTTATGGTCTACAAGCCCGATATACCCACTCTGGCCTCCTGGTTCCGCTAACCTGCCAGGTCTCAACTCTTCCAAATAGCCAATTAGCTTTATGAAGATGCAGCCTGAAGCGTTGCAGGAGATACCGGATCAGGGTTATAGTGAACCATGGTAAAAGAAAGAAGAGAGAGAAACTGGGGGTTATTGGTCTTTATGATACTTCTTGCTGCTGTGATCCCCCTCTCCTGCGAGGGAGGAGATCCGGCAGATATCGCCTCAGAGCCCATGGAAGAGAGTAATCCTCCACCAGAAGCAGAAGCGATGCCGGAACCGGTTATCGAAGGCTCCAGCTTAACCATGTCAGAACTTGAGACAATCATCGCCCCGCTGGATGCATCTATCCAGAAAGAGATCCTCAGCCAGGCAGCCTGTTTTCTTGATCAGATCCGTCGAGCCGCTGCAGAGCCCAATTACCTCACCATTCTTGTAGATAAGGAGCACAGCCTTCCCCAAGACTACAAGCCAGATGATCTGGTTTCCCTGAACGACTATCCCCTGGCGGTGAGCCGGAACGATCTCTCCTTGAGCCGAAGTATCATGCCCTGGGTCCTCGCCCTGGACGAGGCAGCCAAGGCCGACGGACTTACCCTGCTCTTCTCTTCCAGCTTCCGCTCCTGGGAATACCAGAAGGGACTCTACGAACGCTATGTTTCCCTCCACGGCCAGGAAGAGGCGGACCGCTTCTCTGCCCGGCCCGGCCACAGCCAGCATCAGCTGGGAACAGTGATCGACTTCGGTTCCATCACTGAAGAGTTCGCCTACACCGATGCGGGCAAGTGGATGGCCCAACACGCAGGACGCTTCGGCTTCTCCCTCTCCTATCCCCGGGGGGCCGAAGAGGAGACAGGCTATATGTGGGAGCCCTGGCATTTCCGGTATGTGGGACCGGAGCTTATCCAGCTGCAGGAAACATTTTTCGCCGGGAGCCAGCAGAAGAGCCTGGAGTTTATCCATCTCTGGAAGAATCGATAGGGAGCATCGATAAGGAGATACAATCCTCAAAATAGGCCTATTTTGAGGATTATGAATACTCAAAATGCTTGTTTTCTCCTGATTCTCCTGTTATCATACCCACATGGAAGAAATCACCCGGTATTATCAAAACATTATGGATTATAGCAAACCCAATAAGGTCTTGGCGCTATTCGGCCCCCGGCAGGTGGGAAAAACAACTCTTGTCCGGAAGATCTCCCTCAAAATATCAGAAGGCATCAATATTAAATATGACACTGGTGATGATTACAGGATACAGGAGGTATGGAATTCACAAAATCTATCACGGCTAAAAGAGTATGTTGAAGGGTATGATACTGTCATAATTGATGAAGCCCAACGAATAAGCGGTATAGGATTGGGTTTAAAGTTACTGGTTGATGCAAAGGTTTCCTGCAGCTTTATTGTAACCGGGTCATCCTCCTTTGCATTGGCAGGACAAATCGGCGAACCCTTAACGGGAAGGAAGAGAACGCTTATGCTCTACCCGGTTGCTCAGCTTGAACTCTTATCATGGTATAATCGATACGAACTGGCTGAGCGGATGGAACAGTTTTTATTATACGGGTCATATCCCGAAGTAATTACCGCAACCTCCAGAAATGATAAAATTGAGTATCTTAACGAGATTACCGGATCGTACTTGCTAAAGGATATCCTCGAACTTGAACAGGTGAAAGGAGCTAAAGTGCTATTTGATCTTCTTCGGCTCCTGGCACACCAGATTGGTAACGAAGTCTCTCTAAGAGAACTGGGAAATAGTCTGGGCATCGATTACAAAACTGTCGCACGCTATATCGATCTGATGGAGAAATCTTTCATTCTCTATAATTTAAGAGGATTCAGTGGCAACCTTCGAAAAGAGGTCACAAAAAAGAGTAAATACTATTTTTTTGACCCCGGAATCAGAAATGCAATCATCGCCAATTTCAACCCCCTTGAGCAGAGAAACGATACCGGAGCACTATGGGAAAATTTCATCTTCATGGAACGGATGAAAAAAGCGGCCTATTACAAGATATACCGTAACGCTTTTTTCTGGCGTACCTGGGATAAACAGGAAATTGACCTCATCGAGGAACGGGAAGGAAAGCTCTTTGCATACGAAATCAAATACGGGAAGAAGCCTTCTTCTCCACCAACTATATGGAAGGATACATATCCTGATTCCGAGTTTGCCCTCATTAACAGAAAAAATTACCTCGATTTCATCTTGCCTTGAAAAGAGCTGAAGCAACCACATGGGTCTGAGGCATCTAAAGCACCCTAATCATCATCTTCCATACTGGTTGAGATCAGTACCGCCACCGGCCGGTGGTCCGACACCGCCAGGCTGGCAGCTTTGTCGTCATTGTTAAAAAGCTCTTCATCGAAGCGGTACATTTCCAGGAAACCGGCGTACTCCCTCGTCCGCTCCGGATCGATCCAGATATTGTCATAGCTTGATGTGTCGGTAATGGTTGTTTTCAGCTCCGGCGAGACCACCGGCAGCATCCGCTCCAGCTCCCAACCCGAATCGGCCGCATCGAAGTTGAAATCCCCCAGAAGAATCTGGTCTCCCTCATCACCGTCAAGGAAATCGACGAATTCCACCACCTCATCAAGGAGCACCAGCTCCCGGCGCCGATGCCGTTTGGAATCCCCGTAAAGAAGATGGATGGTGATAAGGGTAAAATCGCTGTTTCCGGCCCGGAACATCCCCACATAGGGTTCCCGGATAAAGCGGTCGGCGGGATCGGGGAAGAGGAAGGGATCTCCCAGGAGATCCACCCGGGAATCTCTCCAGAAAAAGGCGTATCGCTCCTTCACTCCCCTGCCCGCCTCTTCGCTTACTACAGCATTCCAGCCGGGCAGCAGCTGTAGAAGTCGATCCACAACCTCCCGGTCCCGCAGCTCCTGTACCGCCACGAGATCGTAGCGATCGATGATGGGAGCAATGTAGGCAAGCTCCCGGTCGTCCCTGCTGCCGTTGGAGAGAATCCGGACATTCCAGGTGGCCAGCCGGAGATGATCGCCCCGATCCATCGATTCTGCCCAGCTCGATTCTGCCCAGATAGATCCCGCCGAAAAGGCGAGAAGCAGCATCAGGAACGAAAGCAGGAGGGGAACATTAATCGTAAAACGATGTTTCATCATATCTGTATCCTAATGAGGGCGATACAGCTTTACAAGCTCGGCAGTCGCCTTTCTTAAGATGAGAAAAATCTCTACAATAGCCCCATGGAAAAGAACCATTCCACAATGTTGGAAGCACCAGAAGGCGCCCCCCGGGGCTTGAAAGCGGCAAGCCAGGAGCTCTGCCGGGACCTGGAAGCTCTTCCCGAACAGATAGAGGGAGTAGCAGCGGTATACAACCCCCTTATCTACGCCGCCGACCCCTGGAACCAGTACCTGAAGCTCTACGGAGGCGGAGAGAAAAGGGTACTTTTCCTGGGAATGAACCCGGGGCCCTGGGGGATGGCCCAGACAGGGGTTCCCTTTGGAGAGATCGAAGCGGTTACCGGCTGGTTGGAGATCAGCGGAAAAGTGGGGCATCCGAAAGGAGAGCACCCAAAACGGCCGGTGGAAGGGTTTGACTGCCGGCGAAGTGAAGTGAGCGGAAGAAGGCTCTGGGGGCTCATACAGCGGCGGTTTGGCACCCCGAAGGCCTTCTTTAGCGATCATTTTGTGGCCAACTACTGTCCCCTGATCTTCCTGGAAGAGAGCGGCCGAAACCGCACCCCGGACAAGCTTCCCAGGGAGGTACGGGAGATTATCCGCCAGGCCTGTGACAAGCATCTTGCCCGGGTGATAGAACTTACCGGAGCCGGTTATCTGATTGGAATAGGCAAATATGCGGAAAAAGCTTTGGCTCGGGTGGTAAAGGATATGGGTACCGCCGTTCAGGGACCAGCATCAGTATCAACAGCAACATCAATATCAACATCAAGCCGGAAACCGATTGTAGCATCAATCCTCCACCCCAGTCCGGCCAGCCCCGCCGCCAACCGGGGCTGGGAAGAGCAGGCGGAGGGGCAGCTGATTGAACTTGGGGTCTGGTAGCAAGAACCGGGGAGGCTGAAGAGAGGCAGGCTGGCAAGCAGGCGGGAGGCCGCTGCCGGGGACTGTGAAAAAAATCAAAAATCACCTATAGTAGGAACACAATGAAATTTGAAGAATTTAATCTACATGAAGATGTCATGAAAGGCATCAGAGACGCAGGCTTTACCGAGTGTATGCCTGTTCAGGAAGAAACCCTCAAGAAAACCCTTGAGGGAAAAGATGTTACCGTCCAGTCCCAGACGGGATCGGGAAAAACAGCAGCTTTTCTGGTCACTATTTTTCAACGTTGGTGCACCACCGCGGCGGATAAACGGCGAAGCACCATGATTATCGCCCCCACCAGGGAATTGGCGGTGCAGATCGAAGAAGAAGCGAAGCTGTTAGGTGCCCATGTGGGGATGAAGGTGGGCTGTTTCTACGGCGGAATGGGGTATAAGGATCAGCAGGATGACCTAAAAGGGGGGGTAGACCTCTATATCGGCACCCCGGGCCGGCTTATTGACTTTGGTCAGAGCAGGAAGATCGATTTTAAAACTCTCGGCACAGTAGTGATCGATGAGGCGGATCGGCTTTTTGATATGGGGTTTTATCCGGATATCAAAAGGATGATGCGAATGATGGTTCCCCGGGAGGAGCGGACGACTCTCCTCTTTAGTGCAACCCTGGGCACCAAGGTACTCAATGTAGCTTGGGAGCACATGAATCTGCCGGAGGAGATCACCATCGAATCAGAATACATCACCGTAGATGAGATCAGCCAGGAGCTCTACCATGTGGAGGGAAACAAGAAATTTTCTCTCCTTTTAGGGCTCTTGAAAAAGCATGATCCCCCCAACGCCCTAGTATTTACCAATATGAAGATTACTGCGGTGGAGGTAGCCAAAAGGCTGAGTAAAAACGGTTACGCCGCCAAGTACCTGATGGGAGACCTGCCTCAAAAGAAGCGGCTCTCCATTATCAACAAGGTGAAGGCGGGGGAACTCCGTTTCCTGGTGGCCACCGATGTAGCGGCCCGGGGACTCCACGTGGACGATCTGGCCATGGTAATCAACTACGATATCCCCGAAGATCCGGAGAGTTATGTTCACCGAATTGGACGAACCGCCCGGGCGGGAAAGAGCGGCAAGGCGATCACCCTGGCCTGCGAAAGCTACGTCTATGGCCTTGAACCGATTGAGGAGCTGATAGAACGGAAGATTCCTGTACAGTGGGCCGATGAGGAGCTCTTTCTCAAGGACGAGAGCGCAGGATTCGATTTCCGGGCTGAATACCGTAAAGCATCCAGAGACGGCAGGAGCAAATCGGACCGGATGGGATCGAACCGGCGGGGAGCTGACCGTAGAGGTCCCGAAAGAGGGAGCAGAAGAAGTTCGGTGCCAAAACCGGGTAGAAAACCGGAACCCGCTGGCGATGCAAAGAGAGCTGACGCAAAGAGGGCTGACACAAAGAGAGCCGATGCCAATACAGCTGATCGCAGCAGGGGTGATACCGGCAGTGGCAGGGGTGATACTGGTAGTGGCAGGAAAAACCAAGGGGGGCAAAAAGCGCCCAGGCAAGCCCCGGTTCAAAACCACGGCAACTCAGCTCCCAGAAAGCCCGTCGAACATAGAGGGGCTGAACGAAGAGGAACAGAAGAGAAGAGTCCCACCCGGGAAACAGCCCTGGAAAAGCGGCTTGAGATGTACCGGAAGAAATATGGCGAGGATTTCCAGCTGACCGTAAAGGGCGGGGGAAAGCCGAAAAGCGGCCGCTCGGCAGCTTCCAAAAAGCGATCTTCGAGGCCAAAAACTGCTTCAGGGAACCAACAATCGGACCAAAAAACAGGCCCGGAAAACAGGGTGGAATCCAGGGAAGAGGGAAATGAGCCTAAGGGGCTTTTTTCAAAAATCAAGAAACGGCTGTTCAGGAAATGATTACAGCAGCCCCTC
>CAYMWV010000065.1:7504-17113 GCA_964394395.1 uncultured Sediminispirochaeta sp.
GCAGCCCCTCTCTTACCCTCCTCAGAGGAGAGCAAAAGGGGGGCTGCCATCTTCGATATCGACCACACCCTCATTTCCGGCTCCACCGCCTGGTATTTTCTGAAAAAATGTCTGAAAGAACGGCTGGTACGAAAGCGGCTCCTTCTACAAGTTCCTGCCATCTCTATCCGATACCGCTACGGGACCTTTAACAGCGACGATATTTCAGGAAAGCTCTTTCCTCTGGGAGGGATTTCCCGAGATAAGCTGCAAAGCATAGCATTCGGACCGTACAGGAAAAAAATCATCTCCAAAATATTCCCCGCAGCCAGGCAGGCGGTAGAAGATGAACGCGCTAAAGGGCGTCTTGTTATCTTTGCCACCAGCAGCCTCTCCCTCCTGGTTAATCCGATTGTCCAGGAATTGCAGGCTGACCATCTCATCTCTAGCCATCTGGACTATGATGAAAACGGCATCTGCACCGGATCGTTAAAGGGAGCTGCTGCCTTCGGCAGGGGCAAGCTGCACCTGGTATCCCGGCTTCTTTCAGAATTAAGCATCGACCCGGCCGCCTCAAGCTTCTATAGCGACAGCTTCCACGACCTGCCACTGTTGGAGCACATCGCCGAACCCCATGCGGTAAACCCGGACCGGACACTTGCCAGAGTTGCCCGGAAAAGGATGTGGCATATCCACCATTTCAGGTTATAATAGTCTGAGATGGAAAAGAATCATAAACAATACATCCTCTCTTTTGATGCCGGGGGGACCAATACACGGGCTGTTGTCTATCTGACTGATGGTCAGGAGATAGGAAGAGCCGTGCAGAAGACCTCTGAAATCCGTCCAGGCCCCGGTGCGGTAGAGCATGACCCGGAGGAGCTTTTCCTCTCCCTTGTAGAAGCTGGGAGAGATGCCCTCAAAGCTGCTTCGGTAAGGGCAGAGCAGATCACCGCTATCGGAATAACGGTGCAGCGGGCAACCTTCACTCTGTGGGAAAAAGAGAGTGGTAGACCGGTAAGCCCCTTTATCAGCTGGGCAGATGTACGGGCTGCGGATACCGCCGGTCGGATGAACCGTCGGGCCAAATGGTGGCTTTTAAAGAAAGCTGCTGCCTTCGCAGGCTGGATGAGCCGTAACACCATGCTCACCGCTACCGGGATGCTTACCTTCATCACCGACCATGTTCTGGTGAGGCTCAAATGGCTTTTTGAGGAGCACCCGGCGCTACTTATACAAGCGAAATCCGGGGAGCTCCTCTTTGGGACCCTGGACACCTGGCTTCTCTATCGCCTCACAGGAGGCAAGGTGCACGCCACCGATTCAGGGAATGCCGGAGCCACCAGCCTCTACAACCCCTTCGACCGGAAATGGAACCCCATCTTCTGCTCTCTCTTCGATATCCCCATGGGAATGCTTCCGGAGGTGAAAAACAGCGCTGATGATTACGGTTCAACCGAGGCGGACCTCTTCGGTTCGCCCATCCCGATACGGGCCCTGGCGGGAGATCAAATGGCTGCTCTCTTCGGCCACGGCTGCTTCGAACCGGGAGATGTGAAGATCAGCCAGGGAAGCGGCAGTTTTGTTGATATTAATGTAGGGCCCAGGGGAAGCGTGAGCCGCCGGGGACTCTTTCCCCTGATTGCCTGGACCATCAAGGAGAGACCGGTTTATATGCTGGAAGGCTCCGTTGCCACTGCGGGGACCTTGATTGACTGGCTTGGCAAGGGAATTGGGCTATCCGACACTCCGGCGGTGCTTAATGAATTTGCCTCCCAGTGCAGTGACACCGAAGGGGTTCTCTTTATACCCACCGCCTCGGGAATCCGATTCCCCTATTTTAACCCCAAGGTGCGGGGAACCATTATCGGGCTCTCCCTCTCTACTCACAGGCGCCATCTAGCCCGGGCGGTACTGCAGGGAATTGCCCACCGAGCGGTTGATATTCTGGAAGGAATAGAAGAGGATACAGGTACAGTAATCCAGCAGATCAAGGTTGATGGTGGAGTGAGCAGAAGTGATGTACTCCTTCAGGAGATTGCCAACCTGTCAGGCCTTCCGGTGAAACGGCCCGGGGAGACCGATATGACCCCCCGGGGAGTGGCAGCTCTGGCGGGAATCGGCGCCGGGATCTGGAAGGATGTGAAAGAAATCGCTATGATTAGCCAGAACTACCACACCTTCCAGCCCGATAAAGGGGCGCAGTGGAGGCTGGAACGTCGCATGACCTGGAAAAGGGCGATCAAGGCCCTGGCTGGTATCTACAACTAAAAGGGCTGTATCAATAGTTCATGCTGTATCAATAGTTCATAAGGAGAAAATGATGATCGTGACTATCATCTACGCAATCTACGCTTTTATCATGATTTCCCTCAGTGCAATTGTTCTTGTACTACCCGGAATCATCCTCAGGTCGGTGGGCCTGAAGCAAGCGGGTGAGAAGGTGATAAGCTTTGCTTCGAACACATTTCCGAAACTTTTATTTTGGGGCACCGGCTCAAAGGTTACCATCCGGGGCCTGGAGAATTTCCCCTCCAGGGAGGACCGGAAAAGGATATGCATGGTTTCCAATCACCAGAGCTACTTCGACATCCTCCTTATCCTCGGTTTTTTACCCGGTTTTATCAGCTTTGTGGCGAAAAAAGAGCTCTTTCGGGTTCCCTTTCTCAATATCTGGATGTACGGGATTGGATGCATCAAGCTGGACCGGTCAAGCCCCCGGGCCTCGGTAAAGGCGATCGAAAAGGGAATTCAGAAGATCCGGGAGGGGCTCCCCTTGCTCATCTTTCCGGAAGGAACGAGAAGCAGAAGCAACAAGATGGCCGATTTCAAATCGGGAAGCTTGAAACTGGCTACCCGATCGGAGGCACTCATTCTCCCCTTGACGGTAGAGGGAACTGCAGAGATATTTGAGGCCCACGGAAAAGTGGGAAGGAGCAATGTGGTGTTAACAGTTCACCCCCCCCTCTCCACTGAAGGGATAGGAGATGCGGCAAGAAAGGAGCTGGCACCAACCTTGCGCAGGATGATACTGGAGGGAGGCGACTCCCTTGTATCAAAAGAGGGGCTTTGATACTATTTTCTTATGAAACAACCAGGTGCGGAACGAGAATAAGCGGCGGTATCAGTTTTTAGGAAGGCATCGAAACAGACAGGAGGAATCAGATGCAATCAACATTAAAACAGGCCCTGCTCTTTACGTCATATATTGGTATTATTTTTCTCCCAACCCTGCTGGGCTATCTATTGGGACTCTTCTCCGGTCTGGAAAGCCCCCTTTACCTTTTCGGACGGATCGCTGCCCTGGTGGGCTTTCCCATCCTGGCGATGCAGCCGGTTCTTGCAGCCCGTCTCCCTTTCCTGAAAAGAATCTACGGGATAAACCGGGTGATGCAGTTCCATAAAAGAGCGGCGGTAACGGCAGGAATACTTATCCTTCTTCATCCCCTGTTTCTATCTGCCGGACTCTCCTGGTGGGGACTTCTTTACAGCTTCGACCTTCCCTGGTTCTACCTGCTTGGTAAGGCTGCTCTTTTCGCCCTTTTTCTCATTATTCTCACCTCCCTGGGGCAAAAACTCCTTGGGATATCCTGGAAACTGTGGAAGCAAAGCCATAACACCCTTGCCCTGCTGATTGTTCTGGGTGGTTTTATCCACAGCATCCTCTCCGGCTCTAGCCTCACAGCCTTACCTCTCCTGATCCTTTGGAGCATATACCTCGCCTTTGGTTTTGCAGCTCAGGCATACCGGAAACTTGTAGTACCGGGGAAACTTGCAAAGTAGGGGTGGCAGATTAGCAGGTGAAGAAAAGAAAACGAAGGAGTTCGCACCCCTGCATTTAGCCCCGCCTGTATTTAACCCCGCTTCTCCTCAATCTTTCGCTTCGCTGCTGAGAGCTCTCTCTTTCGCAGCCGGAT
The DNA here is from genome assembly GCA_964394395.1 of uncultured Sediminispirochaeta sp. Taxonomy (GTDB): domain Bacteria; phylum Spirochaetota; class Spirochaetia; order DSM-16054; family Sediminispirochaetaceae; genus Sediminispirochaeta. The sequence goes on from CAYMWV010000065.1 coordinate 11,401, forward strand.
AGAGTTGGGCGTTACCTCGATCAATTCATCATCCCGGATAAACTGCACCGCCCTCTCCAGGGTCATCGGCAGGACCGGAGTAAGAATCACCGCATCATCCTTTCCGGAGGCTCTCATGTTGGAGAGTTTCTTGGTCTTGCAGGGATTCACGGTGAGATCGTTTTCCCGGTTATGCTCCCCCACAATCATCCCTTCATAGACCGGCTCCTTGGGCTGAACAAAGAGGTTTCCCCGGGGTTCAAGATTGAAGAGAGCGTAGGGTACCGCACTGCCCTCCCGGTCGGCAATCAGGGAACCGGTAAAGCGGCCGGCGAAATCGCCCCGATACTCCTCATAGCCCGAGAGGTAGCTGTTGAGAATTCCCGTGCCCTTAGTATCGGTAAGAAACTCATCCCGGTAGCCGATCAAAGAGCGGCTGGGGACGGAGAACTCTATCCTCACCCGGCCGGTTTCATGGTTTACCAGGTTGATCATCCGCCCCTTCCTTCGGGAAAGTTTCTCAGTGACAATCCCGGTATAGGGGTCTGCGCAATCGATAAAGAGGTGCTCGATGGGTTCCATCTTCTTCCCGTTCTCCTGCCGGAAAATCACCTGGGGACGGCCGACACAAAACTCAAAGCCCTCCCGGCGCATCGTTTCGATCAGGATCACCATCTGAAACTCTCCCCGACCTTTGACGATGAAACTCTCCCGGTCCTCCGCAGGCTCAACCTGCATCGATACGTTGATAAGGGTCTCTTTCTGCAGCCGTTCCAGAATCTTGGTTCCCTGGACGATCTTCCCCTCCTTCCCGGAGAAGGGGCCGTTGTTGGTGGTAAAGCGCATTGATACGGTGGGTTCGTCTACGGTAATCCTCTTCAGGGCGATGGGTTTCTCCCTGGTGCAGACGGTATCACCAATATGCACCTTGTCGATCCCCGCAAGGACGATGATATCCCCCGCTTCGGCCTCCGTCACATCCACCGGAACAAGTCCCCGGTAGGACTGCAGCCGGGTAACCCGAAGAGGGACAGCTTTACCATCCTCACCGATACAGGCCAGTGAGTCGTTGGACTTCACGTTACCGCTGTACACCTTCCCCACCGCAAGGCGGCCCAGATAATCATCATAGCCCAGGTCAGAGACAAGCATACAAAAGGGCTCATCCAGCCTCACCCGGGGCGGAGGTACCTGCTCAAGCATTGTATCCAGGAGGATATCCAGCTCTTCGTTCTCTCCGTCGGCACTTCTCCGAACGATACCATCCCGACCGATGGCGTAGAGGGCCGGAAAATCCAGCTGCTCCTCGTCGGCATCCAGATCTATCAGGAGGTCGTACACCTCATCCAGTACCTCCAGAGGTCGGGCATCCTGCCGGTCAATCTTGTTGATCACCACAATGATGGCAAGCCCCTCCTGGAGAGCCTTGGAGAGAACAAATCGGGTCTGGGGCAGTGGCCCCTCAGCAGCATCAACTAGAAGTACCGCCCCGTCAGCCATGGAAAGGGCCCGCTCTACCTCCCCTCCAAAATCGGCGTGTCCCGGGGTGTCGATGATGTTGATCCGATGATCCTTCCAGACGACAGCGCAGTTTTTTGCAGCAATGGTGATTCCCCGCTCCCGTTCCAGGTCCATTCGATCCATCACCCGTTCTGCCACATCCTGACCCTCCCGGAATACTCCACCCCTTTGAAAGAGGGCATCTACCAGAGTGGTCTTTCCGTGGTCAACGTGGGCGATGATCGCAATATTTCTGATATGTTCATTCTGTTGTTTTGGGTGCTTACTATGCATTGCCCGAAGATACACCAATAGCCGGTGCTGTACAACTAGCCTGGTCAGATGATATCATTTTCATTATGAATAGCGAGCAGGAATACGCATTGACGGTGGCTGCCGAGAAAAAGCGGCTGGAAAAGCAGATAGGGGTGAAAAAGGCTGAACGTTCCAAATGGGAGGAGCGGATCCGCCTCGCCTCCGGTGCGGGGAGGGATGATCTCAAAGCAGCAGCGGAGAAGGAACTTGCTCTTCTGGATTCTGAGATTCAGCAGCTGGAAGTGGAGTATGCAGGACTGCTGAGGGAGTTTGAAGATGCGAAGAAGAGCTGGAAAAACGAAAGCATACAAGGAAAACTTTCGGTAGATGCAGCAGAGCTGGCCAGGGAACTTGAGGCGGCCGCCGGAGGGCCTCCCGATAAAACTGCGGACGAGCTAAACAAACTGGCCGAAGCAGCCGAGGCGGAGAATGAGTTGGCGGCGCTCAAGCGGGCCATGGGCCTCTCCGAAGGTCCGGAGGCGACCGAGGGACAAGAAGATGAAAAGTAGGCTCCCTTTCATTCCACGCCGGGTCCGCCAATTTAATCGGATCCGCCGGTCCAATCGCCCCGGGAAGAACCATTTCCTGGCCGATCCATCCCTCCGCCCCCTCCTTTTTGGCCATCGGGGATACTCCTCCCAGGCTCCGGAGAACAGCATGGCCGCCTTTTCCGCCTGCGAGGAGGCGGGAATCGGCGGTCTGGAACTGGACATTCACCTGACAAGCGACGGCGGCCTGGTAATCATCCATGACCACACCCTTTCCCGAACCGCAGGAGGGGAAGGCCGGGTGGAAGAGATGGAACTGGAAACGCTAAAGAGCATCGATATCGGCAGCTGGTTTTCCCCGGACTTTGACGGGGAGATGATCCCCACTTTGCAAAAACTCTTTTCCACCTATGGCGACCGGTTCTACTACGATATCGAGCTGAAAGATGAAACCCACGGCGACAGCGGCCTGGGAGGGGCGGCGGTGCAGGCGGTGGTTGATGCTAAACTTGAACACCGCTCTTTTTTCTCCTCCTTCAACCCCTACCCCCTTATCGCAGCAAAGAGAGCAGCACCGGAGATTCCGACCGCTATCATCTATTCCAATGATAAAGAGGTCCCCCCGATTCTGCGCCACGGCCTGGGAGCGGCTATTGCGGGGGTATCAATCCGCAAACCTGCCTGGAGACAGGCTGGGGGGATCGCTGTCCCCTTTTATCGGCACATAGAGGGACGGCCGGTGATTCCCTGGACGGTGGATGATCGGGAGCTGGGGCGCCAGCTATTGGGTAGAGGGGTAGACGGGCTTATCTCAAACGATCCAGCGGTTCACCGCTAAGCAACTGAAAACATTGTCACGAAAAAACCCGATAGAACACATTCATCGACTCCAGGCCGCCGCCGATGAAGGTGTTACCCGGAAGGGTGCCCCCGTAACGGTAGCCTCCTTTGATGAAGGTTGCATTCATCCCCGGGCTGCGAAGCCGGGCGATGGTATAGGCTGAAGGGATTCGCCTCTGGAATGCATATTCATCCATCCGCCGGAGTAGAAAGAGAGCAAGCCCCTCCCCCCGGGTCTCCGGAAGCACGGCGAAATCGGTCATCTCAACGCTATTGAAACCTTTGTGCAGTTCCGCCGAGGAGAGACCCACCAGCTTGTGATTATCCCGCCGTCGAATACCGAAATACTCCACATGGTCCTGCATGGTCTCTTTCAGATATTCAGGCTTGTGAATGGGGAAGGGATAGCGATCGAAAACCTCTTTGTAGAGGGCTCCCATCTCTTCAAGATCCTCCCCGGTGCAGTGAAACCAGCGGTACTTTCCCGAGAGAGGCGGTTCATGAATGGGACATTTGCTCCGTATCAGCTTGTCCAGCAGAGCCATGGAATCTGGATCAGGAATACTCCTGGCCGCCCCCTCCTTTGAAAGGAGCGATCCCTTTTCTGTTCCTGTTTCTGTTCCTGCCCCTCGGGGATACCAAGCCAGTTGGGGATACCAGGCCAGAAAGAAAACATCTTCCCGGCCGTGAAACATTCTGGGTACAAGCGCTTCGATTCGGTAACCCTGTCTCAGGAACGTCAGGACCCTTCCTGTGGGCACCTTGGCGAAGATTTTTGTATACCCTTCTGAAAGAGCCAGCTCTTCCAGGGCCTGGCACAGCGCCTCATCATCCTCAAGGTGGCCCTGGCCGGATGAGTGACAGCCAAAGGGGAAAGCCCCTTTTCCGCCTCCGGATCGCTTGGCGGCCCCGGATTGCTTGGCGGAGGGGGAAGTAGCACCGGAGGGGGAAGCTGTGGATGCATCGGCATAGGCTCCTTTGAAGCCCGGCAGCTCCATCACGTAGATCCGGTTTCCATCCCGGCCGTGCTGAATAAGCGCACCATGGAGCTCTTCGGTTCTATCAGCCATCTCTGCGCTCCATCCGCTCATTATTCTCAGGAGTCAGGTGATAGGTCTCGTCCCATTGGGAAAGGAGCTTCTCGATACCAATAGCGTTTGCCTCCTCTGCGTCATCGAATTTCAACTGCAGGGTGCACTCTTCACACTTACCATTGCAGCCCGGATCGCTGTAGTGCTCGGGCTCCTGGTAGGTGGTAATGACTCCTTCGTAGTTTCGCAGGATTACTTTGTGGGGAGACCAGCTTAAGAGGTAGTTTGGCATCATTGGTATCTTCCCGCCTCCGCCGGGGGCATCCACCACATAGGTGGGAACGGCAAAGCCGGAGGTATGGCCCCGGAGACTCTCAAGTATCTCAATTCCTTTCCCCACCGGGGTCCTGAAATGGGTTAGTCCTTCCGAGAGATCGCACTGGTAGAGGTAGTAGGGACGCACCCTGCTCGCCACCAGTTTCTGCACCAGGGTCTTCATGAGTCGGGGGCAGTCATTTACCCCCGCAAGGAGAACCGACTGGTTACCCAGGGGGATACCGCCATCGGCGAGTTTAGCCAGGGCGACCCTGCTGGCGTGGGAGAGCTCTCTGGGATGGTTAAAATGGGTGTTAAGCCAGATCGGATGATGCTTTTTCAACATGGCCACCAGTTCGTCGGTGATCCGGTAGGGAAGTACCACAGGCATCCGGCTTCCGATGCGGATAATCTCCACGTGATCGATCTTCCTCAACTCGGTAAGGATCCAATCCAAATACTCATCGTTAAGCATCAAAGGATCCCCACCGGAGAGGAGCACATCCCGGACTACCGGAGTCTCCTTGATATAATCGATCCCTTTCTGCACCTGGGAGCGATCGGGGATAAAATCGACATCCCCCACCTTTCGCTTTCTGGTACAGTGGCGGCAATACATGGAGCAGACGTTGCTTACGTGGAAGAGTACCCTGTCAGGATAGCGGTGGGTGATCCCTTCAACCGGACTATCCTCATCCTCATGGAGCGGATCCTCCGTTTCCCACTGCTGTACGATCATCTCCCTGGGATCCGCAAAGGCCTGGATAAAGATCGGATCATTCCGGAAATCCTCCTTCTCGATGAGGCTGAGATAGTAGGGAGTGATGGAGAGGGGGAACTTCTCCACCGTCGCCTCCAGCTCTTTCTTCTCTTCATCGGTAAAGGATATTCCTGTCAGGGCCTCAAAGGTCGATATCTTTTGTATTGAATGCTTTAGCTGCCAGCGCCAATCACGCCAATGCTCAATTTTAGCTCCATTATCGATCTTATCTGCCAGCTTTTCATGCTTTCTTACCGTTTTTTCCACACTATACTCCTTTCAGAGACAGTGTATCGACTTATTATTTTTATGTCAATTATTTAGATGTGTAACTATCACTGTTTTCCGGGCTGATTGAGATATTCCATGGGTGGACATGGAGGATATAACGTCTAACTGTTGTATTTACTTATCAAATATGTTAAAATCTCGCAATGAGATTTGAAGAGCTTGTTACCATTGCGGCGGACCTGCACTGTTTTTCA
>CAYMWV010000066.1:0-2908 GCA_964394395.1 uncultured Sediminispirochaeta sp.
GGGGATGGTCATGAAAAAGCGTTTTGTTTCCGGATGGGTTATGGTGACCGGTCCCCCTTTAAGAATTTGCCTGGTAAAAAGGGGGACGATGCTTCCCCGGCTGGCCAGGACATTTCCAAACCGGACCACCATAAAAGCGCCTCTTTTTTTACTGTTTCTCGAAAGAACTATCTCTTCAGCCAGCTTTTTACTCGCCCCGTAGACGCTGTTGGGATCCACCGCCTTATCAGTTGAGACCAGCACAAAGCGCTCAGTTCCCGCTTCCAGAGCCGCCTCAACTAGGTTTAAGGTCCCAAAGACGTTATTCCACACCGCCTCCACCGGATTTTCTTCCATCAGCGGTACGTGTTTGTACGCAGCGCAGTGAAAAATCACATCAGCATTCAGCCGATTGATGATGAAGTTGACATAGTCCTTATCTTTAATCTCTCCCACCACAGGAACGATGGTTGCCGCCTCTCCAACCCCCTCCTCCTGGAGGAGTCTCAGCTCCTTGTCTATCTCGTAAACACTGTTTTCTCCGTGGTCAAAGAGGTAGAGCCGCTGAGCGCCCCCCGAAAGCAGCTGCCGGGCAAGCTCGCTTCCAATGCTGCCTCCAGCGCCTGTGATGAGTACCCGCTTACCCCTGAGATAGGTTAGACTCTCTTTGAGGGGAATAAGTACCGGATCTCTTCCCAAAAGGTCCTGAGCGCTGATCTCCCGGGTCTGTATCCAGTGGGCATCCCCGTCCACAATCTGACTAATTCCTGGAAGGATGCGGATCCGGTCCAGGTTAGCCCGCTTCAGGTGGTGATAGATCCGCCGCAGCTGCTCTCCGCTTGCTCCCGGGATTGCAATAAGTGCCTCATCAATCTCCCGTTTTTCTAAAATGGTGGAGGCGTGGGTTATGGGGCCCTCAACAGGGATTCCACCTATTGTGGTACCGATCTTCTTCGGATCGTCGTCTAAAAAGAGTGTAGTTGTGCTGAAGACTCCCTTCCGGGCTATCTCCTCTGCAATCTCCCGTCCGGCAAAACCGGCACCAACGATGGCAAGTCGTCTATCTCTTATCATCTTTTTCTTCCCGGGGCTTACTGATTATATCAAATCCGAAATCTACAAGGAAGGACTTTTCGTAGAGATTCAATTCAACCTTTGCCCTTCCCTTGCGTTTATCTACCTTTTTAATCTTTCCCTCCAGCCCCTCCATGGGACCGCTCTCCACCACTATCCGGTCTCCTGCATCAAAGGTGACCTTTGACTTGCCAACCACCTCTCCAAAATGGAGAAAATGGAGCAGGAGACGCTCTGATGCACCTGAGAGGGGGTCTATATTTTGGTTATCTTTGAGGAAACGGATAAAACCGGTGGTGCGCTTGAAGATCCAGTACATATCTGCTTCCAGTTCCGGAGCTTCCCAGAAGAGATAGCCGGGAAAGATGGGGGCTTCCTGATTGATCTGCTTGCCCCTTCGTTTGATGGTTAAGCTCCGTCTCGGCCAGAGAAGCCTTCCTGTTAGTTCGTATCCCTCTTTTTCGAGGGTTTCGAACCTTCTTTCGGAAAGCTTGATAAACTTCTCTTCCTGCCGGGTTAATACTTGTATTGCGTAATAGTTCATGATTCCTTTCCGACTATTGTAAGAACCTATCACGGAAGGGCTGGTGGTGCAAGTGGAGAGATTTTCATTTATGTAGAAGGGAAATGTGTCGATATTCAGAAATAGAGATGAAGCTGTGGGAAGGAGTCTGCATAATGATACAGCAAAGGTACCGGAAAAAGGTTTTACTGCTTGCTCTTTGGACCCTTTTTTTCGGTAATATGATCTTCGGGGAGACGGTATTGGTGAGCAGTACCTATCCTGAGGGGAAGGAGTTTGGAAAGGAACAGGTTTCCTGGTGTGAATCTGGAGCCATGGAGTACCTTTTTGAGAAAGGGCACATTGTCTTTTCCACATCGCCCAATGAAACAAGCTACCATGACTCTTTTGAAGGCGCTTCGATGCGGATTGCAAAGAACAGTGGTGCCCGCTATCTCCTGGAGCTGAATATGTTTTTTTCTACTGCTCTGCCGGATAAAAACGATCCCGAGAAGACGGTGTACCGATTTTATGATGTTTCGGTGGAGAAGGAGCTCTCATCGGGTACCTTCTCCTTTGAGGCGATGAGTGAAGAGCCGGCGGAGAAGCAGGCAGAACGGTTGATTCAGGCTGGAATGGATATAGCATCCAGGGCTACGGAAGGATTGTAGGGGTTACGGATATGAGGAGCAGGATATGAACATAAAAAGGATAGTGGGGTGCATTCGAATAGCATTACTCTTGATCTCTTCAAGCCTCCTTTTCGGAGAGGCGGTTTACGAAGGAAGCATAGCGGTGGGAACCTACGGCCGGCTCCCCTCTTCGGGGCTCTATGGGGCCTCCAACGCCTTTCCGAAAAACAGTACTGTCCGGGTAAGTGATTCAAGTACCGGTAAAAGTGTGGATGTTCTAATTGTAGAGGGGCTGGAAAACCCGAATATCTTTCTCCTCTTAAGTCCCGAAGCCGCAGAACGGATAGCGTTATATCCAAACAAGGTGATGCGTGCAAGAGCTGCGCAGGTACCTGCGGGAGACCCTGTATCGGAAAGTGTAATTGGAGAGGGTTTTTCCAATCCCGATCCGGACATAAATCCTTCAGCCTCTATCCCAGGAAAGAGCGAGCAGGAGATGATTGAAGCCTTTATTCAGGAAGAGCTGGCTGCCTATGATTCGGAGGATTCGGCTGCGCAGGTCGAAACAATTGATCGGGTAGAAGAGAGTGAAGAGCCACCCTTGCTGACGGAGCTCAACGGCCCCAGGACCCCGATAGAGGAGATTGGTGAACCATCCACAGAAGCTGGTATGCCCGGGCCTGAACTCGCTGACAAGGAACCTGAACTCGCTGTCAAGGAA
>CAYMWV010000066.1:3008-16792 GCA_964394395.1 uncultured Sediminispirochaeta sp.
CAAGGAACCTGAACTCGCTGTCAAGGAAGAGGAAAAAGGAGAAGATGGCGATGGAGAAGGGGACGAAACTGTGGCAGTGGAGATTCAGGCTCCTGATATTCCTGTAGCAATTGCCCTGGAACGCAGAAGCGCCTCCCAGAGGGAGGATTGGCACGGTGCGGAATCTCCGCTCCTTCCTGAGCTTCCCCAAAAAGAGATAGGCCAGGAAAGGAAGAGACCAGCCCTTCCGGAAGTAAACGCTATCGACTACATTGCCCGTACTGAAAGTGACGAAGCTCTCTGGAGCGCCCTTGCTGAACCGGTGCTTCCAGAAAAGGAGCAAGAGCTTGCGGTGGGAGATGTACAAGAAGATGCGGAGAAGAGGGTAACAGATCCTGCACGGGTATATGCCAGTCCGGTGAGGAGAGTAGAAAGTGAAACCGGATCGGGTTGGGACCGGGTCGCTTTGCCCCACTTACCCCAAGCTGAAGGAGATCCCCTGCTGGCAAACCTGGTCCCTCAGCGGGCTCTTCCACGGTACCAGGTGGCGGATCTGCCGAGGATTCCTGAGGAGGCGATGGAAGATAATGATATTCGTCTTGCATCCCAAAAGAGGAGAGAGGCTCCAGATTCAGCTCTCTCTTCTCTGGCACAATTGCCTGAACCGGCGATACGGGATCCCCTGGATCTGGAAAAGGGTGATGCTCCGCTGCTTGCCTCTGGTGATGGCCCCCGGGAACCAAGTGTGGAAGAGAAAGCTGTTTCCCCTGCCGATCCGGTTCCCAGAAAACCTCAGCGCTCAGTTGGACCAATCATGGTAGATATCGATGACCGCACAGCTCCAGAAGGGGAAGATCAGCTTGCCGAGGTGGATGCAGTTCCGGAAACTATCCGTCCCGAGATCGACACCCTGGCTGACCCGGCTGATGAGGTTGCGGAGAAGCTGATCCCGGATGATGGGGAGTTGGTTCTTGAAAGTGCCAAACCTCGCCCCCCCGAGGCAGAAGAGATAGAGCTTGCTGAAGGAGAGCCGGACGAGGAGACTCCAGTGGAGGAGACCCCAGTTGAGGAGACTTTAGTGAAAGATTCCCCCGCTGAAGAAGCCCCTTCCACCCTTCAGCCTGTATGGGATCGTCAGGAGAGCTTAAAACCCTATCTGGTCAAGTCTCTGGAAAAAAGCTCCTGGTATTTGCAGCTGGCGACATTTCGGGAAGCTGGTGCTGCTGGAGATCTTGCCAAAACCCTTTCGGCTACCTATCCTGTAACCATCCATCCCAAGGAGGATGGGAGCAGTTTCCGGGTGATGGTTGGACCCTTGAGGAAGGATGAGAGTGGAGCTCTTCTGATCAGTTTCAGGGCTGGCGGATACCGGGACGCTTTTCTACGGAAGGGGAACTGATAGAGCAGTATGAATGATCATATAAAGAACGAAGATGAAGCAGCTAAGGAGATCCGTAGACTTACGGATCTCCTTTTCCGTTACGATCGGGCCTACTATGTGGAGGGGAAGCCGGAGGTTTCGGACCGGGAGTACGATTCCCTTTTCCAACAGCTCCAAGGGCTGGAGGAGCAGTGGCCGGAGTTAAAGCGCCCCGATTCGCCCACAAGCCGGGTGGGAAGTGATCTCAGCGCCGATTTTCCGGAGGTGGAACACACTATTCCGGTCTTGAGTCTGGATAAAGCGTACAGCACTGATGAGCTGCTTTCCTGGATGGAGAGAACCGGTGTAAAAGCGGGACGTCCTCTCTCCTTCATTGTTGAAGAGAAGATCGACGGGGTCTCCATCGTTCTCTACTATGAGAAAGGTGTTCTTCAAAGAGCTGTTACCAGGGGTAACGGTTATGTGGGTAATGATGTCACTGCCAATATCAGGACTATCTCATCGGTCCCTCTTCGCCTGAGTGAAGAGGTGGATATAGCTGTCCGGGGAGAGGTGTTTCTGCCCCGGGAGAAGTTCGGACTTCTTAACAGGACAATGGGAAACCTCTACGCAAACCCGAGGAACCTGGCTGCGGGGAGCCTGCGGAGGGTGAAAAGCAGAGAGGTTGCTGCGGTCCCCCTGGAGATATTTATCTATGAAGGGTTTCTTGACGGGAGGGAAGGGGAAGAGGGAAGCCATCTGCAGATTCTAAACTACCTGAAAGAGCTTGGTTTTCGGACAAACCCCAGGGTTGCTCTCTTTTCCGCCCCTATCTCAGGGGAGAAAGGGGATGATGCCGATGGTGGTGCAAGCTCCCTGGCCGGGGAAAAACTGGAACAAATTACCGCCTGGATTAATGATGCTGTTGAAGGGCGGGCATCCCTCCCCTATGAGATAGATGGGCTGGTGATAAAGGTAAATGAGATCGATGTGAGACGGGACCTTGGTTATACCGGCCACCATCCCCGCTGGGCAATTGCATACAAGTTTGAAAGTCCCCGGGGGGTAACGAAAATAAAAGATATTGATGTGCAGGTTGGAAGGACTGGTCGGATAACCCCGGTAGCCAGGGTAGAGGCGGTTTCCATTGGAGGATCTACCATCAGTAATGTGACTCTCCACAATCAGGATTACATCGACATGCTGGAGATTGCCCGGGGAGATGAGGTAGCTGTTTCAAAGAGAGGAGATGTCATCCCAGCGGTGGAGGAGGTGACTGCCAAAAACGAGGAGGGGAATCCGGTATGGAAGATCCCCGAAACCTGCCCCTCCTGCGCCACCGGCCTTGTCAAAAAGGGAGCGCACCATTTTTGCCGAAACAGCAAGTGCCCGGATCAGATCAGGGGGAAGCTTTTTTTCTTTATCGGCGCCGGGCAGATGGATATCGATGGGCTGGGGCCTGAAACGGTGGACTTGATGATCCGGGAGTCTCTGATTACTGAACCGGCAGATCTTTACCAGGTAGATTATCACAAGCTTCTTGAATACCCCGGTTTTGGGGAGAAGAAGGTGAGGGCCATCGAGGCCGGTATTGAGAAGAGCAGGAGCAGAAGCTTTGAAGTGGTCCTTGCATCTGTGGGGATTCCCGAGATGGGGAAAAAGGCGGTACAACTCATTGTTTCAGCAGGTTTTGATTCCCTGGATAAGCTTTTTGATCTGGCCCAGCGGCAGGATAGAGATGCGCTGATAAGGATAAAGGGAATTGGAGAGAAGAGTGCAGATACCATTCTGGAGGAGCTCTCCCGCCCCGAGGTAAGGGGACTTTTGACCGATCTTAAAAAAGCGGGTCTCTCCATGGAAGCTCGAAAGCGAGATGACTCTTCCGATGGGATTGTGCTTTTTTCGGGCCAGAATTGGTGTATCACCGGGAGTTTTGATCGATTCAACCCCAGGTCCAGGGCAGAAGCGCTTATTGAAAGGTTTGGGGGAACGGTGGTATCCGCGGTATCTGGAAAGACCAGCCATCTTCTTGCAGGGGCTGGTGGGGGAAGCAAGCTGGAAAAGGCCCGAAAGGTGGGAGCGCAGATTGTGGATGAGGAGAGCTTTCTCAACATGCTCAGCCAGGCAGGAATCATGGTCAATGCGGAGGGAGAGCTCTCTTCCACCGGGGAGGAATCGCAGTGAGCAGCCAAGCGTCTGATAAAACCGTTCCTTCTGCCCTTCCCACTCCTCCTGCCGATATGGATCCTCGCTTTTTTCCCCTTTGGGAACGGGTTAAGCCCTACACAATGACCGGAATAGAGCGGGGCTACGCCCTTTTCACCGCAGTTTGCCACATCCTTACCAGGCAGATCCCTGGAGTGTTTGTTGAGTGCGGTGTCTGGAAGGGAGGATCGGCCTTACTGATGGCCCTCACCCAGCTTGCCATAATCAAGGAGAGGGAAGATTTGCGGCAGATTCATCTCTTCGATACCTTCGAGGGAATGCCGAAACCGGGAGAGGAGGATCGGATTCTCCATTCCGGGGAGAAGGTTTTGGATCGCTGGGAGAAGCGGAATTTCGACCACTGGGCAGTTGGGAAAGAGGAGGTTGCTTCTCTGCTCTACGGATCTGGATTCCCTAGGGAACTGATCACCCTGGTTCCCGGAAAGGTGGAGGATACCCTGCCAAGCTATTGCTTCTCCGGAGGGCTCTCCCTGATCCGTCTTGATACCGACTGGTACGCTTCTACCCTCACCGAAATGAGGGAGCTCTACCCTCGGCTGGTTAAGGGGGGGATTGTTATTATCGACGATTACGGCCATTTTGCCGGAGCAAGGAAGGCGGTGGATGAATACATGGCAAGCCTTTCCAGGCCTCCCTATTTGAACCGGGTTGACTACACTGGACGGGTAGGGGTGAAGGAGTAGCTTTTATCCCTCTCCTCTCCGGGGACGGATGTAGCTTCTGATGCTCTCTCCCCCCTTTCCCGCGAGGGCAGCAATAATAGCTTCTACATGGATACGGTACTCCGGGTATCTCACTCCCATCCTGCTTACGTACCGCTTCTCCACCTCTACCCGCTCTCTTTTTGCGCTGCCCAGCTTTGAGATAAGTATCCGGGATACCTCATCATCCAGGTAGAGCAGGCATATTGCCAACTCTCGGTCGCTGCGGCGCATCAGAATGTTGACTGCTTCAGTTGCGGGGAGGCTGCAAAGGAGCTGAAGCAGCCGTTGATCGGGACTTGGTTTAGAGATCAAAGAGTTCCAGATGGGGTTCGATCTCTTTTTCCTTCTCCGCCGGCCCATCGACAGGATTGACCAGGATCTCAATCTTTCTCTCAATCCTGGAAAGCTCTTTTTCCAGACTCCGGGCCAGTTTCATCCCCTCCTCAAAGGAGCCTATCGCATCATCCAGAGGAAGGTTGCCCCGCCGCAGGTTTTCGTTTATCTCTTCCAGTCTGCCCATTCTCTCTTCAAAGCTTTTCATTATCCTCTCCCTCACTCTACAACTTGCCGGTGACCTGCGCCTCAAGGGAACCCTCATAAAGGCGTATCACTAACTCATCATCCAGAGCTGTCTTTTTCGAACTGCTAAGGATTGTCCCGTTGCTTTTGCGCTGCACCACTGCATATCCCTTTTCCAGTATTGCCAGGGGACTTGCCCCCTCCAGTTCCTTACCCGCCAGCTGCAAACGGTGGGAGTAAGAGTTCACCATCTCCCGGATAGATCTGCCCAGCTCTTCCCGCATCTCATCAAGCTCCTGTCGTTTGGGAGCAAAAAGCATTTCCATCCGCTCCTGCAGCACCTCGGGAGTGAACCGTTCCAGAAGCAGCTGCGCTTTCTCTGTGGACCGTTTCATGTTCCCCTCCATTTCAGCTGCAACAGCCTGTACCCGCAAGAGGAGAGCCTCCCGCTCCGAACAGACCAGCTCAGCTGCGGCTGATGGGGTAGGGGCTCTCAAATCGGCTGCATAATCGGAGAGGGATGTGTCTGTCTCGTGCCCTACGGCGGATATGACAGGGATCGAACTTGCCGCAATCGCTCTCACAACAGCCTCATCGCTGAATGGAAGGAGATCTTCCAGACTGCCTCCACCCCGTCCCAGGATAATAACCTCTCCCAGGTTCAAGCGGTTTGCCCGTTCTATCTGCCGGACTATCTGTTGTGATGCCCCATCCCCCTGAACCAGGGCAGGTAAAATAAACACATTGATTCCAGCGCCCCTTCGCCCCATCACTTGAAGGATGTCTCTGATAGCAGCCCCGGTGGGACTGGTAATCACCGCAACCCTGGAGGGATAGGGTGGAATGGACTGTTTTGTTCCGGAATCAAAAAGACCCTCGGCGGCAAGCTTTCTCTTCCGTTCCTCCAGCATTGCCAAAATTGCCCCTTCCCCGGAGCGTACCATGGAGTCGCAGATGATCTGATAGTTTCCCCGCTTTGTGTAGACCGAAATGTTGCCTTTTACCCGTACCGTAATCCCGTCCTCGGGCCGGAAATCCACCCTGCCGGTTCTGCCCCGAAACATAACAGCACTGATAATCGCATCTTCATCCTTCAGGCTAAAATACCAGTGTCCTGCTGCGGAGGGACGAAAATTGGAAATTTCACCTTCAAGACGGATCTCCCGAAAGTCCTCTTCAAGCCGGGACTTAATCAGCTCTGTAAGGGCTGAGACGGAGAAAGCGGCTTGTTCTCTCTGATCTTCTGTACGCATACTGCTAAACCCTTGCAACGATGGTAAAGTCGTTGGGTACATAGTCCCTGAAAAGTCTAACATCACCACTATAGGCGGATACCCAGGAGCGCACCTCTTCGGGATCAAAGAAGCAGTACCGGCACTCTTCCACATAGTGATCCGGATCAAGAAGGTTGAAAACAACCCACTCCCGGCTGTGGTGGAAAAAGATGGGAATGGCTTCCCGTAAAAAGTTGTGGTTATCCCCCATCTCCAGGTTGAAGATTCCGGAGCAGTAGAGCATATCGAAACCCTTCGATCCAAAGGGGGAGTCCATGAAGATATCTCCGGTGTAAAGGGGAAGCTCAGGAAAGCGCTTTTTTGCCCTCTCAACCATTTTGGGGAGGATATCGATCCCGGTATAATGGACCGGGATGTGGCGGCGTTGAAGGTATGCGTACAGGTCAGCTATACCGCAGCCCACATCCAGGAGGCTTCTATTCTCTAAAGGTACGGTGTCGGCAAAAATTCTGAATCGGTCCATCTGACTCTTTTCATTTTCCCAATCGAGGATCTCATGACCCTCTTCATACCTATCGAGTCTTGGTTCATAATGGGATTTTACTATATCCAGGGGAGCCTGGGTTTTTCTGATTATACTCATAAGCTTTCTATAAGAAGATAGTAATGAATCTGCATCTGGTCAAGATAATGCCTCCTGAACAGAGAGGTGCTTCTGTACAGAACCTGGCTATCCTAGTATGCTCATCCTATGCATGATGATGTGAAATACTTGATTAAAGAGGATGAGGTTGATGCCTACATCGACTCTTTGCGAAAAAAGCGGGGTCTTGAAATAGCTCTGGACATCGAAGGGGAGTTCAATCTCCATCGATATGGAGAGCATCTCTCTCTTATTCAGATCTTTGATGGTACCGGTACAGTAGTTATCGACCCCTTGGAAGTGGAGCAGAGCTCCTTTGCCCCCGTTTTTGAAGAGCCGGAAATTAAGAAGGTTATCTACGATTGCAGCAGTGATAGAACGCTCCTCTTTCGCCGTTACGGCATTACCCTCAAAGGGGTGATAGATCTTCTCCCTGCAGTGGAGCTTCTTCAGCTGCAAAAGCGGGGTCTCAATAATGTGCTTGCCCAAATCCTCGGTATTGAGCTCAGCCAGAGCAAGGCATACCAGCGCTATGACTGGATGCGCCGGCCCCTTTCGAAAGATGCACTGGAATATGCGGTGGGGGATGTCCACTATCTCCTGCCTTTGAAGGAGCGTCTTTTCGAGATGGTAAAAGAGGAGGGGCGGTTTGAGGAGTACCAGCGGATTAATCGGGAACTGGAACAGCGGCCGGTAAAAACCGAGTTTGTTCCAGGGCTCTTTAAAAAGAACCGCTTTAAGCGAATGCCCGGGAAACAGCAGGAGATGATGAAGAAACTCTTTACCATTCGGGATGGTTATGCCCGGGAGGCGGACCTCCCTCCAGACAGGGTTATCTCAAACGAAACCCTCTTCCGGCTTGTGGTCAAGCCGAAAGAGGGAAGAAGCTGTTCGATTAACCCCCGGCTCTCAAAGGAGAGCAGGGAGAGACTCCGGGAAGCCTTTATCGCAGTTCTGGAAAAGTGAGAGAGGGGCTTTCATACTACAGTAGCATTCTCCCTATCCAGGTCTCCCTCTGCCAGGCGTATCTCTTTGACCCTGCCCACCTCTCCATCCTCCAGTCTAACCTTGATCCCATGGGGGTGCCGGGGAGAGTTGGTGAGGATATCCGCCACCACCCCTTCGGTCAAGTTCCCGCTCCTCTGATCTTTTTTCAGTACTATTGCAACCCGGAGGCCCGGTTCAATATCTTTTCTGACCCTTCCATCCGCCATTGTTAGCGTCGCTCCTCTGCCTGTTTAGCGCTGTATGCAAGTTTGAGCACCAGATGATCCAGGGGTTCAAGCCGGGAAACCCGATCCTTCTCCTTAAGCCGGTCCAGGGAGGGGAGCATGGTGTTGGTGTACCGCTCTACAGCCTCCCGCCCCCGATCTACCAAGGCTATTTCTCCAGATTCCTTGATATAGTTAATAATAAGATGTTTACTGCTGTTACGCAGCTCCTGACGGTTGATGTGCTCTATGAGGCTGAAAACGGTAGATAGAAACTGTTGGTCCAAATTGATGGGAAGCCTCCTTTTTTCTCGATCCTCTTTTCTTCGATCTGTTCATCTATTCTACACCAAATGGGCGGAGGGTAAAAGCGATTACTGCTTCACTATCCCCATTTTCTAGGTTTCCAGATGTTTGGAAAAGGTGATGGTATATTCACTAAAGGGAGCGATGCTCACTTCCCGACCCTGGATCTGCTGTGCCAGAATGGTGATAAGCTCCTGGCTCTTCTTGTTCTCCGGAGAAAAGGTTCCATCCCCACCAGCTATGGTGAGCACTACTCCTTCCTGAGTCTCCTTGAGGTGGATATGAACCTGAAAACGCTCTATCGAGGCGTGGTGCTCCAGGCTTTGACAACGGTGGGCAACCAAAGAGAGGAGCTCATTTACCAGCAGCCCGCAGTAAATTGCCCTGTTACGGTCAAGATAGAGCTCTTCAAGGTGCAAGGTCCCCTCTATCTTGTGAAAAGAGCCGGAGCTGAGAATGGCGGTGGTATAGCGCTCCAGAAACCAGTGGAAAGGAAGGACGTCTTCTTTCATCCTTTCCCGCCGTTCCGAGAGATACTCATACACCAGGGCCATGCTGTTGATTCTGTTCCGGCTCCGCTCCAGAGCCTCAACGGTTTCGGGAAATCGGGACTCTGCCTGCTGTAAATGGAGGAGACTCAGGATTACCTGGAGATTGTTCTTTACCCGGTGCTGAATTTCCCGCAGTAACTCTTCCCGCTCCTCCAGCCCAGCGGCAAGTTCCAGTCTGCTAATCTCCACTTCAGCCAGAAAGGCATTAAGATTGTGGGAGAGCATTCCCAACTCCGCTGGGCCATACTCCTTCACCCTTGCGGATGTATCGCCCTTCGAATAATCTCCCAGAACCTTGGAAATATCCAAGATGGTATTTTCAATCCTTCGATTAATGTGCCGAATCAGGAGAGATAGGAGAAGTGCGATGATCAGGGCTGACAGGGAGTTTATGAATACGAGCCATCGAACAGAAATACCGATATCTGTCTCATAGATTGCCGTACCTACAACCCAGTCAAAATCTTCCAGGTACTTGAAGTTGACCATCTTTCTCCGTAGCTTCTCATCCGGTTCATCCCGCCACAGGTAACTGGTCATGCCGGAATTGCTGGAGTAAAGCTCTTCAATAATTGCGTCAAACTCTTTTTCACTTACCAGCCTCTTTGCACGGGACTCTCCGCCTACAGAGAGGTAGGGATGGGCGATAAAAGAGCCGTCCCGGGCAATCACATAGGAATAGCCCCCATCGCCAAACTGAACAGAAGCTATCGCCTCCTGGAGGGCCTGAAGATCAACCATTGTAACAAACTGGTCACGGTAGGAGGTAGCAGCCAGAATCCATGACAGCTTGGGGATGGAAACCATGAAAAGAGCTTTTTTTCGGGGGACCGCTTCGTCGCTGTTTTGCCACAAATACTCAAAATAGCCCTCTTTTTGCTCAATTTGCTCTTTGACCGGGGTTTCGTTTGGTATCCTCTGACCTTGAATGGTTTTATCGGGGTGGTGAATCACCAGCCCCTTTGTATCGATGATATAGAAGTAGCCATCTCCACCAACCCGAAGGGGATCAAGCAAGTGTGGGATTTCTTCTGCAGGAACCCCCTTCGCCATGGCCTGGCTGACCAGATTATATCCCGCTTCAACCTTTGACCGGAGATAGGCCCGGACACTGTTTCTCAATAAAGAATCAATAAGCATATGGAGAGTGGTGGTGGAGTTCTCTATCTGTAACTCCAGTCGGCTTTTGGAAAGGGAGGAGGTGACAAAGGCCGATGCAGTAACAGCAATAATCAAGGGGACCACCGCCAAGAGTATCACAAGAACAAACCTGTTTCGGATCGACCCCTTTCTATAGATCATACTGTAATTCTAGGGATTGCAAAGGGAAAGTGCAAGCCCCATATCTCCTTCGCTAATCCACCCCTTCTTTCGCATAAACTCGCTCACTTTCCTCCCCATACCAGACTCTTAAGAAAAGATTGAATCAAGCTCCTGGTCTTCAATATCCCAGGTGAGATTGAAGGGGGGAAGGGGCTCTTCCTTAAAGAACTCGGGAACCCGGTCATCCTTCTCGGTAAACCCTGCCGCCCTGTTAAAAGCGATCTCCCGTCGGAGGGTATCCATTCCGATTTCACCAATCCAGCTTGCCTCAAGGGATAATCCATAGAGACCATTGATCATGGCTACAACAGCATCGGGGCGCATGGCGGTAGCAGCGGTAAGAAAGGCGCAGAGGCCGAGAACATCGTAGGCGGTTCTACCCACCTGCATCTTTCGGGAAATTTCTATCTGCCCCTCCTTGCTGTGGTGATCTACTGGCATAAAAACGGTGAGTCCGGCGGTGTGATCCGCCCCCATGGGGCTGGTAGCGTAGGTTATCCCTGTGCCCTTCACTCCCCGGGGATCGTAGGCGGACATGCACTGATTTTTTACCACCGGGGCGCGGCGTACTCCAAGGAATTTGGCAGCGACAGCGGTTCCCATTCCAATCAATCGGCCAAGCCAACCCCCTTCCGGCACTTCGTGAAGGGCTTTTCGCATCGCCTCTACATCTCCAAAACCGAAGAGCCCCGCCTCGGCCATTACGCCCAGGGAGCCTCCGGCATCGATAGTGTCAATGCCGTAGTCGTTGCAGATATGGTTAAACTCTGCCACCACATCAGGGTCACCAATACCGATATTGGAACCTATCAAACAGAGGGTTTCATACTCCAGGGGGGAGACAATCTCTTTTCCTTTCTTGTCAGCAAAGGCGTTTGAGCACTGGATAATGCAGCCGGGCATGCACGCCTCATGGGTCCTTCCCTCGTTGCCCCGCTGTTCTATCAGATCGTGAATATACTCCCCCGAGAGGGTTTCTGCTCCGTCAAAACGGCCATTGCTGAAGTTGTTGGTGGGGAGTGCTCCAAGGCGTTGAACATCCATCACCGTGGAAGCTGTGCCGTATTCACGAAGCACCGATATCCGGTCATTGGTCTGGACGATGGTATGAAACTCCTTCCGAGCCTGCTTAAAAGCTTCTGAAGATGCTCCTTCAGGTTTGTAAGTCCCTTTTTTGCTAACGAGAATAGCCTTAATCCGCTTGGTTCCCATCAAGGTTCCCAATCCCCCCCGGGCGGCCATACGGCTTTGCCTGCCGTACATATCGCTAATGGCGATCCCTGCGTTTAGATACTCCCTCTCTGCACTTTGAGCAACGGTGATGAGGGAGTAGTCGCTACCGAAGCTTTCAAAGAGCTTTTGAGAAAGAGCGTAGTTTCCAAGGCCCATGAAGCTATCTGCATCATGAAAGCGTATCTTTCCTTCCTCTACAAGCAGGATAGACCAGGGAGAATCAGCTTTCGGGAGCCCCTCAAGAATCAGAGCTCGCAGCCCCGTCTTTGCCAGCGCCTCTGCGGCGGTTCCACCGCTGTTTGACTCCTTGATCCCTCCGGTCATGGGACTCTTCCCACCAATGGAGAGCCGGCCACCGCTGGAGACATTAACTCCCGAGAGGGGACCGTTGCAGATAATCAGCTTGTTTTTTCTTCCCAGGGGATCGCAGTCGGCAGGCACCTCCTCCTCCAGAATGCGGGCGATTAAGCCCCGGCCGCCAACTGCCATCAGCTCCGGAGATAGTTCTTCATATTGTATTGTTTTCTTTTCTGTATGAATGCGGGCAATCTGCATGCATAGCCTCCTTGCTTGACTAATATGGTTCCGGCGATTATTATGGAACCGGTTCCGTTAAGAGTCAAGCCATAACCGGCCCCGATTAGTGGCCGACAAAAATCAGTATTCGGAGGCGTTCGCTTTATGAGCCAACAGACCGATTTTCTTGTAGTCGGTGCAGGTGTTGTTGGTCTCGCCATTGCCAGGTCCCTTGCCCTGGCCGGGGTAAAGCGGCGGACCAGGGCAGGGATGGGGCTGTGTCAGGGGCAGAGCTGCGGGAAGCTGATAAGCCGGATCATTGCCCGGGAAACGGGGATATCAATCTCGGAAATTGTTCCCATGAGAAAGCGGCCCCCGGTCAATCCCATCACCTTGGGAGAGTTAGCCTCTGGAGCCGAGGGCCTGAAAAGGGGAGATGAGTGAAAATCCACCTACGCTACCTCAATATTTTGAGAAATGTGGTTGGAGTGGGAGAGGAGATGGTGGAACTGACCGGGGGGAGCCGGGTTCTTGATCTTCTAAAGAGACTTTGTGAGCGCCACGGTGAACAATGTATGGGCTTGCTTTTCAGTGAGGGGGACTTAAA
Organism: uncultured Sediminispirochaeta sp.; assembly: GCA_964394395.1. Taxonomy (GTDB): domain Bacteria; phylum Spirochaetota; class Spirochaetia; order DSM-16054; family Sediminispirochaetaceae; genus Sediminispirochaeta. Next base: position 15,422 of record CAYMWV010000066.1, read on the forward strand.
TAGACCGAACCCCCTTTTACGGATTGTTGCCAGGGATACTCCCCCTTTTCTCTCCCCCTGCGATTATTTGGAAGATGGGAAGAGCTATGATCTCTTTATCGCAACCTTTGGCGGTTGATAGAGCACCGGGCAGGCTATCCCGGTTGAGCGGTGCCGGGCGGCCGGTCCGGGGCGCAGGCGGTCCCGGGCGGGCTATCCCGGGCGGGGGAAAAAGTAATGAGAAAATGATGAATTCCACCCCTTACCCGGTGACACTTTCCCCAATTGTGGTAAAATAAACCATTAACGAACTCAAGGAGGAGCCTGATGAAGGCAAAACGTGTTTTACTGATTTCTTTGGTCCTGTTGACTGCTCTTGTGTTAATCTTTACCGGTTGCAAGAAAAAGGAGGCAGAGCTCGGATCTGAGGACAGGCCTATTGTCTGGTCGTTTGTACCCTCTGGTGAGATGGAACGGGTAGCTGCAGGGGCGGAAGATGTGGCAGACCTGCTCCATAAGGAGACCGGGTACTATTTTACAACCAACGTGGCAACCGAGTATGTGGGAGTGGTAGAAGCGATGTCCGCAGATCCACCCAAAGCGCACATGGCCTCTCTGGCAACCTTCGCCTATATCATGGCGGCAGACAGGGGAGTCGCCGAGGCTGAACTGGTATCAGTGCGCTACGGAAGTCCCGCCTATAACGGACAGATTATTGCTCACAAGGATTCGGGAGTCAGCAAGATTACCGACCTGAAAGACAAAACCTTTGCCCGCCCTGATCCCCTCTCCACCAGCGGATGGATTATTCCCATGGTAACCATGAAAGCTGAAGGAATAGACTCGTCAAAAGATCTGGCCAACGTGGTTGATGCGGGAAGTCACGATGCGGTTGTCTCTGCGGTATACAACAGAGAGGCCGATGCTGGGGCTTGCTATGTTGATGCCCGAAGCACCTTGGAGGATGATGCACCTGATGTGATGGACGTGGTGCGGGTAATCGCAATCAGCGAAGATATCCCCAATGACGGCGTCCAGTTTCATCCCACCATATCGGAAGAGATGAGAGAAAAGATTGTTGCTGCTCTTTTGAAGATTGTTGAAACGGAGGAAGGGAAGGAAGCGCTGAAGACCGCCTATAGCTGGACTGCTCTGGAACGGCATGGGGATGATTTTTACGATCCCTTCAGGCAGGTTCTGCAGGCCGCAGGTATGAGTGTTAACGAGTTGATGGATTAGGTTCCCTGCTTCCGATCTTCCCCAGTTAAGAAACTGGGGAGGATGGAGGCTTGGCCTGAACCGTGCTTTTTCAACATGCGACCACCGACAGTGGCCCCTGGCCGCTGTAAGCCCCCTTCCAGGGGGCTCAGTAAAACCACCGGTTTTACCGGT
>CAYMWV010000067.1:0-2564 GCA_964394395.1 uncultured Sediminispirochaeta sp.
TTAAAATCCCAATTCTTTTAGCTTTTCCAGACTCAATGTTCCGCTTTTTCCTGGACCATCATGTTTTGGACCATCATCTTTCAGGCTGAGAATTCGCTCAACGTAACGGCCGAGCATGTCCGTTTCTACATTGAGCAGATCCCCTGGCTTGCGATATTGCAGCGTTGTATGCTCATAGGTGTGGGAGATGATATTAAGGGTGATAGATGGATCATCGATTTCTGCAATGGTGAGACTGATGCCGTCCAGGGCGATGGAGCCCTCCCGGATGCAACAGGGAAGCTGTGACGGGTCGAGTCTTAAGCTAAGATAGATATTGTCCCGGGTCTTGCGTATCCCCGATAGATAGGCTGTTCCGTTAACATGGCCCTGAACAAAGTGTCCTCCCATTCGGGATTGAGGAGTAAGGGCCCGCTCCAGATTCACCCGGCCCCCCACAGCAATCAGGGAAAGGTTGCTCTTTTTTAGACTTTCCGCCAGGGTTTCTACGGTAAAAGAACCCTCTGTGAAGGAGGTAACGGTTTGGCAGACCCCGTTTATGGCGATGGAATCTCCTATTTGCAGAGAGTCGATTACCTCATCTGCCGCTATGGTAAGGGACCGGGCGGAGGGCGTGCCTCTGACCTTGGTAAGAACTCCCACCTCCTCGATGATACCGGTGAACATCGGATACTCCTTCGGGCAGGGAGAAAAAAAGCCCTCCGAAGTGCAAGACTCCGAAGGGCAGTTGTTTTCATGAAAGATTCGCTTTTCTATGCAAAGCTTGCACCTTGCACGATCTTCTTCCATCCGGACTATACCGTCGGCATCGGAATTTCACCGATTCAGTCCCATAGAGGGAGTCGCGGGCTATCACCGCCGGTCAGGAATTGTCTGTTATAACGATTACAGACTCACCCTGCCCTGAAAATCTGCTACAGTATAGGGAGCTCGACAATATGGGTCAAGGGGGGGCGCAACGCAGGGGGTATTGAATATTTCATGGTAATCCTGTAGGGTTCTACAAAACGATAAAACAAAAAATGACAGAGCAGTTTGTGCGTTCCGGGCCAATCGGCCGGGAATGATCCTTTGCCGCGGATTCTGCGGTCCTTTCTTTTCCACGTGTCCGGCGGGTTGAGAGTTGTAAACCCCGGACCAGGAACATATGAAACAGAACTCAGAACAGCAGCAGGGGCGAAGCTCCCGCAGTACCCACAACAGAAGAGGAAGTGGCAGCTCCCGGACCGGAGCTTCCCATGGAACCAGAACAGGATCACCCCGGAGAGCAGGGGGATCGAATAGAGGTCCTGGAGGAGAGCATCCTCAAAACCGCCAAGATAATCAGAAGCATCAGGCCCCTCAACCCATGGCCCCGGTACAGGGAGCCTTTACCGAGCTGATCCCTGAACTCCAGAAGGCGATCGCCCGTCAGGGCTATCAGGACACTACCCCGGTGCAGGAGCAGTGTATTTCCCCCCTTCTTTCGGGACGAGACCTCATCGGATGTGCCCAGACCGGAACGGGAAAGACCGCCGCTTTCTCTCTCCCACTTTTGCAGATCCTTTCACAGGATAGAACCAGACCGGGGCAGGGAAGCCCCAGGGCCCTTATCCTCACCCCCACCAGGGAACTGGCGGCCCAGATCGGAGAGAGCCTGAGAGATTACGGCAGCTATCTTCCCCTGCGCCACACCGTTATTTTCGGCGGGGTGAATCAGAACAGACAGGTTCGGGAGCTCCAGCGGGGGGTAGATATCCTCGTTGCCACCCCGGGGCGTCTCCTTGATCTGATGCAGCAGGGCCATATCCGCCTTGGCAAGGTAGAAATCCTGGTCCTCGATGAAGTGGACCGGATGCTCGATATGGGCTTTCTTCCTGACATCAAGAGGGTCCTGGCCCAGGTTCCGGATAAGCGACAGACCATGTTCTTCTCCGCCACCCTGGCCCCGGCCATGCGGAAGCTTGCCATGGGGCTGGTGAAGAATCCGGTGGAGGTGGATATCTCTCCGGAAAAGCCGGCGGTGGAATGCATTGATCAGAAACTCTTCTTTGTTAATTCCGGGGATAAGGATGATCTTCTTGTTTCTCTCCTGCGGGAGCCGGGGTTTGATAAGGCGATCATCTTTACCCAGATGAAATTCAAGGCAAACCGGGTGTCAGACAAGTTGCGGAGCGCAGGAATTACCAGCGCTGCTATCCACGGGAACAAGAGCCAGGGCGCCCGTACCAAAGCGCTGGGAGACTTCCGGAATGGGGATATCCAGGTGATGGTAGCCACAGATGTGGCAGCCCGGGGGATCGATGTGGACAGCATCTCCCATGTGATCAACTACGACCTCCCCCTGGAGGCGGAAACCTACATCCACCGGATCGGCAGAACCGCCCGGGCCGGACTTGAGGGCAGCGCAGTCTCCTTCTGCAGCCCCGAGGAGAGATCCTACCTGAAAATGATAGAGCGGCTTCTAGGAAAAAGTGTACCGGTAGATCTGGATCACGCCTACCACAGCGAGGAAGCGAGAACCTCTACCCTTCCCCCGCCGAAAAACTTCGGCCGGGGCCAATCGAGGGGCCAGGGCCGGGGAG
>CAYMWV010000067.1:2664-4555 GCA_964394395.1 uncultured Sediminispirochaeta sp.
GCCAGGGCCGGGGAGCAAGCCGGGGCAGGAGATAGCGGCCCCGCTTCACGTTGAAGAGGGGCTGATAGCGGGGGCACTAAGACCGAAAAAACGTGCCCTCCGGGATCACCCGGGGGCACGTAGCTTAAAGACCGTTCTTTAAAGTGTTAACGCTGTCAGCTCTTAGTAATTGTTGCGCCGGGGTCTCTCTTCCCGTTCTTTCGCTTCGTTTACCTTGATATTTCTTCCCTGGTACTCTCTGCCGTCCAGTTCAGAAATGGCTGCATCTGCTGCAGAAGCGTCTTCCATCTCCACAAAGCCGAAGCCCTTGGAGCGGTTGGTGTCCCGGTCGCTGATGATCTTTGCACTAGCTACCGTTCCATACTGTCCGAAAAGACTCTCCAGATCCTGCTCCCTGGTGTCGTAACTCAGGTTTCCCACGTAAATGTTCTTAGCCATAAAACTCTCCTTCTTTGGATTAAGTACGATCGCTCTCTTTACATGTACTGAAGTTTGTGGCGGGAAGGAAGACCAGGAAAGGCAGTTGCCGGTTCATTCAATCTACTCACCAATACAAGACAGTTCAATTACAGTAACAGAAAAGGATGATACCCATCATCTTGATAAGCAATAGTATGCTGAATTGAAAAAAAAATCTACTCCTTTTTCTCATTTTTTTTTATAAAAGGGGCATTTTTTTCCAAGATTGGTCAACTGATCTGATGAAATGGTTCAATCTCCTTCAGGGCCTATTTCTCTAACCGTTCTGCCATGTAGAGATCATACCGCAATAGAGAACTAAAGAATGCCTTCTTTCTTCTTTAAGTGCCCCACAGCGCTCTCCACCCGCTCAAACCGGATAAACTCCTGCTCCAGTCTCACCTGCTTACCCAGCTGGTCGAAGCGGAGCTCATCGTAGAGCTCCTGCTCCTCTTCGGTAAGGTTGGTCAGCTCTGTTCTTGTGGGAGATTTCTCCCGGCTCCAGTGAATGCGGTGCTCCAGCAGGGTCTGGCGGTCCATCAACATCGATTTGGCCTGGGAAAAACGGGACCTAAACTGGTTCAGGATGGCGAAGCCGTGGGTATCGATATCTCCAAGGTAGTAGATGGCTAGATTTTCGAGGAGTTTGGCGTCTTCCAGGGCGGAGAAGCTGTAACCCCGGCCGAAGATTACCACCCCTCCGGGGAAGCGGGGGAAGCTCAGAGCGGTGATATCGTTCTCGGCCACGAAGATGGTCTCGATTCCGGGCAGCTCAAGGGTCCGAAACTCCTCTGCGGGAAGGGAGATATCAGAAAGAGGCCTGCCTCCAATGAGAGGCGCATTGTGGGGGTCGAGAAATCGCAGCCTCACCAGCTCAGGCTTTTGCAAAAACCCGTAGCGTCTTTCAAAGCCCTTCGCTCCGGTGTGGCGGTAGTCGATTCTCTCTGGAGGCAGAAGCAGTTCGAACCAGCCTGAAAGGATGGCCCGGTGCTGTTCAATGAACTTGGTATCCACCCCGGGGAGGGATATCTGCCGAAGATATAAGCATGGTCGGGGATGCTCCCGGAGCCACTTGCAGATCGCAATGAGCCGCTCCAGGGCATTCTCCTGCCGAAGGAGTTCAAAGGGGTGGGCTGCGCCCCAGGGGGCAAGTTCGGGAAGCTCTTCTGCAAGCTGGTGAAAGAGGGTAGAGATCTTTTTGAGGCTCTTTTTCTCCCCAAGAAGGGATGCCAGGGTGTGCATATCAGGAATAACAAGAGCTTCGGGAAGGAGGTTTTTCCCCAGGTGCCGGTGATTCACCTCCCGCTCATCCAGGAGCAGGCCCCGCTTTTCCGCCCAGCTGCGGAGGGTCTGCACCTCTTTCTGCACCCGGCCGAACTGGTCCAGCATCTCCTTTGACGAAGGAGAGGGGAGGGGAATACGGAGGGGGAAG
>CAYMWV010000067.1:4655-16744 GCA_964394395.1 uncultured Sediminispirochaeta sp.
TTCAGGTGGGCGGAAAGAAACTCCCCCCTGTCCCATCGCTTTTTTAGACTTCTGGTGATCTCCTCCGGACTTTTCACAGCTCATCCTCTTTGCCCTTCTCCCCGGCCTCTTCCCCTGCTCCGGCAGCTATCTCCTTGCTCCGGGAGATCTCCCGGCGGTACTCCTGAATGGTGAGGGTGCGCAGCAGGGAGCGGCTGCCGTTTTCGTTGTGCACGAAGCCGACGGTGGAGACAAAGGGCTCGATAATGTGGAGTTTGGTCAGGGGTGTGACGATCAAGAGCTGTAGATTGAGTTTGGTAAAGAGTTCCAGGCCGAATCGGGCGGATTCATCCGAACCTTTTCCAAAGGCCTCGTCAATGACCACGAAGCGGAAACTCCTGGAGCGGGTCTCTCCCCACTCAAGGCCGAACTGGTAGGCCAGGCTGGCGGCCAGAACCGTGTATGCCAGTTTTTCTTTCTGCCCCCCGGACTTTCCTCCCGAGTCAGTGTAATGTTCATACTCCCGGTTATCCTCCTTCCATCGTTCTGATGCGGCAAAGACGAACCAGTTGCGCACATCAGTCACTTTGGCGCTCCACCGGGCATCCAGCTCTGTTGTTCCCTCCCGGCCCCTGAACCTGTTGATGATTGCCTTTACCTGCAGAAACTTCGCCTCGGTGTACTGCTCATCGGTGGAACCGGTGAAGGAGCCTTCGGTGCAGCTCTTCAGCTCCTGCCGAAAGCCCTTGATCTCCGGATCGGTGGAGAACTGATCCTCCAGGAGAATGTACCGGTCTTTGTTGTATTCGATTGCCGAGAGGGATCGGTTGATTCGTTCCACCCTCTCCCGTATCTCCTGGACCTCCCGGTTCAGCTGAGCCTGGAAGTTGGCTATCTCCCGGATGGTATTTTCGTTCAAGAGTTGCTTGAACTTCTCCTCGAACCGGGGAAGGTCGTCCCCCTGCAGGCGTTGCAAAAGCTTCCGAAACTCATCGCCTCCCGCCAGTGATTCATCCATCTCCCGGGTTTCTGCAGGGTAGTCCCGACGGAAGTCATGCATGCTCCTAAATATCTGTTCCTCCAGGGATTTAATCCGCTTAGCTTCAGCGTCTATTTTTCCCTGGATCCACTCCCTCATCTCCCGCTCCCGGTTTTCGCAGCTCTCCACGGTCAGCGTGTGCTTACCCAGGGCTTCAAGTCGGACCGGGTTGAGTATGGATAAGAGCTCTTCACCGGAAAGCTCTGACTCTGCCCTTGCCTCTTCCGCCTCTGTGCGGGCGCTCCGGGCTACCGAGATCTTTTCCTTGAGTGTAGCCAGGGCCGATGTAGCCTCCGAGAGCTCGATATCGGTTTTATGGTACGCCTTTTCCAGATCCTCCAGCTCCCGGTTCAGGGTTTTCAGGATGTCAGAGCTCTCCTCCAGCCGGAGAATCTCTTTTTCAAGCTCCTCGATCCGGAGAGCAAGGGGCTGCCACTCTATCTGTTCGAACCGGTCGAAGGCCTGGAGTTTGAAGAGGAGCTCCCTCCGTTCTCCCAATGTTTTGCGTTCTTCAGTGATGCGGTTCCTTCGTTCGGTGAGGAGCCGCATCTCTTCCTCCAGAGCCTCTTTCCTTTCAGTGAGGGCCTGAATTTTTGCCTCGTTTCTCCAGCCGAGGATGTAGCGGCTCCGGTCATCAATGCGGTGCCGGTCATCCTTTTCATGCCGATAGGGGGATCCCTTGATCTGTCCCGCCCGGGTCAGGGCTCTGGCGGAGCGTCGGAACAGTTCCATGTCGGAACAACAGGTGTAATCGAAGCGGCGGGAGAGTTCCTGCTCCAGCCAACCGATGAGGGGGGATTCCCGTTTAAGCTCCAGTTTACTCAGGAGAGACTCTTTCTCCGGACTGACCAGCGGAGCCCCTGTCTCTTTATCCCTGGTCCGGTAATAGACCAGTCGTCCTCGAAGCCTGGTCCGGTCTACCCAGTCGGAAACGGAGCGGTAATGCTCATCCGGAACCAGAAGGGAGAGACCAAAGCTCCGCAAAAGCCGCTCTATCGCCCCCTCCCAGTCAGAATCAGCTTCCCGGACCGCAATTAACTCCCCTGCAAAGGGAAGTTCCCGGGGATTAATCTCCAGCTCATCGCAGAGCATATTCCGGATGGAGACCTGCCGGGAGTCGATGTTACTTTTCCGCCCCTTCAGGGAAAGGATTTCATCCGTTATCTCCTGGTGGCTGCGTTTGATCTCCGCTAACTCCACCTCCAGTTCGGTTTGACTGTTCTGCAGCTCCCTGTCCCGCGCTTCAAGCTCTTCCAGGAGCGCCTTGCTGTGGTGCAGATTATCCAGGAATGTTTCCCCATCCTTGGCAACCGGCAGCTCCAGGCGTTTGCAGAGCTCTTCGTGACGGTGAAAATAGTCAAGTTTTGTTTCCCGCTCACTTTCGCTCCTGCGCCGTTCCCTCTTGAGGGTTTCCAGCCGGTCCCCTCCGCTTTCGGCGATGGAACGCTTCAGTTCGTCCCTTTTCTCCTGTAAACCGGACCTCTTCTCCCGAAGCCCCTCTTCCCGAAGATGCGCTTTGTCCCACTCCCCCGATAGATTGGCCAGCCGTTTATCCAGCAGCTCTACCTTCAGGTGCCCAAAATAGCTGCGCAGGTTAGTACGGAAGGAGAGCCACTCTTGACTTCTTTTTGCTGCTTCCCCGTGGCGGTCCAGATGTTCTGTCAAGGGAAGGAGCCGTTTAATCTGCTCCTTCGCCTTCAGCACCGCTTCGTGGGAACGGTTAAGATCATCGAAGTGACCGATCAGCGCATCAATCCGGGGAGCTACATCGAAGGACTCGAGCATGTGCTCTCGGACGAAGTTAGTCAGATTTCCTACCGATTTTAACGATACGGTTTGGTGAAAGAGCTCCAGGGCTTGATCACTTTTCAGACCGAAGCGGCGCCGAAAGGCCGCCCCGTAGGAAGTGAAGGAGTCGAATACCGGTTCGGTTTTTGGCAGATTTCGGATCGATTTTCTCAGTCCCGAAATATCCGGACCAAAACCGGAAAAGTGTTCAGCAATGGAGAGATCACTATCGGAAACCACATAGATCCGTGCGGGCTGTCCCTGGGACTCCTTTTGCCAGAACACCTGGGCAAGAGTAACAGTCTGGTCGTACCCTTCATTTCGGAATAGCCCCAGGATGACCGAGAAATCCTTCTTGCTCCGGAGTGCCACCGGCTTTGCCGAGTAGCCCCCATCGCTCCGCTCCGATTTATAGTAGCCCATCACATAGCTCTTCAAATCCCGCTCTCGAAAGGCTGCCCCTGCAGCTCTGTTGTAGGCTACCCGGTTTGCCGGAACCAGGAGGGTGGTGATAGCATCCACCATGGTGGACTTCCCCGAACCGATATCCCCGGTGAGGAGGCTGTTTCTTCCATCAACCTGGAGGATCTTCACGCTGCCGTGGAAGGTCCCCCAGTTGTAGAGCTCCAGCCGATGGAGCCGAAACCCCGCCATGGTATCATCGGCGGCAAAGTCGAGAAAGGATTCTTCGCTACTCATTCGTCCTCATCCCCTTCCTGAGCTGAATATTCTTCCTGGGGGGCGCCCTCTTTGAAAGCGGAGCCATCATCCTGGGAGGACCCCTCCCCCAGAGAGTACTCAGCGTACTCTCCCAGCCGCCGGTCGAACTCCCCAAGCCACTGGGCGTCTATAAAGGCCTTGATGATCCGCTTTACCTCCACCTTGTCGGCATCCTTGCCGAGGAAGCGGATAAAACCGAGACTCTCGATCTTCCGGAGGTTGGATTCTATCCGGTTTACCAGTTTTGCCTCATTTGTCCCGGAGGGGTAGAAGGTGAGAATCTGCTCGATCAGGTCGCCCTTTTCCATTACCAACCGTTCCTCTCCTCCGGAGGCGTCGTGGTCTGCCAGGCTCCTTCGTAAAAGGGCCAGGATCAAGCTTACTGTATAGGTGAGCTGTCGTCGGGGAATCAGGTTCGGCAGCGCCTCTTCCCCCTCCTCGCTCTCCCGGGAACTTACATAGGCGAAGCCCTCATCCTCAAAGAGGAGCAGCTCCAGCCCCAGGATGGAGAGATAGTCTTGCACCTGCCCTATCCGGCGGAGCAGTTCCTGCCAGATCGACTCTTGTTCTTCCCGGTAGAGTACCCCCTTAAACAGCGTGATCAAGACCACCGAAAGTGCGTTTTTATCATTCACCTTTTTCCCATCCTTTCTGCTTTACCTCATCATCGCTATCGGGTCCGGCAGCTCCGGTATCACTGAAGATTACCAGAGGGATTCGGGCTTCTCTGTTTCGTCCTTCCCGGTCCTGCCAGCTCACCCTTTCCTGCCGTGTTTCATCGATAAAAGCCCTGCTCTCCTCACTGGCGATAACGAAGTAGGTGAGCAGCTCCGTAAGTCCCTCCTGCAGGGGCTCCTGGTTGAGTACAAGTCCCAGACTTGCCTGTCCCTTCCGGCTGAGGACCCGGCTGATATTTTCTTCCAGCCGGAGTCGGTCCACAAAGGTCTGATTGAAAAGGGCGGAGGTGTCCACCATTTCCAGTTCCCCCTCTTCTATAATGGAATCAATATCCAGCTGTTCCGGGACCGAGAAGAGGGGGCGGTCCAGAGGAAGGGTAATCTTCGGCTTCCATCCATCCAGCTTCATAAAACTGCCCCCGGGAACCTGCTCCCGCACTGTCAGAGCGTTGCGTTCAATGGATTCCAGAAGTTCAACAATCCTCCGATTTTCATGAAAGGCCCTGTCGTCCAGGAAACGGCGCAGTTGGGCGGAAAGGCGGGCCACCGTTCTCTGGGTCTGCTCTCCAGCGCTCATCCAGTCGAAATGGATCCGCTGTAATCGTCTATCCTGCCGGAGATCTCCCAGCTCCTCAACGGAAAAGACCCGGTCGAGCATCCGGGTGAGCTCCTCCTGACTGGAGGGGGACATGAGGAAATCCCAGAAGGCCCGGAAGCTTTGCCCCTGGTCCGATCTACCGATTGCGTCGTGCTCGCCAAAGATTTCTCCCAGGAGTTCGCTTTTTTCTCCCCTCCAGGAAGCAATGCGCTCCCGTACCCGCCGGTCCAGCTCCCGGAAATTGTGCTCCACCATCCGGAAATCGCTCAACAGTTCCCGGGCGGTACGGTCGAACTGGAAAAAGCGCTCCTTGATTTCCCGGGAGTCCATCATGAGCAGCTCCCCCGCCTGGGCTGCTTTTATCTCCTGATCAATCTCCGCCCGCCGTTTTTTTAGCCGCTTGATCCGGGCTGCCTTGTCGGTTTCCACTCCATGAACAATCTCCTCCAGAAGCCGAAAGACGGTATAGAGTCTGCTTTCGGTGCCCACAAAGGAGCTCTCAAAGAGGCTCTCAAGCCATTGCAGGGTTTTCTCGCTGGCCGGGGTAAGATCGAACCATGGTTCCTCTGCCCCGGGGGGATAGAACTTTCGAAGCCACCCGCGGTCGCTCTCTGCCCAATCGTTAAGGTAGCTGATGGCGCTACGGGGGTGGAGTTCTTCCCCTCCCTCTTCCCTCAGGGAGTAGAGGAAATCCTCCAGCTGCATGGTAATCTGGGATTCGGCCAATTGTCTCTGGTTTTCCTCCCGGAAGGTGTGGTCCAAAAATGAGGCGATGAGGGGAGCATTATCGGCGGTCATTAACCGCCATGCAGGATGAGTGGATCGCATTGATACCAGGTCGTGGTAGTCCAGAGCCATGGGAAAAAGATAGCACTGCCGTGGCGGCTTATACAATCCCGCCCGGACCACGCTTCCGGGTGCTTGCTTGGGGGCCGGGATCTCAACATCGATCCGCTTCAACCGGGCAGGGAAAGGTGATAATCAGCTCCGTCCCGCCGCCGACGACACCCCCGCCAGATTTCACTTCCAGGGAGCCCGACAGCTGTTCGGTCAGAAGCTGGATAAGCTGCATGCCAAAGGTCTTGCCCTCGCTAAAATCGGTGCCTTCGGGAAGCCCGATCCCATCGTCCCGGTAACGGATCGTGACCACCTCCCCGCTGCGAAAGGCGGTGATGCTTACCTCCCCTCGATCCCTTCCACGAAAGGCGTATTTCATGGAGTTGGTTACCATCTCATTGATAATGATTCCCAGGGAGGAGAGGCTTTTTGCGTGCATGGGGATGGCTTCAATCTCTAAGCTGGTTTCCACATGACAGGAGCTGTAGAAGGGCTGCATAATCTCTTCCACCAGGGGTTTCAGGAACTGGTCGAGGGTAAGCCATCCGGTCTCTTCCGCTCGGTAGAGCTTGTCGTAGAGTACCATCATACTCTGGGCCCGTCCCGCTGCATCGAGGAGCACCTTCTCGCATTCGCTCCCCTCAAGTTCCCCCGCTTGCAGGGAGAGGAGCCCGGAGATAACGTTCATGTTGTTTTTTACCCGGTGGTGGGTCTCCTTCAGGATAAGCTCCTTCTCCTGCAGAAGCTTTTCTACCCGCTGGTGGGCCATTTTTCGTTTGGTGATGTCGAAGGCGGTCCCGATGGCCGCAGGTTCTCCCCGCCAGTCGATTACTCCGCCGCTGATTTCTACCCACCGGGTCTCCCCATCCTTACGGAGGATTTTTAACTCGTAAATCGTCGGCAGCTTTTTCCCTGCCTGCCGGTCCCGGGATCGCTGCATTGCCAATTCCCGGTGGTCCGGGTGGGCTATCTCCCAGAGATTTTCCAAAGAGAGGAACTCATCCAGGGGATAGCCGGTAATCCGGGATATCGCTTCGTTGGCGTAGACAAAGCGTTTTCCCTGGTAGATAAAAATCCCCGTGGCGGTGCTATTTGCCAGGGTGCGGAACCATTTCTCGCTCTCCTCCAGGGCACTTCGCTGGGCAAGCTCCCGCTCCTGGCTTTCAAAGAGACGAAAGGCCATCTGGATGGATGTCAGGAGAACCGCATCACCACTCTTTTTAGCCACATAGCTGCAGGCATCGATCCCATCGGTTTTCTCGATGATATCCTCTCCGGTGTGGGAGGAGAGGAAGATAAGGGGAATCCTTTCCCGGGCGAGGATCTTTTTTGCTGTTTCGGTCCCATCCATTCCCTCCCCAAGATCGATATCCATCAGGACCAGATCAATATGGGCCTCCGAATTAACCAGTTCTACCGCCTGCTCCCCCTTTCTGACATGGATAACATCGTAGCCCTTTCTTTCCAGGAAGCGCTTCTGCCCCAGAGCAAGGAAGGCTTCATCTTCAACCAGGAGGATGGTTTTTTTCTCTTCAGCTCTATCTTTGGCCATAGTACTGCTCCCACAGTTAAATATAGGATAAAATGGTGAAGAATCAAGGGGGAAACCGTTTTTGTGTCGGGATGCTATATGTCCGGGAGCGGCAGGTGCAATCCTTCAGGAAAAGGAAAGATCTATACGTTTACATTAAAACTGTGGTCGTGAAGCAGTTGCTTTCCGCTCCACAAAAAGCAGCCCCAGAAGCAGCAGAAAAAGGAATGGCAAGAGAAAGAATCCTGCCCGAAGGCCGAAGCGGTCCCCCATCATCCCCATAAACCACGGCACGGCGCCGAATCCGGGGATTCCCGCAAAAGAGAGGAGGACGAAGAGGGCGGTGGGATCCGAGCCGATCCTCTCTGCCGCATAGGATTGGATACTCGGCCAGAAACAGGCCACCGACAAGCCTGCAAAAAAGAGCACCACCAGAAAGAGGAGCAACCCTGTCACAAAGGACGCTGCCAGGGCAGAGATGATGCCCAGGAGAGCCGAGAGGGCTATCAGGCGGGGAACCCCCTTCTGGGAGACGAAATGCCCCCCTGCAAAGCGGCCGATAAGCATTCCTCCGGCGAAGCATGCGGTACCGATTCCTCCCATCCGGGGCAGGGCTCCGAAGTTGATCTGAATATAGGAAGCGCTCCAGAAGGTGAAGGCCCCCTCGGTCCCCCCAGCCAGAAACATCATTGCTGCGAAAACAGGGAACCGGGGATGCCGGAGGATCTCCTTTTTGTGGGAAAGTACCTGCCCCATACTGCGCCGCTTTTCCCTCACCCCCCTTCTTCGCAGGACCATAAAAACAAGCCCGGTCCCCAGGGCGATAAGCCCGGTCACCCCGAATAGGAGCCGCCAGCTCACCCCCCGGGTTAACAGCTCCCCGGCGGAGAGCACCGTAACAAAGACCCCCACGGAGAAGAAGGCGTTCACCGTATTGAGGTGTCTCCCCGAATCGGCGGGATGGAGCTCCTGCACCAAGGGATTGACCAGCGCTTCAATCAACCCGCCCCCGGCGCCCACCAGGGCAGCTGCAAGAAGAATTACCAGGTAACCGGGAGCTGCGGCATAGAGGAGGAGCCCTGCCCCCATCAGGAGTGCTCCGGCTCCCAAACTTCTCATCTTCCCGAGAGCTGCAGCTATGAACGTGCTACCAACCAGGGTGATTACAATAAAGAGAGCCCGAACCGCCTCAATCCCGCTCCCCTGGGAGAGGGAGAGGGAGAAGATGGCCGAGAGATGGACCAGACAGATGGGGGTGACAGTTATGCCAGCGGCGTAGGAATAGAGAGCCAGGGATGCCGCTTTGTCGGCGGCTTGTAAAGCCTGTTTCTTCTGGGATTTTTTATGCATTCGGGGATTGTACAGGGTAGAAGAGCTGTTTACAAGTATTGGGGTGGTTCCGGGGCCAGCATTACCGCCGTCCCCGGAGTTGTGGAAAGCCGGCGGCTGCGCCTCAATCCCCCTTCACCAGCCGAACGGTCTCATCAAAGATCGCCAACGTTTTCTCCGAGGGCTGCCGGGTAAGCAGACTCACCCCCAGGACAGCCAGGAAGGCGAGGATAAAACCGGGCAAAAGCTCGTAGAAGTACTCTCCCTCTATGGAGATGAAGTTCTTCACCACGTAGATGGTCACCGAGCCGACGATCATCCCCGCCAGAACAAAGCCGCTGAAGATAGGATGGAAGAGGGCGCTCGATAGGGGCAAGGAACCACGCTGACCCTCAACCCCCAAGCACCGTAACCGGCCCGCCATCGGTATCAACCACTTCCCAGCTAAGCCGCTCCTCCCAGCTCTTTTCCCGTCCCGCCGGGGTACGGTCAAAAACTACCAGGTAGGATGGGGTTCCTTTCCCGATTTTATCCCGGTAGCGGTTTATCTGTACCAGCCCTTCCTCTTTAGTACCTTCCACCCTGTCGTAGGGGTGTACCAGTTTTATCTCGATGATGTTCCACTTCCCACCGTACTCTGTTGCCAGGTCCGCCCGGCCCCTCCCTGCGGCGTATTCCCACTCAATAGTTCCTCCTCCACTAATCACCCGCTGCAGGAAGGCCATCAGGAGGAGGTGGGGAAATGCTTCGGTGTAGTCGGACTTCTCCTCCCAGATATCCGAGTGGCGGCGCCAGAACTTCTGGAACTCCTGTAGCAGAGCATCCATATTTAGCGTACCGTCCTCACGTTGCCATGGGAACTCCGGCTCCGGTATGGCCAGCTGCATCCCGTAGGAGAGGACCCGGGCGATGATCTCCCGGTAGATGGGGTTGGCAATGGAGGGGGTTCCCCTCTCCACGGTAACCAGATCCATCTCCTTGGCAAGGATAAAATCATCACCTGCACAATCTTCTTGATCCTTGGATCTTTCAGCCGCTCGGCCAGGCTGTCCAGATGCACTGCCCGCTCTGTAATCAGCATCTCCCGGGCCTGGCGGACGTGATCCTCTGTAACGGGCTGGCCATCGATGCAGAGCTTCCAGATACATTTCTTCAACAGGGCATTTACCAGCCAGGGCTGTCCTTTGGTCTCTTCCCAGACCTGCTGCAGGGCTTCATCGGTAATGAGCTGCCCTGTGGCATCGGTGTGCTGTCGGGCCAGCTTGAACACATCCTCCCGGTAGAAGTTACCGATTATCACCGAGTCTTCTTTTATGTTGAATGGACTTCCAGGGTTTACCGCTTTCCCTTCTTTGCTCTTGATAAGATAGTCCCGCAGGTCCCTCATTCCCACCAGGGCGATACTTACCGGGAAGGTGCCGATCCCCCGGCCTACAAAGCCCCCCCGGAGCTGGCGAAGGAAGCTGATCATCGTCTGGTCCTGCAGCACATCCACTTCATCGAAGAGGACCACCAGAGGCTTGGGGGCTGCAAGTTTTGCCCAGCTTGTCATGATGGAAGAAAGCTGACTTGCAGGATCTACCTGGGAGGGAAATTCGGGAACCATGGCCTTTCCAAGATTTTTTTCAGCGTATTCCCGCAGGGCATTACATATGGCCGGCATGGACCGCTCAATATCGGAAAGTCCCTGGGCCCGCTCCAGACTCACATAGCAGGCCACTGCCTCTTTGCTGTTGTTAATATCCTTCATGTAGGAGAGGAGAAAGGTGGTTTTTCCGGTCTGCCGGGGGCAGCATATAGTGGCGCAGAGGGTCGCAGGGACCGGTGGTGTTGAAAAACTTCTCCATGGGTCTTATCTCCATGCTTTAGTATAGGGGGAAATGGGGTAACCGACAAGGCGGATGGCCTCGAGCATTGTGGTCCGAAAAGTGAGCCGACCACGGTTCAAGCTTCCCAGTCTGCCCCTCTGTATAATATCGGAAGATGCCAGCTGCAGTCACCTTCCCCTATTTCACCAGAGCAGATATCGCTTTAAACTCCGGGGTACCCGCCTCTTTCAGCAGTTCAAAGAGGATGGATTCGCAGCCTGTAATAATTGCTCCCTCGTTTTCCATTCTGCGAAGGGCCCGTTTGTGATTCTTCCGTTTTCGGGAGGAGACGCAATCGGCCACAATTATCGGGGTGTAGCCAGCTTCCAGAGAGTCGATTGCGGTTTGCAATAGACAGACGTGGGTCTCTATTCCAGCCAGGATGATCTGTTTCCTCCCGGAGCTTTTAAGGGCCTGGGCGAACTGCGGTTCCCGGTAAGAGCTGAAGGCGCTCTTTTCGATGGGAGTAACATCCCCCAGAGCTTCTACGATTTCCGGTATGGTTTCACCCAGTCCCTTTGTATACTGCTGGGTGATGAGCATGGGCAGTCCCAGGATTTTTGCTCCTTTAATCAGTCTAATCGTATTTTCCGTAAGCTCTTTACCTTTACTGATGTGCGGGTGAAGCCGTTCCTGAATGTCAATAATAGCTAGTAGTGAATCGTCCTTTTCCAGGAGCATTTGATTCCTCCTTCTTTAACTATTAAAGAGTTTTTCCGGGGTGTCAATAATAGAAGGAACTCTTTTCTCCGGGGTGTCTCCGTTGCGGGGTGACCGTATCGGAGCTATACTGATGAGTAACTGATCAGCAAAGGAGGCAAAAGAGTGGATAGAAGAGAGTTTCTGAAAAAGATGGCCTTCTATGGTGCTGCTGCCGGTGCAGGTCTCGCTTTTGGTGGACCCCGGCTGCTTTTTGGTCAGGGAGCTTCCAGCGGGGATCATTCAGGCCGGGAGCGCTCCGGTGAGAGCCCTCATGATCTTGTGGCGGTGAGGGGTGCAAGCCCGGAGAGGATGTTCCGGGAAGGGATTGCCGCCTTTGGCGGGATGTCCGCCTTCGTTTGGCCCGGTTCGGTGGTGGTCATCAAACCCAACGCCTCCTGGAGCATGGAGCCCGAACAGGGAGCTACCACCAATCCTAAGCTGGTGGGGGAAATCGTCAAGCACTGTGTGGAAGCGGGGGCCAGAAAGGTGTATGTCCTGGACCACACCATCGACCATTGGGAACGGGCCTACGAGACAACAAAAATAAAACGGTACACCGAGCTGGAGGGGGGACAGATTGTTCCCGGAAACAGCAGAGGCTACTACCATGAGGTGCGAGTTCCTTCAGGGTCGGTGCTGAAAACGGCGCTGGTTCACGAACTGGTTATTGAAGCGGATGTGCTTATCAACGTACCGATACTGAAACACCACGGATCTACCCGGGTAACCAGCGCTCTTAAAAACCTTATGGGGCTGGTCTGGGACCGCAACTACTACCACCGGAGCGGCCTTAACCAATGCATCGCCGACTTCCCACTCTTCCGTGCCCCCACCCTTAATGTTGTTGATGCAGATAAGGTGATGATGAGCGGAGGGCCCCGGGGCTCTTCTTACCGCAGTTCGCTGGAACAGAAGGGTGTGCAGATTCTCAGCAGCGACATAGTGGCTGCGGACACCGCTGCTGTTAAAACCTGGGGGACCGATCCGGTGAACGTACCCTACATTGGTTTGGCGGAAAAGC
>CAYMWV010000068.1:0-6638 GCA_964394395.1 uncultured Sediminispirochaeta sp.
CCAAAAGAGATTTCTACCGTAGCAGTGATATCCGGAGGTGCGGACAAAGAGGTGGGGCAGGCGATAGATGCCGGGGTCGATCTCTACATCACCGGCGAGCTGAGTCACCAGGTCTACCACACCTGCATGGAGGGAGGGATCAACCTGATCGCTGCCGGGCACTACTGGAGCGAAATGGTGGGGGTGCAGCTGCTCTCTCAAAAGTTGAACCGGGAGAAGGGGATCGAAACCCTCTTTATCGATCTCCCCACGGGACTGTAATGGGGCTGCAATAATGGAAGCAAAACGAGGGCTTGATGCAGGGGGAGGCGGGATTCCCCAGCCGGTAGATACAGTGACAAGGGGAGAAAAGGGACGCTGGCTTCCCTTTATCCTCTCTTTTCTGATTATTGGACTGGACCATCTGACAAAGTGGATCATCGTGAAAACCATCCCCATCTACACCATTGGCTGGAGTTTCGGCGGGGATCTTTTCCGAATCATCCATACCCGGAACAAGGCTGTAGCTTTCAGTCTGGGAAGCGGCTTTCCTGAACCGGTAAAGCTGGTTCTTTTTATTATTCTTCCGGTGGTGGTGCTGGTCCTGGTTGCTCTCTATCTTCTGAAGAGTGACGAGCTTATCCCTCTCCAGCGATGGGCCCTGGCGGCTGTTGTGGGAGGCGGGATCGGGAATATCATCGACCGGATCTTCCGCCCCCAGGGGGTGGTTGATTTCCTTGATGTAAAATTTTTCGGCCTCTTCGGTCTGGAGAGGTGGCCTACATTTAATGTGGCCGATTCCTCCGTGGTGATAGGTGGAATTGTACTGATAATCTCTTTTTTGGTGGTGGGAAATGAACAAAAAACTTAATACGGTTCTCTTTATTCTTGCAGCGTCGCTGGTCAACATTGTGGTGATGATCCTGCTCATGACCCTGCTTTTTGCTCTGACGGCATTGTTATTACCTCAAGATATCGGTGCGGGGATGGGACAGGTGATCTTCCTGATTGTCTTTGCTCTCTCCATCGGAGGCAGCTTCTTTGCTTATCACCGTTTTGTCGGCTTTCTCTCTAAAAAGATCGATATGGAGAAGTATTTTCATCCCATATTCAAAGGTCGCCGTCGATAGACTTAAGTATCAGCCTTAGATGGGCAGGGCTTAATAGCCGTCGGTCATTGAGCGGTTGATATCTTTCTTGTAGAGTTCGTTATAGACAAATCCACGCTTCCGAAGATCTTCCCGTAGTTCGTCGGGAAAGGGCATGTGGCGCCAAAAGATGCCCCGTACTTCCCGGTCCAGCTTCTGGGTACCTTCGCTCTCTTTGGTGATCCAGAGGATATAATCCTGCACAAAGTACTCTTTTACATCCCCCCGGAGCTTGCGTTCGGAGAACCACTGGTAGTAGTAGCCCGTAAGCCCCTCTTCCATCCAGTAGTGTTGAGCCTTCTCCTTGGCCACCTGCCAGCGAAGATCCGCCACGGCGCTGATTACGGCGCTCTTGAGATCCTTGGGATACATGGGAATGGCGATTCGTCCCCGGCTGGTGGCTCGGTTGTACCGGTCAAAGGGTTCCCAGCAGACACCCTTATCTCCATAGCAGGGGGTGAGGATGATATAGGGGACGATCCGGTTGGTCTGTCGTTTAAAGGTTCGCTTGAAAACTGCGGGATCAATCCGTTCAATGTCCATCATCTCCATGATGATATTTTCTCTTGTTCCGATCTCCCGGATGGCTGGTTTGAGGTACTGCTTCATTAAAATGGGAAAGTGGTTGCCCTGCCGGCCTACACTCATTTTGACCATCTGCCGGATGGTGTTGAACTCCTCTTCCATGGTTTTACTGTCCACTGTAGTGACAGCCCCCATCTCCTGGGCTTTCTCCTGCAGGTTCTGGAACTGGGTATCTGCTGTTTCCAGATCCCGGTAGAAACTCCCAAGCTCCTTGTCCATATTTTGAAGCTGCCTGACCAGTTGTAGAATCTCACTCAAAGAGCTGCGTTGCTCGGGGGAATAGGGCTTTTTAACTTCAGGAAAGCGGCTGTGAGCGGGGTGGCGGATCACCTCTTTCATCTTCTCAAGAAGAAGCTGCTCCGCACTTTCAAGCTCCACCATTTTGGAGCGTATCAGGCCAATCTGCACATCCCTGCTCCCCCGGGCCTTCTCAATCTGACCGACAATTTTCTGACCATCGTTTTTCTGCTTGACCTTCACTTCATCGGTGGCGGACGGGGAGATGATACCCCGGGCAACCGTCTGCAGCCATTCGTCAATGTAGTAGATGGGTTCGTCGGTCTGGTTCTCAGTGATGATCTTGCCGATCATATCCCGCTGCTCTTTTGTGATAATGGTGGGGATGAGAAAACCGTACCGGAGCATGTACCGCTTCTGTTCCGGAAGTTTGGCAGATATCTTGGCAGCAATGGAGGCTGCCACATTCCAGTATGAGGGAATCAGTTTCTGCCGAAAAAGCGATTTATCCTTGGGGTCTGAGGCGTTCAGGAATTTGGAGAGCAGTGAATGGAGTCGTTTTGCCTCTTCCCCTTCACCGGAGAGCACTATTTTATAAAATGAGGATTCAGAAAAATAGGAGAGGGGTTTGTCGGATTGAAAGCGGGCAATAGGAGAAAAGGCCTCTTTTGTGAGGTCTGCCTGTTCCTTCTCCTCAGCCTCATCACCTGCTTCGGAGTCGGCTTCCTCAAAGAGGTCGGTAAAGTCGGGTTTCCCCGCAGGAGAGTCCTCCACATCGATGCCCATAAGCTCGGCAATTTCTGGGTCAATATCTCCCGAAAACATGTTGTCACCCAAGACATTTTCCTGATTGAAAGAAGGTATTGGAGGTGGTGGGAATCGAACCCATGACCTCGTGAATGCCATTCACGCGCTCTAGCCAACTGAGCTACACCCCCAGGGAATAAAAAAATCATAGCGGGAAGCGGCTTCAGTGTCAAGCATTCAAGGATTATTCTCCGGGGTTCCGAGCTTTGCAACTGGCGCAGACGCCATGAAATGTTTGTTCGTGCTTATTAACCGTATGACCGGTGATCTCTTCAACTTTAATCTCCATTGATCGGTCCACCGGCATGGGAAGGTCGTATACCCGGCCGCAGCGGTCACAGAGGAAGTGGTAATGAGCTTCGGTAATAGCATCGAAACGGTCAAAGCTGGTTCCCATACTGAGGCGGCGCACCTTACCCTGCTCCTCCAGAATCCCCAGGTTCCGGTAGACAGTACCGAAGCTGAGATGGGGGATTTCCTGTTTCACCACGGTATAGATCTCTTCCGCTGTGGGGTGGCTTGTTGTTGAGCAGAGATATTCGTAGAGAGCCGAGCGCTGTCTGCTGTTCCGGTAGACCCTGTTATTCATAATGATTACCAGTATCGATTGTAGAATCCCTCTAGAGATCCTGTCAAGCTACTTCTCGATATAATCCCAGCGGAGAGAAAAACTTCCCCGGGCTCTCTCCCCCACAATGAAAAGCTGGTAGTTCCCCTTCCTGTCGGCTGTAAAGGCGTAATCTTCCACCGAATCGTTCAAGGTTTCCAGTACCACCTTGTCGGGGTCCCGAATTTCCAGCCGAAGGGAGCCCTGCTCTTCCACCTCTTCCCAGGATAGTATCAGTTGGTCCCCCGGCTTCAGCCCAACCTTCCTTGACTTTGTGTCATCGAAACGGAAAAAAGTGGCCCTCATGAAGGAGGGAGCTTCCTTTGAAAAGTAGAGCAGTTTCCCTCCCCCGCTGGCTATCTTGAAAAAGAGGGCCATGGCGATAATGGGTATGGCAATAAGGATTGTTCGTATCACATTCATCCGGGAAGAAGGTTCTCTCTTCATGGGCTCATTCAACCACGCAAAGAGAGCTGGGTCAATCCTCAAGGAGGAATCCTCATACAGCTCTATCAGCAATTCTCAAAGTGAGACGACCACGATTAGTGGTCGACCATAAAAACCATAAGGGAAAAGGAATTATCAATGTGGCAAGGAAATAAGGTGAAATTTGATGCAAAACTCATGATTTCTGCGCAGTATCGCCGTCTTCGGCGCTAACGAGCACGAATCATGAGTTTTGCAATCAAGTTTTCAATTGTTATTTTGCCACATTGATAATTCCTGCCGCTCTATTGACCTCCCTCGCTCACTTCTGTAATGATAATGGGGTGGAAATGGATTTTAACCAGGATAATCCGGAGCTTGAAGAACTTCTTGAAAAGGCCGACGAAGCTTTTGATGAGGAGAAGTTTGAAGATGCGGTAAAGATGTATGGAAAGGTTCTGCAGATAGAGCCCGATCATGTAGGAGCTCTCATGAACCGGGGCGCCGCCTGGCACAGCCTTGGCAGGTTTGAGAAGGCTCTGGAGGATGATTTCAAGGCTCTGGAGCAGGATAGTGAAGATGAGAAGCTCCATTTCAACATCGGCCTTGTCCTCAACGCTCTGGATAGAAACGAGGAAGCTCTGGATTACTACGACCAGGCCATCCGTCTCAGATTCGATTACTCGCTTGCCTATTACGCCCGGGCCAATACCCTCGCTTTTCTTGATCGGCATGATGATGCAATTGAGGATTACCGTAAGGCGGTACAATTTAATGTCGAGTATGAGGATGTGTACCGTTTTTGGGGTTTGAGCCTGGAAAAGCGGGGCAGGTACAGAGAGGCTGTCGATCACTACCGCCGGTCTTTGGAAGAGGCGGAGGATGATTCGGTTCTTTGCCGGCTGGGATACTGTTTTCGTATGATCGGTGAGGATCGGGATGCGGAGATCTGTCTCAAAAAAGCGATTGCCCTGGACGTGGGGGAGAATGATGCAATCATCACCCTGGCAGCCCTCTACCATGAGAAGGGCAGACTGGAAGAACGGGATCAGCTTCTGAGGACCCTCTCGGGGATGATCGGTGAAGATCTATCCGGGGAGGATCAATCCGGGGAGGATGGCCCATGACCTTTGGCCCTGACCTGCTCATCAGCTGTCCCCACTGCCGCAATATCTATATTTGCAACACCATTGGTTCGGGCAACAGTGCAGGGGCAGAGTTTTACAGCGACGGCTGGGGTGATGCTCCGATGCAACCCATTCCGGTTATGATAGTCTGGTGTGAAAAGTGTAACAGTTGGTTTTTTCTTGATGATGCAAAGGAGCTCTTCGAGCTTCCCTTTGGGGTCGATCCGGGGGAACATAAGGTGATTCCCATCCAGGATGGCCTCTCCATAGAATCTTACCTGAACGCCCTGAAGCAGCCCTGGCCGCCGGAGCGGGAGAAGGCCCTGAGGGTTCGTTTGATGTGGGAGTATAACCACAGCCTCCGGTTTGACGTTTCCAAGCGGGATCCGGCCACCATTGAAAGCCATGATAATCTTGAACGACTGGCAGAGCTGCTTGACCCTGAAAAGGAGGCGCTTCTTCTAGCGGAGGTGCATCGGGAATTGGGGGAGTTTCCTGAGGCGATGGATATTGCGAGGGGCAAGTTGCCCCAGGGGAATGGAATAAAAGAGGGTGATCAGGATGAGCCGCCACAGTACGAGGGAGAAGCACTGCTTGCCCGGGTGATCCTTGAGGAGGCGGAACGGAGGAACATTTTTCCCGTTTCCCTCCGGCAGGGCGGCGAGGATTCGGAGCAGCTTTTCGCTTTCCCCGATTCAATCAGCCACGGTTTCTATCCCCACCCTGCGGTAGAGGATGTCTTTGGTCTCCCGTTCTATGAAAAAAGTGATCATCAGCTTCCCCTTCTCTCGGTCCACTTCTCCCTGGTGGGGGTGGAGGAGGATGGCTGGGCCACCTTCTGTTACAACCAGGGGAACTATCTCTATCGCTTTGATCGTCTTTTCACCCCCGAGGATTGGGATAGAATACAAGCTCTAGATGATCAAAGCCTCAATGAACTTGTTGATTTCTGGGACATCAAGAGCTATCAGATCGATCAGCTTAACCGGCAGGAGCTCGATTTTTATTACAATATTCGTTTCCGCCTCTCCTGCGGCTTGGTCGAGCCTCCCCTGCATGGGGACTACGATCGGCATATGTCCCTCTTTCGTCCCCGGTGGGAACCTCTGCGAAAGGATCTGCCTCCGGGAAGGAGTGGGGCTGAGGAGATCATGCTTTTCTGGAAGCTCTTCTGGTCAACCTGCACCGGTATTACCGCCCTGGAGAAGCTTGACCGGGATCTCATCGTGCTTTTTTTGGAGGCGGAACGGGAAATGGAAAAGAAACGGGAGATGGATCGAAGCTACGCTCTGGCGCATCTGCATATGCTTGAACTTGAACCCGCCGGTGATAGGGGCCAGGAAAAGAGCCAGAAGAAGAGTCAGGAAGAGGAGCTGCCCATTGGACAAATTTGGAGTGACTATCTTGGCTACGGCTCCCGCCTTCTTTCCCTGAGCTACCTGCCGGAAAAAGGGGCATTCATTGTAAAAGAAAGCCACCGATAGGGGCGGTGGTCGTTCATTCAAAGCTTTCGATAGCTTCCGCCCCCTCAGCTGCACTCTCTTCTGCAGCCCCCTGGGGAGCCCCTTTAGGGTCGGTGAACCAGGCAAGTTGTTCTGCCCGGTCTCGGTAAAAATCCTTCCACACTTCCGGAACCGCCTCATCTCCAAGAATTTTCTGGTAAGGTCGGACAATCATCCCCTTCTTCGGATCCCGGTAATTAAAGGCCAGATAGGGTTCGAT
>CAYMWV010000068.1:6738-16532 GCA_964394395.1 uncultured Sediminispirochaeta sp.
TTTTCAAAGGTGATGGATATGAGGGAAGAATCACCAGTGGCGTTTCGCTCATTCTCCAGGCTTTCTGGATCGATGTTCCAGATCTGCCCGCTGATAAAATTCCCCATGGAGTGGAGAATAACCGCCTCTCGATTCTCCGGCAGGTTTAGCCGCTTCCAGGGCTGCAGTACGTGGCTGTGGTGGCCCCAGACCACCTCCGCCCCTGCTTCTGCGATTTCCTGAAAGAAGAGCTCTTTTCGGCTCAGAGGCTGGTGCTTATACTCCTGGCCGTCATGGACCGCTATTATCAGAATGTCGTAAAGGGGGTCGATGGAGCGGATAAAGGAGAGCAGTTCCTCCTTCACCTGGTCGTTACGGTAATAGTCGATCAGATAGACCAGCTCATGGCCGTTCCAGACATTGATAAAGGAGGTAAGACTGATGAATCCCAGGGACCAGGGGCCCACTTTGATTGAGGTTGGCACTAGGGGGGAGCGTTCGTGCCCCTTCAGGCCGGAGAAGGTGAAATGGGGCCGCTTTTCCCTGTTTTCTTCCCGGAGCTCCTTCATTGTTTTCAGGGTGGCTAGAACCCCCTTAGGTCCCTGATCAGAACTGTGATTATTGGCCAGGGCAAAGATATCAAAACCGGCGTCAACGGCGGCTTGCACATATTCCCGGTGGACATTAAAACGGGGGAAGGTGGCGTAATCCATGCTTTCCACTACCGGGGTCTCCAGATTGATGAAAGCCAGATCCCCGGCTTCGATGGCGGGGATCATCTCCCGGTAGATATCTGAGAAATCGGCCATCCGGAAATTGACACTGTGGGCCATCAGGTCTCCTGCAAAGGTGAGGGTGATGCTCTCCGGCGGGGAGTGGCTCAATTGGGACGGTGCACTCTCCAGGGGAGTCTCTACAGTCCCCTCTTCCCGGTAGTACCGGAGCAGCACGACAGCCAGGTTGACCATCAGCAGGAGTAGGAGCAGGGACAGCAGTTTGAAGATGCTCTTCATGGCATGAGCATAGCAGAAAGCTTAGGGGTGGGCCATCATTTTTTCCCGTATTCCTGAATCGGTTCCTTCCCTTCCAGAGCCCTGAGGGCCGCCTGGGCCAGGGCGGAGAGTTCATTTTCTCCCGGGTAAACCAGTACGGGTGCAAGGAAGGCGATACGATCTTTTATCATTCCGGTCAACTGGTCGTTAAAAGCAAGTCCCCCGGTAAGGATAATCGCATCGATATTGCCCTTCACCACCGGAGCAAGGGAGCCAATCTCCTTTGCCACCTGGTAAGCCATGGTACGGAAGATGAGAGCCGCCTTCTCTTCACCCCCTTGGGCTCTCCGGGCTACCTCCTCACCATCGGCGGTTCCCAGGTAGGCGAGAAAGCCTCCCGCCCCTTTCAACATTTTTTGCACCACCCCCTCGCTTTTCGTGCCGGAGAAACAGAGCTTTACCAGTTGTCCCGCCGGGAGGGTACCAGAACGTTCCGGAGAAAAGGGGCCCTCTCCGTTGAGGGCGTTATTTACATCCACCACCCGACCCTTTTCGTGGACTCCTACGGAGATTCCGCCTCCCATGTGGGCCACAATCAGGTTGATCCTTTCGTACTCCCTTCCCAGCTCTGCTGCACCCTTTCTGGCGCACGCTTTCTGGTTCAGGGCATGGAAGATCGATTTTCGCGGGAGTTCGGGATGACCGGAGAGGCGGGCCTCCTGGCATAGTTCATCTACCACCACCGGGTCCGCAATGAAGGCAGGAGCATTAGAGGCTGCAGCTATCTCCGCCGCTATGAGCCCCCCCAGGTTGCTTGCATGCTCCCCGTTGACCCCCTGCTTCAGATCCTCTTTCATCGCTTCATTCACCCGCCAGACCCCTCCGGGGATGGGATGCAGCAGCCCCCCCCTGCCAATAACGGCGGAAAAGGCGGCAGGATCTATCCCGGCCCTCTCCAGGGTTTCCAGAATGATGGTACTGCGGAAGGAGAATTGCTCCATCACCGAATCGAAGCGCTCCAGCTCCTCGCTACTGTGACGAATCGTCTCGCTCAGGAGCTCCTCTTCCCCCCGGAAGAGAGCAAACTTGGTAGATGTGCTACCGGGATTGATAACCAGAATCGTTTGTTCCATGGTTCATTATCTCCTGAAAAACGGCTCAGGGCAAGATTAAAGCAGGACTTTTCATTTTGACCAAAGCAGAGAAAAATCCAATTGAGGCTGTCCCGCAACCTCACCGGAGTACTAGACACGCTAAATATAGTGGTGATAGAATTGTAATAGCACCATATATGGTGGTTTGGACAGCCTCGATTCAGTGGGATTAATGTTGCGGGACGGCCTGAATTGCAAAAACCGGGATTCCGCTTGCTAGCGCTTCGCGATGCTGCGCAAAATCCCGGTTTTTGCATTGTATTTTCAGCTTTTTTCTGGTCAAAATGAAAACCCCTGCAAAGTTATTCTTTTTGCTGTCGCCCACTTCTGTGGGCGTCTTATTATCAAAATTACTGTGAGAGCGTTCTTTTTTTAAAAACTTCCAGGGAGTGAAACCCTGAGAGAAGTAGCTTTTCGATCTGCTTTGAGCTTTCGCTGAGCACCTTTGGCAGTTCCGCCTCCTCCTCCGGGGAGAAGCGGGAGAGGACGAATGATGAGATGTTTCCATGGGCGGGTCTTCCAATCCCGATGCGGAAGCGGAGGAAATCGGCGCTGCCCAGCTCCTGCTTTATCGATCGAAGGCCGTTGTGGCCTCCCAATCCCCCGCCCCGGCGAAGACTTATGGTGCCGAAGGGGAGTTCCAGGTCGTCGTGAACTACCAGGATCAAGTCGGAGGATTTTTTCGGGTCGATTTTGAAGAAGGAACAGGCTGCGGAGATTGCCAGGCCGCTTCTATTCATGAAGGTTTCTGGTAAGAGGATGATGCTTCGTATCCCGCCGCTTTCACCTTGGCCCCAGTGCCTGTAGTAGCTCCAGCGGCTGTGGAACTTGCTCTGAAAGTCCAGGTTCTGAGACCCGGGAAGGGCGGCGGCCACCATCATGCCGACATTGTGGCGGCTTTTTTCCTGTTTTTTCCCCGGATTTCCGAGAAAGATAGCAATTTGTGGTCTATTCATATACGTGTATTGGGAGGATAGGGAAAAATCGTGATCAAGACAAGTTGGGAAAGAGCTATATGTAATACAATGATGATTTCTCTGGGGCTCTTGCTGGGGGGGCTTGGTTTTTTGGGCCTTTCCGGCTGTGCCAGCTCACCGGGAATTTCGGAGGATCTTATGGAGAAGAGAGAAGAAATGACAGAAGAGAGACCGGCCAGGAACACTTCTCCAATCATTCTGGTCCACGGTTTTATGGGGTTTGATCGCCTCTCCTTTCCCGAATTCTACTACTGGGGCGGCACCTGGAATATGGAAGAGGAGCTTCAAGCCCTCGGTTTCGAGGTCTACACTGCGACAATAGGCCCTGTATCGAGTGTCCACGACCGGTCCTGTGAACTCTATGCCGCAATCAAGGGGGGACGGGTCGATTACGGGGCCGTCCATTCTGAGGAGGCGGGGCATGACCGGTTTGGCCGAACCTATCCAGGACTTGTTCCTGATTGGGGAGAGGAGGATCCCGAAACCGGCGAGGTGAAGAAGGTCCACCTGATAGGCCACAGTATGGGGGGGCAGACAATTCGCTACCTCGCCAAGCAGCTTGCTGAAAATGGTGAAGAGAGGTGGATTCACTCCATCCTTTCCATCTCCACCCCCCATGATGGCACTCCCTTGACCCGCTATTTTGAGCAACCCGGGGGGCTGATCAAATATTTTGCGGGAGTGATAGCTTCCCAGAATGTTTCGGCGGAAGATCCCTATTTTGACCTTCAGCTGGATCACTGGAGGGGGGCAACAAAGGAGGGAGAGTCTCTTTCCGATTTTCTTGAACGGGCCGTTGAAGAGGAGCTGTGGCTGAAGCTTAAAGACTTCTCCTACCATGATTTGAGCCCTCGGGGGGCCGCTGAGCTGAACCAAAGCACCCCCGCTCTCCCGGAAATCTATTACTTCTCCATATCTAACAGCCGCACCCGTTACTCGGAATTAACAGGACGGTGGGTCCCGGAGATGGGAATGATCCTTCCCCTCCACTCCTCCGCCCGTTTTCTGGGGGATTCGGAAAACGACGGGATTGTTCCTCTGGCCTCCATGGATGGGCCGAAAGCGGGCTCAGAAGATAGTATTATTCCCTGGTCCCTGGAGCAGACAGCTATTCCCGAAAAGGGAGTGTGGCACCACCTGGGAACCTTTCACCTGGATCATTGGCAGATTCATGCAGATATGCCCCTCTCTGCGGACCGGCCCGAAGGCTATGATTCCCTTCTGGATCTCTATGCCGATATTGCTGCGTTTCTGATCGCCCTGCCTTAAGAGCGGGATGTATCAAGGCATGGAGGAAGGAACCTCCTTTCAGATCCTGGTTCCCCTTGCTCAGGATTGACACCATCACCGCATTAGCGGAAAATAAGAGAAACGATGTGGGTTAACCTCCTGTTGCTGTTTTTACTCATTCTCATGTCCGCCTTCTTCTCCGGTACCGAGACAGCCTTTACCAGCCTCTCGGTGGTGCAGCTGCAGGTGCTGGCGAACCGTCATGGAAAGGCGGGGAAACTGGTAGCCCGGCTCTCCAGGCGGCCGGATACCCTGCTTACCACTATCCTCTTTGGGAACAACCTGGTAAATATCGGCGCATCTGCCCTGGCTACCCAGAGTACCATCCGCCTCTTTGGAAACGCCGCAATAGGGATCATGACAGGAGTCCTGACACTGGTGATCCTCATCTTTGCGGAGGTTACACCGAAGCAGATCGCCATCATCCATAATGAACGGGTCTGCCTCTTTATGGCCTATCCCATCCGCTTTCTCTCGATCATCCTCCTCCCCTTTATCAGCCTTATCGGCGCAGTGAGTATGGTTATGACCAGGCTGGTTACCCCCAAGGAGAGTAAGACACAGATCAGTCTGGAGGGGATCCTCCATATGGTCCACCTGGCTGAGTATGAAGGGGTGGTGGAGAACTATGAGACCAGGATGGTGAAGGGGGTATTTCGGTTCAACGATATCACCGTAGGCGCCATCATGACCCACCGGACCGACCTCTTTTCGGTGGATAAATCGACCACCGTCCGGGAGATCCTTCCTGTTTTTATCGAAGAGGGATACAGCCGGGTACCGGTCTATGGAGATGATCCGGAACACATTGTGGGGGTCCTCCTCTACCGGGATCTGATGCTTGCGGTTTCTGAGGGGAATGCGGGGGTGAAGATCAAGGAGCTGATGGTAGAGCCGGTATTCGTTTTTGAGAACCGGAAGGTGAGCGAGCTCTTCTTTCAGTTAAAGCGGGAGAAGCTCAACCTGGCGGTGGTGATGGATGAGTACGGCGGCCTTGCCGGAGTGGTAACCCTGGAGGATATTGTTGAGGAACTCTTCGGGGAGCTCTATGATGAGAATGAGATTAAGGGCTTCGAGAAAATCACCCAAGTGGCCGAGGGACGCTTTCGGATCATGGGAGATACCACCCTCCATCAGATGGGGGACCGCTTCGATCTCTATCTGGACCACAGCAAATATGTGCAGACCATCGCCGGCTATCTGACCGAGCGGCTGGGCAATATCCCCGAGGAGCAGCAATGGATCGACACCGAATCGGGCCGCTTTATTATCGAACGTAAAAACGGCAACCGAATCGAGTCGGTCATTTTTGAGCCAAAAGAGCAAGAAGAGCAAGGAATATGACAAATCGGTTTTTTGTACCGCTTTTTACTTGTCTCTTTACTTGGTCATCGGTAGGGAACATGTTATAGTGTGTAACCAAATGGAGATGCCATGGCTTTATCATTGTTACCGGATGAGATCCTTGAAAGATATGAAGTATATGAGTGGAAACATGCCTGTGCGATCCTAAAACAAGATTTTCCTCATGAGTGGAATGATATTATTGCTGTTTTACAACAATTTACATTGAAGAAATCCTGGATTACCAACCCTGGGGGCAGAAAATCTCAGATATCAGAATCTATTGATAGTTATCTTTATGAACGGGGATGGGTAGAAAAAGAGTTCAGAACCGAAGTTGTGGTAGATGATAACAGGATGGAATCTCCTACTCATAAAGTAGATTGTTATAAAAACAATGTTGCGTTAGAGATTGAATGGAACAACAAAGATCCCTTTTATGATAGGGATCTGAACAATTTTCGTCTACTCTTTGACCTTCGTGCGATAAGTGTTGGGGTGATAATCACCCGAAGCGATGAGCTGCAGGATATTTTTAAGGATTTAGGGCGAGGGTCTTCTTACGGAGCTTCTACCACTCATATGAGTAAGCTGTTACCCAGGATAGAGGGAGGAAGCGGTGCTGGCTGTCCAATCCTTGTATTTGGAATAACCAAAAAGCTGTACAAAGGGGGGGGCAATGTTTAATGTTTGTGAAGATTTATTAACCCATGTGAATGGGAAGAAATATGCAACAATCCTTGCTGATCCTCCATGGCAGTTTAATAACAGAACGGGGAAGATGGCTCCAGAGCATAAACGGTTAAATAGATATCCAACCATGAAATTGGAAGATATTTGCAAGCTTCCGGTAAGTGAGATTACCGAGGAGACGGCTCACCTCTATCTATGGGTTCCGAATGCGTTGCTGCCAGAAGGATTAGAGGTATTGAAAAGTTGGGGCTTTCAATATAAATCAAATCTAATCTGGTACAAGATAAGAAAAGATGGTGGTCCTGATCGAAGAGGTGTTGGCTTTTATTTTCGGAATGTGACCGAGATCTTACTTTTTGGTGTGAAAGGGAAAAACGCAAGGACATTGCAACCTGGAAGGTCCCAGGAGAATATTATCTCCACACAAAAGCGGGAACACAGCAGAAAACCGGATGAGCAATATGCATTAATTAATAGATGCAGCTGGGGACCCTTTCTGGAGCTGTTTGCAAGAGGACCGATACCGGGATGGGATGTATGGGGAAATCAATCAGAGGAATATACACCTTCCTGGTCGACCTATGCGAATCATTCCCAAGCGGAAAAAGAGGCTGAGTTAAGTCAGTTACAGTTATTGGATAAAGCTGCGAATTATAGTTGACTCGCCTTATCTTTTCCCGCAGCTATACCTCCCTTCCCACAACCAGCTCCCCCTTCCCGGGATGTTCTCACACATTGACGAGAATCCCCCCTGCCGGTTATCATGGCTGGCATGAGTAAATACCCATTCGCAGAGATTGAAAAGAGGTGGCAGGACCACTGGGAAAGCAATAAAACCTTCCGGGCTATAGAGGACCCCTCGGTGCCCGCCGAGAAGCGACGCTACGTTCTTGATATGTTCCCCTATCCTTCAAGTCAGGGCCTCCATGTGGGACATCCCGAGGGCTACACGGCCACTGACATCTACTGCCGCTACCTGAGGATGCAGGGTTTCAACGTCCTTCACCCCATGGGCTTCGACTCCTTCGGCCTTCCGGCGGAGAACTACGCCATCAAGACCGGTACCCATCCCAAGGCAACCACCGAGGAAAATATCGAGATGTTCCGGGCCCAGATCAAGCGGCTCGGATTCTCCTATGACTGGGACCGGGAGGTCTCCACCCACAAAGTAGAGTACTACCGCTGGACCCAGTGGATCTTCCTGCAGCTTTACAAGAAGGGACTGGCCTACGAGGCAGAGACCCCCATCAACTGGTGCCCCTCCTGCAAAACCGGCCTGGCCAACGAGGAGGTAAAGGAGGGAAACTGCGAGCGCTGCGGAGAGCAGGTGAGCCGGAAGAACCTCCGACAGTGGATCCTGAAAATTACCGACTATGGTGATCAGCTCCTTTCGGGGCTGGATGATCTGGGCTGGTCCGAGGCGATCAAGTCCATGCAGCGCAACTGGATCGGCCGTAGTGAGGGGGCTGATGTCACCTTTACCGTGGAAGGGCCCGGTGGGGATGGCCCCAGGGCCGATGTTACCGGTGCAGAGATCGGCGTATACACCACCCGGCCCGATACCCTTTTTGGAGCCACCTACATGGTGCTCTCACCGGAACATCCCCTGGTGGATACAATCACCACGGCAGATCAGCGCAAAACGGTCCAGCAGTACCTGGATGAGGCGGCAAAGAAATCGGACCTGGAGCGGACCGACCTGGCGAAGGATAAAACCGGGGTCTTCTCCGGTGCCTTTGCGATAAATCCGGTAAATGGTGCCAGAATTCCCATCTGGATTGCCGATTACGTGCTCATCTCCTACGGCTCCGGGGCCATCATGGCGGTTCCAGCCCACGATCAGCGGGACTGGGAGTTTGCCGTGAAGTTCGATATCCCCATTATCCGGGTTCTGGAAGGGGGAGATATTGAGAAAGAGGCCTTCACCGGCGACGGGGTGCATGTAAACTCCGGATTTTTGGACGGCCTGGGCAAGGAAGAGGCAGTCAACAGGATGATCGACTGGCTGGAGGAGAAGAATCTGGGCAAGAGGGCGATCAACTACAAGCTCCGGGACTGGATCTTCAGCCGGCAACGCTACTGGGGGGAGCCGATCCCCATCGTTCACTGTAAATCCTGCGGGGTGGTCCCCCTGCCGGAGGAGCAGCTCCCCCTTACCCTGCCGGAGGTGGAGAGCTACACCCCCACCGGCACCGGCGAGTCCCCCCTGGCGGCCATCGAGGAGTGGGTGAACACCACCTGCCCTGAGTGCGGCGGCAAAGCGAAGCGGGAGACCAACACCATGCCCCAGTGGGCCGGAAGCTGCTGGTACTACCTGCGCTACCTGGACCCCCACAACACAAAAGAGTTCGCCTCCCGGGAGAAGATCGATTACTGGATGCCCGTGGACCTCTACGTGGGCGGGGCGGAGCATGCGGTGCTTCACCTCCTCTACAGCCGGTTCTGGCACAAGGTGCTCTTTGAGATCGGGGCGGTCAACACCCCCGAGCCCTTCCAGCGGCTAGTAAACCAGGGGATGATCCTGGGCGAGGGGGGAGTGAAGATGTCCAAGAGCCTGGGCAACGTTATCAACCCCGACGACATCATCAAGGATTACGGCGCCGACTCCATGCGGGTCTACGAGATGTTCATGGGCCCCTTGCAGGTTTCAAAGCCCTGGTCTACCAATGGTCTGGCCGGGGTGCACCGCTTCCTGGACCGGGTGTGGCGCCTGGGGGAACGGGAACTGGTCGATGACCGAGCCCCGGAGGAGCACAAAAAGGTGCTCCACCAGACCATCAAGAAGGTGAGTCAGGACACCGACGGCCTGGAGTTCAACACCGCCATCGCCCAGATGATGATCTTCGTCAACGAGATGTTTAAGGCCGATACCCTCCACCGGGAGATCTGGGAACCCTTCGTGCTTCTGATTGCCCCCTATGCCCCCCACCTGGCCGAAGAGCTCTGGAGCAGAGCGGGGCACAGCGAATCCCTGGCCTACCACCCCTGGCCGCAGTGGGATGAGGAGCTCTGCAAGGAGAATGAGACCGAAGTGGTCTTCCAGGTAAACGGCAAGGTCAGGGCCAAGGTGATGCTGCCGGTGGGAACCGCCAGGGATGAGTTGGAGAAGCTTGCCAGAGCGAACGAGCGGATTCAGGAGTGGATCGACGGCAAGACAATCCGCAAGGTGATCGCCGTACCGGACAAACTGGTGAATATTGTAGTGAGTTAAGCCGCAGGAGCGTTTTTCTGGCTGAACTAAAACGTTAAGAAGATAGCAAAGCCCGGCGGGGAGGTATTCTCCGACCGGGTTTTTTTAGCTGTTTTCCCGAAAATGGATGGTGCTGAGCACCTGGTTCCACTTGTCCCGCACCATGGCGGGGGAG
>CAYMWV010000069.1:0-8009 GCA_964394395.1 uncultured Sediminispirochaeta sp.
GCAGCTTCATGAAATGGCAAGTACCGATCCCTTGACCGGGATGATAAACCGAAGAAGGATGCTCGATTTCCTGGATTACGAGGCGAGCCGGGTGAAGCGTAACGAAGGCTCCTATTCTGTCTTGATGTGTGATATTGACTATTTTAAAGTTGTTAATGATACCTACGGTCACGATGTGGGGGATGTGATCTTGAAAAAAGTTGCATCCGCTCTTCTGGAGGGAGTTCGGGACCAGGACCAGGCGGCCCGGTGGGGGGGAGAAGAGTTTCTGCTTCTTTTACCTGATACAACCGGAGAGGGTGCAATAACTCTGGCGGAAAAACTGCGCTTATCAGTTGAGGCTATCGTAACTGAGGTTGAAGAAGAGAAGCTGAAAGTTACCATGACCTTTGGTGCGGCGGTATCCTCAGATGATAGCGATTTTGATGAGCTTATCCGCAGGGCCGATCTTGCCTTGTATCAGGGGAAAGAGGGGGGAAGGAACTGCAGCGTTCTTTTTCAAAAGGAAGCCGATCAAAAAGGGTAGGCGGTAAAGAGTCGATTCAGCGCTTCAAAGTCAAGATCCTCTACCGCTTGCAGCAAAGCTGATGCGTAGTTCCTGATCTCCTTCTTTTTGGACACCCCCCCCTCTTTTTCCAGCTCTAGGGCGAAACGTTCAATATCATCCAAAATCATGCTGGATTTAATCTCTTCCCAACGGCTTTTCCAGTCAGCTGACAGCTCTGTACCACTACTATCTTCCGCATCACTTTGGACTTCCTGATAGCTGGTATCTGCAAGCTGCTGGGGTTTCTCTTCTTCGATAGTCTCACTCTGCAATTCCGGCTCTGGGGTTGTTCTTGCGGCTGTTTCGGCCTCCCTGATATAGCTTAGTCCGGTAAAGCTGATAGAGAAGGTGGAGCCCTTGCCAATCTCGCTTTTGAGAGTAAGTGACCCGCCCATAGCTTCGGTGAGGCTTTTTGAGATGGCCAGACCTAAACCGGTGCCCCCATATTTTCGGGTGCTCTGCCCTTCGGTCTGGCGGAAGGCTTCAAAAATCTTTTCCTGCTGATAGGGAGGGATTCCGATACCGGTATCCTGGATTGCAAAAAAGAGGTTGCACTGCCCCTTTTCGGGGGTATCCGTATCGGAACGGAGGAAAAGGCTTACCGATCCGGATTCGGTAAACTTAATGGCGTTTCCTGAGAGGTTTATCAGAACCTGCCTGACCCGCGCCTCATCGAGAACTACCAAGCCGGGAAGATCATCTTCCATAATAAGCTTAAACTCCAATCCCCGCTTCTCCGCTTCAAGATCAAACATCGATTTGATATCCATCGAAAGCTGCCGGGGATCGAAGGGCTCATAGCTGAGCTGCATCCCCCCCGCCTCAATTCTGGAAAAATCGAGAATGTCTCCAATAAGCGTTAGGAGTATCCGGCCGGACTTTTCTACCTGCCGGGAATACTCTTTGAGTTTCCTCTCCTGCACGCTTCGGTTGATCAGTTCGTTATACCCAAGGACTGCGTTCAGGGGAGTTCTTATCTCATGACTCATATTTGCAAGGAAGGAGCTTTTTGCCCGGTTGGCATCTTCGGCCTCCTCCTTTGCCTGGGCAAGGGCCCTCTCCATCTCCACCCGTTCACTCACATCCCGGCTGATGGCAATGATTTCCTGAACCCTTCGCTGCGTGCCGCCAGCACCCCTGGCGTCCCCGGCCTCCTCAGCGTTCTCGGCCTCCTCCTCAAGGTAGATGCTTTTACTGAGAGTTTCGAACCAGATCCAAGAGCCGTCCTTTTTATGGATCCGGTAGGTGACCGATGCAATTCCATCCGTTTCCAGGTCCCGGATTTTTATATGGCTGTCCCTGATGGAAGCAATATCTTCAGGATGAAAGAGTTCGTAGGAGTTCTTTCCGATCATCTCCTCCTGGGTATATCCCAAAAGCCTTTGGCAGGCTGGACTGGCGTAGAGGTAGGTCCCATCCGGAGTGTGCTGGCTTATCATGTCTGTGGAGTTTTCCGCCAAAAGCCGGTACTTCTTTTCACTCTGTCTGATTGCCTCTTCTGCATATTTCCGTTCTGTCATGTCGTGTATCATTGCCAGGAGCAGGGGCCGCTTCCCAAAATCCAGTTTGGTAAGGTTGATGCTCACCTCCCGAGCCTCCCCGCTCTTTGTCCGTTGCCGGGAGTCAAAGTTTACCTGGTGTTCATGCTGAAGGAGGGAGATCTTCTCCTGCACCTCCGGCCAGGAGTCGGGATGCTGGATCTCAAAGAAAGCAATCTGATGCATCTCATCCCTGGTGTAACCAAGATGCTTCCAGGCCGCCTGGTTACATTCGGTGATTTCGAAGGTATCCGGGGAGATAAGGAGAATGGAATCGGCAGCGTTTTCAAAGAGGTTCCTGTAGAGGGTCTCCGACTCCCGGAGTCTCCGATCCGCCTCCCTCTGGTGAGTTACATCGTTCTGAATTGCCACATAACTGCTTACTCTTCCCTCCTCATCGGTGATGGGGGCAATGGTCTGATTTGCGTAATAGATGCTGCCATCTTTACGCCGGTTTATGATCTCCTCTTCCCAGAGCTCTCCCTTCTGGATTGAATCCCAGAGGCTGGTAAAATAGATCTCCGGCATCATCCCGCTGGAGAGCATCTTGGGATCCTTTCCCATAGCTTCCTGCTCACTGAAACCGGTAATTCGTTCAAAGGCGGGATTTACATAGGTGATAGTCCCATCTCGATCGGTAATATAGATAGCATACCCCGCTTCTCCTACGGCGCGCTCAAACTCTCCCAGCTTTCTGGTGTTCTGGGTGATCTTGTTAATGAGCACATTGAATGCTCCTCTTACCGTTTCCAGCTCGTTGAAACTGTGCATAATTTCATCGATTGGCTGGGGCTCTTCCTCGATTACCGAGCGTTCCAGAATATGGAACATATAGGTGAGGGGATTAACAATATTGCGGGTCAATGAATGGGCGATAATGAGCATAAGTCCGGAAAAAAGGGAAAAAAGAACCAGGATCATGAGTAGAATTGGCTTGATCATATCTAACAGAAGCTGATCTGTTCCTATACCGTCTACCAATATCCACTCAACTCCGGGGATATAGGTCCCCGATGCAAGGTAGCTGCTCCCCTGGATGGAGTAAAAGCCTTCTCGATTTGCCAGGCTCTCCCGAATCTCTTTCAGGAGAGAAACAGCTCCCCAGTTTACCTGCTCTTCTACCAGCCGCTTATCCGGGTGAATCAACATATTCCCATACCGGTCGGTGACAAAAATGAGACTCTTTCCCAATGTCTGTTCAACGGTCTCTAAGATTTGCTCTTGCAGAAAATCCAGGTTCAATTCCCCAAGAAGATAGCCCTCCCGGGGGATGGTAAAGATGGTATTGATGGTCAGTTTCCCCGTCCCGGGGCTGATAAAGGGGGAAGAAAAATGGCTTGTAAAAGGGGGGGAGCTTTCAATGTGAGACACGATGTTCGATATATCCAGGACTTTGCCTGCCTCGGGGGCAGAATGAATAACCCTTCCACTCCTGTCGGCAAACAGCAGCCGATCGAAATAGTGGAAGTTCCTTCGGAAGGTTCCCAAATGCTCTCCGATCTGGTCCAGGGTATCATCGGAAAGGTAGCGAAGCGCTGTATCTGCGTTGGTGAGGTATTGATCGATGGAGCTGCTGATCGTTGTGGTAAGCTCCCGTTGTCTCCCCTGGTAAAAGCGGAAGAATGAGTAAAGCTGGAATGGAGTCATAACGATGATGGCGAAAGCCACTCCTGCTAAAAGGTAGGGCAGGATGCTTCTGCGGATAATGACCAGAAGGGGAGCTGTTTTTTTCATAGGGACTACTTGTTCTCCCTTTTTGACCGGACCGGTATCTCTTTTACCGTCTTGAAAGCTCCATCCTCTATCGTTGAAATGAAGACGGGCCGCAGCGCTTCGCCTGTCTGGCTAAGTTCTACCTCTCTATACACACCTTCAAATCGTTCTATGGAGTGGAGGGCTTCAACTAGGCTAATACTCTTCTCCTTCGCTATCGACAGACCCTGAGACAGAAAAAGCAGGGCGTCGTATGCTTGACTTGAAGAGAAAGAGGGGAGTTTACCGAACCGCTTTAGGTAGCGCTCTTCAAAGGCGTGATAGTCCTGATGTTCCAGGATTGCTTCACTGAAGGTGTCGGCAAAGAGCATCCCTTCCACCGCCTGCCCTCCGAACCGTAGAAGATCATCGGTGTATGCCCAGCCTGAGGAGAAGAGGCAATACTCCCGGTCTACTGCGTTGGCAAAAGCTGCTGCATCAGGGGAAGCTGCGAGGATCAGGATACCGGTTGCATCGGTTTGTGATGCAGCTGCGGCAGTTTCATCCCAGCTTCCCAGGTTCCGGGAAGAGAACCATACTGGTTCGAGAAATCTGCTCCCCCTTCGGGTAAAGGTCTCACCAAAGTGCTTGGAAAAAGAGGAAGCAAACACTTCGTTATCCCGGTCGAGCACAGGGATAATCGACCGGCATCCCATCTCTTCTCTTGCGTATATCGCCAGGGCATCTGCGGATCGGGATGATGAACTGTTCATCCTGAAAAGGATGGGAGAG
This sequence comes from uncultured Sediminispirochaeta sp., assembly GCA_964394395.1. GTDB lineage: Bacteria > Spirochaetota > Spirochaetia > DSM-16054 > Sediminispirochaetaceae > Sediminispirochaeta. The sequence continues at coordinate 4,570 of CAYMWV010000069.1, forward strand.
GCCCCTTCCAGTTGGGAGCTGGCAGCATTGGGGGCGACCAGAGGAACTCCTATCCGCTCCAAAAAGGGGAGGACCGCCAGGGTCTTTGTGCTGGTAAGGTGACCAATAATGGCAACTGCTCCCTCTTTCACCAACTGGCTATCGGCGTTTACCGCCTCTTCCGGGCTTGCCCCATCATCCCTGCTTATCAGTTTCAGCTCCCTGCCTCTGATACCACCTTTAGCATTAATGGTCTCCACTGCGAAGGTGGCTCCATTTCGTAGATCCACTCCTATCCCGGAGCTTACTCCAGTAAGCCGAGCGGAGAATCCGATAACAATTGGGGATTTGCTGCATCCCGACAGGGCTGCGGATAAAAAGAGAATGGCTGAAAGGGTTGGTAAAAGGATTCGCCTCATATCACTACTATAGGTTTTACCAGCCCCTGATTGCAAGCCGTTGCAAGGAGTATTGGGACGGGCTACAATAGCCCATGGTCGATTTCGCTTTTCTTAAACCGGATCTTGTTATAAGAGCTGTTGAAGCAGCCTGGAACATCTCTCTGGATGGTACCTGGACCCGGTTTCCCAGCTACGTCAACAGGGTCTACGGGCTTCGGGGGGATGATGGTGCTGCCTATGTGGTGAAGTTTTACCGGCCCGGGAGATGGAGTATTGATGCCATCCTGGAGGAGCACCAGTTTCTCCAGGAGTGCAGCCAGGCGGAGCTGCCGGTGGTGCTTCCCCTGACCGATGAAGAGGGCTACACCCTACAGGAGCTTGATCTTACGGAGCTGCATAGCCCGGGAGAGGGAGAGTCCCCTTTTCCAGAGCTCTTTTTTGCCCTCTTTCCCCTTAAAGCGGGGAGGGTTTTTGACATCTATGGGGACGAGGACTATCTTCGTCTTGGAGCTTTGCTTGGAAGGCTCCACCAGATCGGCCGTGCCGCTTCGGCTGAATCAAGAATTACCTGGACCCCCGAGGAGAGCCGAAGGCAGCTGGAGCAGCTTCTCTCCCTGGAGATAATCCCCCCCTCGGTGGCCTCCTCCTTCAAAGCGGTTTGCGAAGAGACCCTTCAAGCGATAAGCCCCCGATTTACCGGTATCCCCCTGCATCGGGTCCATGGAGATTGCCACCGGAGCAACATCCTGGAGCGTCCGGGAGAGGGTTTGATGCTCATCGATTTTGATGACATGCTTACCGCTCCGGCAGTACAGGACCTCTGGCTTCTCCTCCCTGGGAGGCTTGATGAGACTTACCGGCAGTGGTCCCTTCTGGTGGAAGGTTATTCCAGCTTTTCTTCCCTCCCGGCCGGTTCAGATCGCCTGGTGGAGCCGCTTCGCTTTATGCGGATGCTTCACTACCTGCTCTGGACAGCCCGGCAAAGGGGTGATGCAGGCTTTTCCGACCATTTCCCCGGTTGGGGGAGCGGTGCCTTCTGGCAGAAGGAGCTGGAAGATTTTCGGGATCAGCTGCAGGCCCTCGGACATTAAACGCTCATAGCTTCGATTGAACGCTGCAGATTGCTGCGGATGTATTGGAACACCTTTCCCTTTCGCTCGGTATCGAAACTCTTCGGGTCAAAGAGGATCACATGAATCCGGGGATCATCACTTCTCGTTCCCATTACGATGGCGTTTACCATAATCCGGGCTCCCCTAAGCTGGAGCTGAACACTCTTCAGATAGCTGTTTTTAGGAAAGAGATTCTCCTCCTTGAAGGCGCAGGCGGAACCGGCACTGCTGATATCCAGAAGCTTACCCTGCACAGCCGATCCTCCACTATTCACATTGATCATCGCCTGGGGATCCTTGCCGCATTCTGCTCTCACAAACTTCCTTCTTCCCTTTGCCTCGTTGGCTTTCAGCACATTGAGAATGATTTTTTTGGTCTCCTGGTAACCGATTTTTAAGCGAATGAATCCAGCAGGCAGAGCGTAATCGATCAGATATTTCTTCGCCAGCTCCTGATCTTCATTGTAGCTGAAAATGCCTATCCGGATATCTTCATACTCATCCGAGTTGATAATGCCAAGGATATATTGCTCCCACTCAGCTTCCTTCATCTGATCATCAATATTAATGAAAAGGATGGAACCGGGAAAGGTTTTAATAATGCGTAAAGCCCGCTGATGATCCTTGAGGATATAGGCTTCATACTCCTCCGCCACCAGCTCGTTGAGCATCTCCTCCTTGACTACACTGTGAGGATAGAGAAAGAAAACTTTTCTCCCGAGTGAACTGTCCATATCTTCAATTTTATGTAATTATCTGGAGAAAAGCAATTATGGAACATCAGAAAAGAGAAAGTGCCCCAGTTTTAACCTTTTCTTCTGTGAACTCTCTTCCATGGAAATGATTCTACCATTTCGGGCAACTGGCTAACAACAGTTAGTGGTCAGATCGAGGATTAATCATTGCGGGACAATCGTCCGTGTTGCATACTTGTACTTTTTTTATTACCCTTCTCCTAAGCTTTCAGGAGGAAACAGATGGCGCTAACCTCGGTTCGATGGAAAATCTTTTTTGCTATGGTTCTTTCTACACTCACATTGATGCTGATCCTATCCCTGATTCTCTACAGCGTAAGCAGTAGAGCTATGCGTCAGAAGGTGGAAGAGGAGAGTGACAGCGTCTCTTCCCTGGTTATTGACCTGGCTGATCTCTCCTACCAGCTTAATCAGGCTACGGTAGAGCAGTACCTTAAGGTGGCCCGTCATTTTGTTGCGGGGAAGAGTGAGCTTGACCAATCCCGGAGAGTATCGCTTTCAGCTATCGATCAGATCTCTGGTGATACAAAAGTGGTATCTGTTCATCCCGTCATGATCGGCGACGAGAATGGTACCGAGAGTAACAGCCTGGTGGACCGTATAACTGAATTGACCGGCGCAACGGTTACGGTATTTCAACCCATTGATGGAGGTTTGCTCCGGGTCTCGACGAGTGTGCGAAAAAAAGATGGAAGCCGGGCCACAGGAACCTATATTCCAGAAGATTCTCCGGTATATCAAGCGGTGATGAAGGGAGAGAGCTTTACCGGCAGAGCCTTTGTAGTAGATGACTGGTACATCTCCCGGTACGATCCCATTTATGACGCCGAGGGAGAGATTGTTATCGTTCTTTATGTGGGGGTTCCCCAGTCGAGACTGGAATATCTGCGGGACAAGATTGCATCGATCTCTATTGGTGAGAGCGGTTACGCTTTCTTGATGGATAGTGAAGGCAATATGCTTATCCATCCCGAATTGGCGGGGGAGAATGTTTCGGATGATCCTTTTTTCACCGCCCTCATCGAAGAGCGTCAGGGCCGCCTGGCCGGGAGGAGCAGTGAAGGAAAGTCGACCACTGTCACCTTTCACTATCTTCCCAGGATGGAGTGGATTGCCGGAGCGGTATCGGTGGACCGGGAAGCCTTTGCAGCTCTGCGCCTTATGGCAGTGGTAATGGTGCTCTCTTTTCTGGT
>CAYMWV010000069.1:8109-16489 GCA_964394395.1 uncultured Sediminispirochaeta sp.
GGTGGCCCGTCTCGCCTCCAGTGTCCGGGAGACCATCAATTCCCTGCAGGGGGTTGTCCGGGGAATCCAGGAGAGTAGCGAAGAGATTGCATTGGGGAGCAAACAGCTCTCCGAATCAAGTGAGGTGCTCTCTGAAGCCTCCACCCGGCAGGCAGCCGGAGCAGAAGAGGTCTCTTCCTCCATCGAAGAGATAACCGCCACCATCCAGAGTACTGCCGATAACGCATCGGAGGCGGAGAAAATTGCCGACACCTCCTCTTCCGGCGCAGAGGAGGGCGGAAAACTGGTGGTTGAAACGGTCTCCGCCATGGAGGCGGTGGTGGAGCGCATTTCCTCCATTGAAGATCTGGCAAGGAGTACCAATATGCTGGCCCTCAATGCGGCCATAGAGGCTGCCCGGGCGGGAGAGTATGGCCGGGGTTTTGCGGTTGTAGCCGAAGAGGTGAGAAAGCTTGCCGAGCGGAGTCAGAAAGCAGCCGAAGAGGTGAACGAAATATCCTCCCGGGGGCTCGATATAGCTGCCCGGGCGGGAGATAATATCACCCGGCTGGTACCGGATATCATCCGCACCGCAGAGCTTATCCGGGAAATAGCTGCAGCAAACCGGGAACAGGGTTCAGGGGTGGAGCAGATAGCCGAAGCGATACGACAGCTTGATCAAACGATCCAGCGCAATGCGGGCTTGAGTGAAGAGACTGCATCTACCAGTGATGAGCTCTCCGCTCAGGCCAGGAGACTTCGGGATGCGGTGGGCTATTTCAAGTAGCATGAGGCAATGCTGATTCTACCTGCCGGAGTAATCTTCTTTGCCGCACTTTTCGCCGGGATCTCTTCGATTTTCCTCCACGGGGCATTTGGAAACATTACCGCCCAAACACTCATGTTAGGTCTCTTTGGGATACCTGCCACTCTGCTTGGAACCTATCTTGGGCTGAAGATTTTTGACAGGACCGGGAAGGGGTTCATCTCCTGGATTCTCATTATCTTCACCGCCCTTTCCGGCACCTCTCTGTTGCTCTTCACGGCTTAAAGCTTTTTCCCGATACTGTAGTGGCATAAGCGTTGGGATGGTAAAATGGAAGTTCTAAAATGGGAGAGCTCGATATTATTGATATTTTGTAATACTCAATTTATACTCTCACTCAATGAACTATCAAAATCGGTACTTTGTATGTTACCTTTTTGAATATGGAGAAGCCCGGGCCTATTTCGATGCCCTATATGAGCAGGCGAAGACGTTCCGGTAAGGTTGGAAAAGCGATGGGTGAAACAATTCGTTTTGGTGTCTCCATGGACAGCGATCTGGTTGAGCTGCTGGACGGGATAAGCTGTGAAAAAGGGAGCCCGAACCGCTCCGAAACCCTCAGAGAGCTGGTCAGACAGGAACTTGTAAAGGCCCATGCCAGCGAAGAGGAGCATGAAGTAATCGGGACATTGACGCTTCTTTATCATTACGGAACTACACTTCCCAAAGTATCAGTAGACTCCTTTCCTTCACTTACGATCACTGCCAATCTTCAGCTCCATGTGGACAAGGAAATTTGCGTAAAGCTTATTGTTTTGCAGGGAAAGGGGAAGGAAGTTCACGCCTGGGCGCAAAAACTTCTCTCCAGCAGAAAAATAATTGGAAAACTTGCTATTGCGGCTACGGATGAGCTGAAAAAAGAACTGGTAAAACAAGAGAGGTGATCCTCCGGGCTTTCTGCAGCATCCATTCTTTGGGATCCGAAACGGTTGGGGGAGCGCCGAAAAGAGCTTACCTTTCATTGTTTGACTCTACCCCAAGAAAAGGGGCATGACTATACATGGATTATTGTCATAGAAGCAAAAAAGATAGCGAGATATTTTGCTAGTTAGCAAAATATATTGACAGTTAGCCCCTCCCAGGCTTATACTTATCCAATGATCCAACGATATCTTACAGATACGGTAATTGAAGACCTTGAAAAGAAGATGGTTTTTATCGGCGGTCCCCGACAAGTGGGTAAGACAACCCTATCTAGAAAGATGGTGGCCCCGCATTTTAGGAATAGTGCTTACTACAGTTGGGATAACCGGGCGGACAGAAAGGCAATTATGGAATCCCGTTGGCCGGGAGAAGCAGTTCTTATTATTCTAGATGAATTCCATAAGTACCGAAAGTGGAAACAGCACCTTAAAGGGGAATATGATACCCTTCACGAAACCTATCGCTTTATGGTTACTGGCAGCGCACGGCTCGATGTATACAGGAAGGGGGGGGATTCCCTTCAAGGGAGGTATCATTATTATCGAATGCATCCATTGTCGCTGGGGGAACTTGAAGAAAACCGGAATCCGGTATTTCCTTTTGAAGAACTAAACCTTGAAAAGGTAGCCCCTCGGGATCTATTAGAAGCAATGGATACCTTCGGGGGCTTTCCTGAGCCTTTTACCGATGGAAGTGATAGGAGCTTAAGACGCTGGCACAATGAAAAAGTAGAACGGCTCTTCCGGGAGGATATCCGGGATATCGAAAGGATTTTGGATCTGGGTAGTATGCAGCTATTGGGAGATATGCTTCCGGAAAAGGTTGGTTCCATGCTAAGTATCAATTCTATAAGAGAAGATCTGGAAGTAAGTCACAGGGCTGTAACGGGGTGGATGAATATCCTTGAATCTTTCTACTATTGTTTTAGACTGTACCCCTACACAAAAACGAAAACACGTTCAATTAAAAAGACCCCAAAGCTCTATCTCTGGGATTGGTCTGAGGTTGCCGATGAAGCAGCCAGGTTTGAGAATCTTCTGGCAAGTCATTTGCTGAAACTCGTTCATTACCTTTATGATCGAGAGGGTTATAAGACAGGACTCTATTATCTACGCAATGTGGACGGTCGAGAGGTGGACTTCCTGGTTACCGGAGATGGCAAACCCTGGTTTGCTGTGGAAGCCAAGCTTTCTGATACAAAAGTGTCATCGAGCCTTCTCTATTTTCAGGAACGGATGGCTATCCCCTACCTGTATCAGGTGGTGAAGAAAAGCGGTGTCGATTTTTTCAGCCGGGGGGTGCGGGTACTCTCCGCCGATAGATTTCTCGCTGGACTGGTGTAGCTGATCCCCCTACTGCTTCTTAACGAAGGCCTCCAGGCTCTCCAGCTGCTTCTCGCTGCCCATGGCGATGAGGACATCTCCTGGCTGAATCCTTACAGAACTGAGCTGGGACACCCCGGAGGGGTCGGAGCGGGCATCACCATCGCCGGACATGATACCCAGCACCACCACCCCCGTATGCTGCCCAATATTTGAATCCAGAAGGGTTCTTCCTGCCAGCTTCGAAGAAGCTTCGATGGTAAGCTCCTCAATCCGCAGGGAGACATTCCCGCCATCAACAAATACATCAAGGAAATTGACCACCGATGGTCTCAGGATGGTGGATGCGATCCTCCTTCCTGCAATCTGGTAGGGGGCGATAACCCGGTCTGCCCCCGCTTTCAGGATTTTACGCTTGGTCAGCTCGTCTGATGCTTTTGAAACAATCTTCAGACCCGGATTCATCTGCCGGGCTGTCAAGACAACAAATACGTTGCCGGTGTCCTCCGGCAAGGCAGCAATAAGCCCCTTTGCCCGATCAATCCCAGCCTCTTTCAGCACCGTCTCTTCCACCGCATCTCCGGTGACAAAGGGGATGTCCGGGTCATCGCCCAGTTCGGAGGTTTCGGGGTTTTTGTCCACAATGACAAACTTCTCACCCACCCGCTGAAACTCCAGGGCTACCTCACTGCCGATATCACCGCATCCACAGATGATATAGTGGTGCTTTACTCTTTTAACCAAGCGATTCATTCTGCGCTCCTTCATGGCGTGGGCAAACTGACCTTCAAACAGAAAGGTGATAACCGTGGTGATCGAGTATCCCACCGTTCCTATGCTGAATATGAGAAAAAGTATGGTAAAATGACGTCCCAGCTCGCTCAAAGGTTTTACCTCTGTAAAGCCCACGGTGGTCAGGGTTATCATGGTCATGTAAAGACTGTCAGAAAAGCTCCAGCCTTCAATGAGCATGTATCCGGCCACCCCGCCGGAGAGAACAAAGAGGATCAGGGCTGCTGCTATGGCGAAGCGCTGTTGGCTGCTCATGGGGTGATCATACCATGGAGGGGCGGCGAATTAACAGAGGAAACTTGAGAGAGGTTCCAAAAATAGTACCTGATAACTTCTGGACAGGTGCTGTAGCAGCACTACCGATACTGGTCCGACAGTCTTCGGGCAATCCTGCTCCAGGTCTCCATCCGCTCCGGCCGGTTTTCCAGGGTGTGGGTATCTTTTAATACCATTTCGAAAACATTCCCCTGGCAGACCTGAAGGGCATCTTCCAAATAGTTCTCAATAGCCTTCGGATCGTAGGTGCCCACCAGCATCTGGGGAGCAGGTTTCCAGGAAAAGATGTACCGATCCTCCAGCTGGGGGGAGCAGATCCGGATATCAGCCCAGGGGCTGATGGAGATTCTGCGCATGTTGCCTATGGTTGTTACCTCCGGAAGCTTCTGATCCAGGGGCTCGCAGCAGCCGTAGCCCGTAAGGCCGAAGGGCTTGAGGAGTTGCTTTTCATATTCCAGGGCGAACTCCCGGTGCTGGGTGGAGCTCACCGAGGCAAGTTCCTGACTTTCGGCGGAGGCCCACAGGTCCTTCGGCCGGGGTTTGCCGCTGAATCCCGGTGCAGGAAGCTCATCGGTAAAGCTGTTCCCTCCCGAAGAGTGGTAAGTGTTGTCGTTGTTAAGCCCCAGCAGCCCCGCCTCTTCCCACTGCTGCAGGAGCTGTTTGTGGCCGGCAACGAAATGGCCCATCACCTGGTGGATCAGATCAGGGTTGTCGTACATATCCATGTAGGTCTCTTCCAGCCCCCGTAGATAACTGTACTGCTGCATCAGGTGGTAGGAGATGTGGGTGATACCCTTCAGCTGCACATCCAGGATATCCCCCAGGAGCTCCGAGATCATCCCAAACCGGATAGTGTCATCCTCTGGATCAGTAATAAGATCAGGCAGCTTCAGCTTCTCCGCATCGGAAGGCTCAAGCAATACCGGGTCCACATGCCAGGAACCCTTTTCGGCATTCCCGTGGATCTGTTTCGGCTCCAGCCCCCATCCGGTGTGGCTGATCGTTTTTTCAACTACCAGGATCTCTTCGATTACCGTATCGTCGGAAAAATGTTCGTGGTAATAGATTCTGCGGCGAAGATCCATTTCGATTTTTTGGGCAAGCGGGCTGGAGCAGCTTAAACTGCTTTCCGGAATCAGTTCGTCCCAGCTCCCTTCGGGAAAGATGAGAATCATCGGTTCGGTGCTTTTCAGGGAATTGTGGGCTTTCCATCGGCGGACTCGATCCGCCTGAACAGGGAGGTCTGCGATCTTTTTTACTTCTTCAGCCAGGCTTCTGAGGATATCCTGCTCTATTTGAGAGAATGGGGGGTAGTTGTGGGCCATGGGTCGCTCCTTGTCCGTTTCCCGGGTAACGTAATCTGTATCACAATACTTGCACACCGGGCTTGTTCTGTCGTACATGCATGGATGGTTGACGGGAATATACAAGGAGTTTATCCTTTCCCCATGGTTAGAAAGGAAAAAAGTGCCGGGCACAGGATGCCGTTTCCCGATCCGGCATCCCTGGGGCTTAACTGTATCACCGAGTGGGGCCTTGTTACCGGGTCTGAGGCGAGACCCCTGGGTTTTCATGTCAACGACGGATTCGAGATTACCTGGGCAGGCCGGGGCTTTTACAGCTGGGAGCTGGAGTCAGGAAAGGTGTTGGAAATAGCGGGAGGACAGGGGGCAATAACCGGCTTCAGAAGCCGCCACCGGGGATTCCGGGACAGGATCAGGGGGGGAGGGCGCTTACTCTACCTGGTATATAACCCGGGAGATGGTGATCCTGAACAGAGCACCCCTTTTACACCCGAGGAAGGGGTGTTGCTCAAAAGTCGCTATGAGGAGATTGCAGACCGGGTATTCACCTTGCCTGCATCCTGGCAATCCCTGTTCAGCCTTCTGATGAATAGCATGATGGATAGCAGCCCTTCTCACCCTGGATTGAAATACCAGGCTGCTGCTCTTATTGCGCAGCTTCCGGATCTTGTATTACGGCAGGGTCCAATGGATGGTAGTTTCGACAATAGCAGCTCTGTCAGGACACCTAAGAGAAGTGACAGAAAAGCGAGTGGGGAACTGCAGCTGGTTGCGAAACTCCTGGAGGAGGAGCTGGAAATCGGCTGCGATCCAGATGTGAAACTGACGGTGGAGGCTGCTGCGGAAATTGTGGGGATCTCCCGAAACCGGCTCTACGAACTCTTTGTAAAAGAGAAGGGGATGGCTCCTTCAGGCTGGTTCCTGCAGAAACGGTGCGACCGGGCTGCAACGCTCCTCACCGAGGGGAATGAATCAGTGGCCTCCATCGCCTTTGCCTGTGGTTTCTCATCGGGACAGCATTTGAGTCGGGCCTTCAAGCAGATTCACGGATATACCCCCAGGGAGTTCCGTCGAAGATTTGGGGAAGGGTAGAGAAGCTCAATCTGCCTTCAACAGCGCTTTTATTTCCAGAAGAAAGCTGTCAAAGCTTCGATGATGAGGTAAAAATGCATCATATATACCGTTAGCAGCGTTATTTGCAAAGAGTACTTTCTCGGGTACTAGTGGTGTCTTGTACAGATTTCTGAACAGATGCCGAAACCTCATCAGCTCGTCGATGGTATTTGCGAAATCCATGCCAAACAGCGCTGGACGTACCTCGTCGATCTCCAGGGTCATCCGGTGAATTAGCGATCGGTGCCACTGACCCTGCTCCAGATTGTTTTCAAAGAATTTGGCAATCCGCAGGAAATAGGATTCAAAGGCGTTGTAGAGGTTGTGAATTGTGTAGCCCAGGGCAGCAAACTGATACTCATCATCTACGCCGAGTTTTTCTATCCTGAGACTCATTTCCCTGTTCTTTCGGTAATTCAGTTCAATAAATTCCATATCCTGTCTTAGTTCGGCACGAAGTGCCTCAATCGCTTCAATGTTTCTTGCCATAGAGTAGTACCCCTTTCTCCTTGACATGTTCTATAAATTCCCTATTTTGCAGCTCCAGTTCCACCAGATCAACGGAGAAATCGCTATCCGGGATAGCTTTCATCAGGTGCGTCCATTCGCCTCCTATAACCGCCAGATCGATATCAGAATCCTTATGAAACCTTCGCCACTGTTCAAAGACCGAACCGAAGCCGTAAATCTGTTTCACTCCGGAATCCGCATTGCCAAGAACCGAGGCTATCTCCTGTGCCTTCCCCTCGGCCTTTTTACGCCGCATCTCTAACAATTTTTCCTCGGCTTCATATTTGCAACGAAGTCGGTCCGCAGCTTTAAGGATATCCATACAAAGATTATACCAGAGACTTTCTGTTATTGATAGAATCCCAATAGAATCCCGGATGTTTCTGGCCACATTCCAGGATAAGGGGTATACTACATTGCATGTACAGAACCACCGGCAAAGTCGATCGAAATACCTTTGCTGTAATTCTGGCCCACCAAAGTCCGGAGCAGAAACTTGAATCCCTGGAAAGGGCTTCCCGCAGTGTAATGGAATTATCAGCAGATTATGGTAAGCATTATCTAAAAACCTCATTCCTGAGAAAACGGGCAGATGACGCACAAAGAGCTTCCCGGGAAGACCTCATTACCCTGAAGAAACTCCGTTCCGACAGGAGCTCTGTTGATGAGGAAGACATCAGGTATCTTCAGAGTCTTGATGATGATAGTTGATCATACCGCTTTAGCGCTCTATAGCGGTGAGGTTGTGTTATAGAAAGTTCCAGCAAGCTTTTCATCTCCAGCATATCGTGATCATATTGCCGGTGATAGGGCAGCAGATGCCCCCCCTCCTGACCCTCACCGCTTTTTCTTCAGCGTCGATTTAACCCGAATCTTCTCTCCATCGATCTTTTTCCCGTTAAGCGCCTGTATCGCACTTTTCGCCTCCTTCAGATCCTCCATCTCCACAAAGCCGAAGCCCTTGGAGCTGTTGGTTTTTTCATCCATCACGATGTTGAGGGATGAGATAGTACCAAAGGGGGAAAAGAGTTCCCGGACTTGGGATTCAGTTATTGTTCTTGAAAGGTTTCGTATCAGTATATTCATGATCTCACTATATCCTTTGTTACGGGAAAAGAAAACGTCCCGGGTCTCCGGGGGCCAGGACCCGTCCAGTTGGCGTACTGACATGGAGGGTCAGTCGTGAATGAGCGCTTTAAAGCTTACTTTCTCCTGTTGATATTTACCGCATCGCCTCCATCCTCCAGGTACTGGGTAGTCAGAAAGAGGATCGTCTATGGTTGTTTTACCTGGGGGCGAAACCGGCGCATCGTCTGCATCTTGTTCTGGCCTCG
>CAYMWV010000070.1:0-14618 GCA_964394395.1 uncultured Sediminispirochaeta sp.
GACCACCGAGATCTACACTCTTTCCCTACACGACGCTCTTCCGATCTTTCAATGTCCCCGGTGTGGACACGCGGGATTTGCTTCGGATTTCACTGCTGGATGTCCTTCCTGCGGTTACCTTGGAGAGGGGCAGAAGGGTGAAAGGGATAGTGCCGACCCCACCTTTGGGAGTGGCATCAGGGGCAGGAAGAAAGAGCAGCAGGAGCTCAGGAAACTATCCCGGGGATTTATTATCATCAGCGTATCGGTGCTCCTGCTGGTCTTGTCGGCCCTGATCTACCTTTTGGTGAGGTTTGTCTAGTGAGCTGAGATAGGGATCAAAAAAGGGCAGCCGAACCCTGGAGTTCCCGGGGAACTACACCATTGGTCGGCCTGCCCTCTGCTCATGAGACCATCTATGTGAAGAGCGCTTCTATTTGAAGAGCGCTTCTATTTCGTGGCGATACATCTTCTCCACAACATTGCGGCGAATTTTCATGGTGTGGGTGAGCTCCCTGCCCACCTCAAAGGGCTTGGCCAGCAACTTGAAACGGTAGATGCATTCGAAATGCTTGAAGCCGTTTTTAGGATTAACCTGGGCCTGGATTTCGTTGTGGATAAACTCCTGGATCTCCGGATTGGATAGCAGCTCCTCCTCCTGGACCCAGCTGATACTCTTATCTTGGGCATACTCTTTCAACTGATCAATATCCGGGACAATAAGAGCGGCGAGGAACTTCTTGTCCTGACCAACTACCATAACCTGGCTGATGGCGGTGCTGGCATTCAGTCGTTCCTCGATAGGTACCGGCTCGATATTTTCACCACCCAGAAGGACAATAGTTTCCTTTGCCCTTCCAAGAATTTTGAAATCCCCCTCTTTGCTGAACAGGGCAATATCTCCTGTATTGAGCCACCCTTCGGTAAGGACCGCCTCTGTTGCCTCAGGCCGCTTGTAATAGCCGTCCATCACCTGGGCGCTTTTAACATAGAGGACACCCTTTTTACCGGTGGGAAGGACAACCCCCTCCCGGTCCACAATGCGGTGCTCCACATCGGGCAAAAGCGGCCCTACGGTGCCGTAAACAGGGTGTTTCTGCTTCCGTACCGCCAAAACAGGACCGGTTTCAGTAAGGCCGTACCCTTCCAGAAGCAGAATACCGGCAGCCTGGAAGAATCGGTCCACATAGGGGGGCAGGGCTCCTCCCCCGGAGATTCCTGCAACAAAGCGTCCCCCCAGTTTTGCTTTGATCTTCCCAAAAACCAGAAGACTTCCCAGAGCCTTGAAGGGGCTCAACAAGATCAGGGGGATGATGCCTATAGCTATATCGAGCCAGCGGTAACGGCCGGTAAAATCGGGTTTTCTGCCGCTAACCAGATTGAACATCCCACTGTGCATCTCTCCCGCAGCAACAAAGAAGGAGAAAAGCGCTTTTTTCGCCCCCCCCTCCTTCGAGATGTTCCGGTAAATGGCTCCCCGCACACCCTCCCAGATTCGGGGTACCGAAGCAAGCCATTGGGGCCGCACCTTCTGCATATCCGGAAGCATCACCGCCCCTATCGGTTTTGAATAGGCGATGGATGCACCCCGGGAAAGCATAATGTACTCAACCGCCCGCTCAAAGCTGTGCCATACAGGAAGAACGCTCAGGAGAATGTGGCCGGGGTCAACATCAAGGAAGTTGTCAATCCTATCCAGCTGGAAGATGAAACTTCGGTGGGGCAGCATCACTCCCTTGGGCTCCCCGGTGGTGCCGGAGGTGTAGATCAGGGTGGCAAGCTCATCAATTCCGCCCTTATCGATCTCTCCCTCCCAGAAGCTTTCCATGGTGGGAAGCAGCTCTTTCCCCTGCTTCATCACTGCTTCAAAGGTGGTGATCTCTATCTCCCCCGCTGTTTTTGCATCCGGTAGGCTGGAACCATCAAAAAGGATGATTCGCTTCAGATTGGGAAGCTCCTTCTTCTTTTCCAGGATTTTCTCCGCCTGAGCCCGGTCTTCTGCAAAGGTGGAGGAGCACTCGGCATGGCTCAGGATGTAGGCTATCTCGTCGGGGGTGGAGTCTGCTCCCCGGGGTACATCCACCGCCCCCATTCCAAGCATAGACAGATCTGCGATAATCCACTCTCTTCGGTTATCGCTGATAATGCCCACATGGTCCCCCCGGCTGATCCCGATGCTGTTAAGAGCGCAGGCGAAGGCAGAACATTGCCTCATCAACTCTTTAAATGAGGTGGGCTGGAACTCACCACTCTCATCTTTCGAGAGCAGGGCGGGGATCTCTGGATGTTTTTTCGCAACATCTCTAATTCGTTTCGGTACTGTATCAAGTGGAGCCATGATCAACCTCCTTCTGGCTTCCCGTATGTCAGGATAAGGAGGTTAGAAAAACTCCACACCTCCCAACCCTTCTTCTGCAGGCGTATCCTGCATCTCTACCTGGTCATCTTCAGCCCCAAGACCTTCGGAGAAAGTCTCCTCCAGAATCTCAAAGCTGAGCAGCTCTGGAAGCAAACGGGGTTTTTCGGCCCCGGGCCGATAAAAAGCATAAACCGGAACGCCCGCTCTGCCAAGTCTTTTTATCCATTTTGCTATGACCGGATCCGCATTTGTGTAGTCTCCGTAGAGGATCTCCACTCCATACTCAGCAAAGAGCTCCTCAGCCCGCTGAGTATTCAGCACCCTCCGGTCGTTCACCTTGCAGACACTGCACCACTGGGCAGAGAAAATCAAAAAGAGTGGTTTTCCCTCCTCCCGAAGCTGGGTCATCCTCTCTGGAGAAAAATCGCCCCTTTCTGGAGCTGTAAGGGCATCATCACCCCCGTTCCCACTGCTCGGGAAGAAGAGGATGGCAGAAACTACCGTTATTATAGTAAAAACCAGGAGGGCAATCCACTTTTTTATCCTCCCTGCCCCAGGTTTTGCCATTTTCCCATAGAGCCAGGCCGCAGAGGCAAGAGCAAAGAGAAAATAGATCGCCCCCAGAAGCTCTTCCCTTCCTACCTGGCTGGAGAAAATGGTGAGAAAGTAGATGGCCGTTCCAATCAGGACCAGCCCCATAATCTCTTTGAACCAATCCATCCAGGGCCCCGGTTTGGGGATCTTTTTGATCAGAGAGGGGAGGAAGCCGAGGAGTACAAAGGGAAGGGCGAAACCGGCACCGATGGTGAGGAAAAAAAGAACAATCAGGGGGCCGGGCTGGCTGAAGGCAAAACCTAGGGCGCTGCCGAGAAAGGGGGCTGTGCAGGGGGTTGCCAAAATAACCGCTAAAAGGCCGTTTAGAAAGGCTCCCAGATGGCCCTTCGATTGGGCCTGCGCAAGGCGGCCCCCTAAAACGGGGGGTTGAAAGATAAAAAGATCAAAGAGACTCAAGGCAAATACGAAGAGAATAGCCGAAAGGATCAGGACAAAACTGGGATTCTGAAACTGAAATCCCCATCCAGCAAGTTCCCCACCCGCCTTCAGGATTAACACCACCCCGGCAAAGAGCAGAAAGGTGGCCAGGACCCCGGCTCCGTAGAGGAGGGCCCCGGTTCTGATGCTTTTTCTGTCACTACTGCTCTGTTTAACCAGATTTAAGGCCCGGATGGAGAGGATAGGGAAAACACAAGGCATTACATTAAGGAGGAGGCCTCCGATAAAAGCGAACAGTATCATCAGCAAAAGAGAGCTCTGCTCTCCTGCTGCACCAAAGGGAGCCAGCCCTTCTGTCCCAAGCGTCCCGGCTATCCCGGACCCCGCTTGCAGAGACCCCGCTTCCAATGAGAAAGAAAAATCAACATCTTTAGATTCGGGGAGATAACAGGTTCCTGCTTCGTTACAGAGCTGGTAGTTCAGCCTGAGGAGTCCTGAGTAGGACCCCTCTTCTGGCGGAGAGAGAAAGAGAAGGGGCACTTTCAGCTCCACACTGTCGTAGTACTGCACATCACCGTATTCATCTACCACTCCGTCGGGGTATTGGATTTCCCCGAACTGGAGAAGATCACGCTCCTCTATCCCCGATATCACCGACTCTCCGCTCCCCCCCTCGCCGGAGGGACTGAAACGAAGATCCACCAGTTCTAGGTTGAAGAAGTCTTTCTGTAATGTTTGGTGATAAGCTTCGGGGAGCGTGATGAGAGCTTTCAGGATTGAGAGATCTTCGGCAATTACTACATCCTCAATAATCACCTCCCTCTCTCCGGAGGAAGCTCCCACACTCTCCAGGTCAGCTGCCAGGGACTGGGCAGTTAAAGGAACTGGGCTAAGGGAGAAAAGCAGCACTCCGGTGATGTAGAGCAAGCGAAACCTGAAAAACAGCTCTCCAGCGGAGTGAAAAAAGGGTAGAGCTTGAGATGCTAAGCGGTGCTGAGGGCTCTCCTTCGCCTTCACTGCAGTTTACTCCTCAGGTAGCGCTTTTCTCAATGCCGCAATAAGCTCGGGACTGTCCCACTCTGTTGCCCCCACCAGCCGGGCAATAACCATTCCATCGGGCCCAATAAGCCAGCTGGTTGGAATCGATCCCGTGCCATAGAGGGAATTGACCACAAACTCCTCATCGATGGGGACCGGAAAGGTGTAGCTGTTTTCTTCGATATAATCAACAATCTTCTCCCGGGTTTCCCGGGGCGGGTTGGGGGCGGCCACAGCGTACAGCTCAAAGCCCTTATCAGAGAGCTGATCGTAGAGGCTTTGCATGGAGGGCATCTCCGCCCGGCAGGGGGGACACCAGGTTGCCCAGATATTAAGCAGCAGCAGCTTACCCGATGCAGCCTCTAAACTCGCCTCTCCACCCTCCAGGCTCTTAAGGCTGAACTCCGGCGCCTCAATAGCTCCTTTGGGGATATCAAAGCCGATATCGTAGAGGGCGCTCTGCACCACGGTCATGGAATTTTCCTGTGCAGATATCCCGATGGGGATCAGCAGGACCAGCATGATAAGAGACGCTTTGATCAATCGTTTATAGCTATTCATATAGGAAAAATACTATAAAGATCGGGATGAGGCAAGGAAAACAAGGAAAAGGGCGATAGAATTGTAGATTCCGTGGGCCAGGGCTATCTCGTGGATGTTTCGTTTCGCCCGGAAGCGTAAACCCAGAAGCACCGAGAGCAGGAATGTTGTCCCCAGGCCCTGGATCCCCTGGTAAGCGTGGCCCAGGGCAAAGAGGAGACTGGTGAAGAAAATCTCCCGGCCTCCGAAGCGCTCTTTGCCCCTTCCTCCAATTTCGTGGAGAAGATAAGCCCGAAAGAATAGTTCCTCCCGGTACCCCGTTATCAGGTTGATAATGATGATAAACGGCGCCATGGCGATGGCTCCCACCTTCCATGGTCCGGGCAGGAGGATCGATTCTCCCTCTCCGAAGAAGGCGAAGGGGAGGGCCATCAGAAATGAAGAAGCTAAAAGGACCAGGGAGATGGGCAAGGCGGAAAGGAGACTGGATAGGGAAAAAGAGGATATTCCGTATTGGGCAAAGCTTTCCTCTCCCTTTTTACTTATAATAATGAGTATCAGGAGGATTTGGGGAATTGCTATCATCAAGTACTGTAAAAGAAAGAGGGGGTCTGAGAAATCAGGGAGTGCATCTGCGGTGGCACTGCCGATATAACCGGGAAAAAAGAGAACAAGGAATAAGATCAGCGGCTCTGCCAGATGAAATCTCCATAGTCTCCATCTGTTTTCACTTTTTTTTCCCCTTTCTACCGGTGAAATTGTCATCATCTGCTCCCTATGCTATGATGTATCATGAGCTGTTCTCTTTAGCCAAGCCTTTTTGAAAGGATATTGAATGATTTGGATTGTGTTTGCAGTAATTGTTCTCCTACTTCTCCTGCTTGTTGCTCTGTTGCGCAAGGCAGGGGGGGGCAGTTTTCCCTGGATCCACTTCTATCTGAAGGGAAAGGAAGCCGGTTTCAGTTTTAAAGAGGTAAACCTCCTTCGTCGGGTAGCTGTAGAGGCCCGGCTGAAAAATCCTACCAGCCTTTTCTGGTCCGTCGGGCAACTGGATCGTTCCATCCGGGGAATGGTTATCAAATTCCGGTCCCGGAACCTGATGAACGAACCGGAGTCGGCGGAGTTTTTAGGGAAACTCTTCACCTTTCGACGGCAGGTGGAACTCAACCTGCCCAAGTACAAACTTGGTCTGAAGAGCTCCCGGAAGATTATCCAACGGCAGCGGATTAAAATATCCCTTCCCGGAGGAGGTACCTACGACTCTCAGGTGGTGGAAAATCTTCGCCGCTATATGGCAGTCAGTTATCCCGAAGGTCCAGCCATGCCTCCCGGTTTTGACTGGAAGGGACAGCCGATCCAGGTCTACTTCTGGAGGTTAGACGATGCGGGCTACACCTTTGAATCCCGGGTGCTGGAGGATTATCTGGACAAGAAGTATCCCATACTCCATATCGCCCACTCCGATAATCTCATTCGAAGCCAGAAACGGGGTTCGGTGCGGGTGGCGGTGAAAAAAGCTGCCCGGGTCTTTCCCCTAAAGAGCCTTGATCAGGCGAGTGAGGGTGCTTCAAAGAGCAGAGGGCTGCGGAGCCTTCTGGAAGATATCTCTGAGGATGGAGCAGCAGTCCGCATCGGGGGAAAGGCCAAGGTGGGGATGAACATTAAGGTGGAGTTTCCCCTTTCCGATCAGAACATTGTGATGATCGGGACGGTTCGGGGGATCAATTACAACGGGAAGACCAACCAGTCAGTCCTCCATATTCAGGCTCGCCCCCTCTCCCCGGTACAACGTAACCAGGTACTGATCTACGTTTACAACCTGTTTGGAGAGCGGGATCTGGATGATGGCAAAAAAAGTCCACGAAAGGTTTCCAGACGCCCTGCCGGTGCGGGGATTGTTTCCTGAGGAGGAACAGAGATGATGAAAGGCACTATTATGAAATACATACCACTTTTACTATTCGGTTTTCTGCTGATATTTCCAAAAGCAGCTCTTTTTTCCCAGGATACTACCGAGGAAGTATCGGACCAGATGCTTATGGCCTTTCAGAGAAGTTTTGCCCGGGGCAGCCTTTCTACCAAGGTCCAGGTTCTCCAGGATGCATCGGAGATGAACGGGGAGGGAATGGGCCCCCTCTATCAGCAGGCAGTAGAGTTTATCCTCGACAATATTCGCACTCTCAAAGATGACAGTGCCGCCCAGGAGCTTACTGTTCTGGCGGTGAACCTGGTGGGGATGCACAATCACCGACCGGCTGCAGGGCTGATATGGAAACTCTTTGAAAGTACCGAGACAGTGAGGATCAGGGTAGCGATTATGAGCGCCCTGGGAACCATAGCTGAAGGAAATGCTGAACTCATTACCCGGCTCAACACCTGGATGGCGGCTCAGAATAACGCCATGCGTTCCGGGGGATTTGTGGAGCGGCAGGTGGTTGCCGAATGTGTGGTAACCCTGGGAAAGGTGGGAAACGACAGCTCCTACGGCCTTCTTTTCAGCGCTTCTTTTCTAAAATATTCTGATGATATCACCTACAAGGCTACTGAAGCGATGGACAATCTGAAAGGTGACTATGTGGAGAGCATCAGCAAGGTTATTGAGCAGAATTCCCCGGCAGAAAAACTGGAAGCGCTGCAACGTGCTTCAGAGAGGGAGGGGCTGGAGAATAGTCAGAAAGCGGAAGTGGCGATGAAAGCCCTCTCTTTCGGACTGGATAGCCGGGTCTCCTCGGAAGAGAATGAGTCTCTGCTTCGGGAGCTTCGCTACGTGGCGGTACAGAAATTGACTGAGCTGCAGTGGTCTGAGGCTAGCGATCTGGTAATTCGCCACTTTAACCAAACAGTTGTTGAGGTAGACAGGGGGCTAAGCTCCAATTCAAGCCTTCTTGAAGCAGTTGCCTGTCTGGGATCCATGGGAACTCATGAAGCAGCGGTGCGTTTATCTTTGTATCTAGAGGTGTTAAATGCTTATGTGGAAAATGGGCAGCCTGTAGATACCCAGACGGCATTGGCGGTGGTGAGCAACCTGGGAGAGCTCGGTGACCGGGTGGCTTTTGACTATCTCCTCTATACCGGCTATTTGGACTACGCAGCACCGGTGAAACGGGCGGCCCGGGAGGCGCTCAATAAACTCAAAAAATAGGAAGCGTTCATTCTTCGAACTGCTTTGTGATCTCTCCGGGGCTGCCGCGGCCCTTATCCCCCTCTTTCTATCGGGCTCCGAAGAAGGGGGGAAAGGTATCCTTCAGCTCCTCCTAATGCTGCTCTTGATTGCATCGGCCATACCACCTCTTCTCTGCTCCCACTTTGGTACCAGAAGGATCGGTCGGCTCCTCCTCTTTATCGGTATGGGACTCTCCTGTGCTATCATCTCCAAAACAGGGGCCCTCCAGCTGAAAGCAGCTTATGGTCTTCCTCTGAAAGAGGTGAAGCAGGTGAGGGGGCTCCTTCATGGAGACCCCCTGTTAACTTCCACCGGGGGAGTACTCTTTGATCTTCATCTGCAAGAGAGTATGGGAACCGGCGGAGTAAGGGTCTCTTCCTCCGGGATTAAGCGCTTTTACCTTCCCTCCGGCGACCCCTTTCTTTCAGAGTCAGTATCGGGAGTGGAGCTCTCCCTCCTTTGCAGAGCCGGGGAGAACAGAGAGGGTGTGGTGGATCTTTATCCCATCCCAGGGAGTCTCCGGATAAGGTCATTTTCCAGGGATTCCCTGGTGCGCAAACATTTTCTTCATCGACTCGAGAGCTATCTTGACAAACTAGTCCACTCAGGGCCCCTCCTCTCCGCCCTGCTGTTTGGCAGAAAGAGCGACCCCTCCGATCCGGTGTTTCTCCTTTTTCGCAAGGCCGGGGCCAGCCATATTCTTGCTCTTTCCGGGATGCACGTGGGCATTCTATCCGGCTTGGTGCTCCTTCTGCTTCGCCCCCTGATAGGAAAGCGCTACGCCAAACTGCTTCTGCTGCTCCTTCTGCCCTGGTACCTCTTTTTGGTCGGTCCGCGTCCATCTCTTGTCCGGGCAATCATCTTTACCTACCTCTTGATCCTTCTTCCGGCTGCGAAGGAGTACCCCTTGAGGATGCTTCTGCTGACCCTTTTTATCCAGATAATCATCTTTCCCCTCTCTCCGGGGGAACTCTCTTTTCAGCTAAGCTACCTTGCCCTGGGAGGAATCCTAATTTTTACCACCCCTTTTACCCATCTTTTGCGCAGTTTCTACCTTCCCCCCCTGGCAGCAACACCACTGGCGGTCTCCCTGGCCGCACTTATTGCATCAGCTCCCCTCTCTATCCTGCTTTTTGGAGAGATACGACCAGCTTCGATCCTCTCTTCAATGTTTCTCGCTCTGCCGGTACTCATCCTTATCTGGTCAGGACTTATGTTTCTGCTCTTCTCCATCCTTTTCCCCCTGCCGGAGATTGGGGCTTTCGGATTGTGGGGGATGCACGCTCTTTTTGGTAAAGTGGCAGAATATAGCACTCAAGTTGTACTTTTTCTTGTGCACCGGACAGCCCTGCTGCCTCCTTTGCATCCCTCCTTTGTTACTGCCCTCCTCCTGTTGACTATCGCTCTCATCCCGGGATATCTTCTCCTTGATGGTACTCCCCTTCGATTACGACTCTCCCGCTTCCTTAAAGGTTTTTCTGGACCGGCAGGGATGGGGAATGCAGAAACGGTTTGGCCAGAATTTTCTTATCTCCCCCGGAGCACGGGAAAAGATCTTTCAAGCCCTGGAGCTCAAAGATGAAGACCACGTTTGGGAAGTGGGACCCGGACTTGGAGCGATGAGCCATATGGTGGTTCCCTCTTGCCGCCGCTTTACCGGCTTCGAGATTGACCGGGGCTTTATCTCATTTCTGGAGGAACATTTTGGGTCTTACCCCCGGTTCCGGATTATAGAGGGGGATGTAATTAAAACCTGGAAAGGGGCGTGGGAATCTGACGATCCTCCGGATCTGATATTTGGGAACCTGCCCTACAATTGTGCGGCAAAACTGATTGGAGATCTGATCGAGGCGGGAACAGGAGGAGGTGAAGCAGGGGGGCCGAGACGGATGCTCTTTACCGTCCAGAGAGAGGTGGCCCAGCGGATGGCAGCTTCGCCGGGAGATGCCGCTTTCGGTGCCTTCTCCCTGCTCTGTGCTCTCTCCTGGGATGTAACCATCACCGGGATCATGAAACCGGGGGCCTTTTATCCTGCTCCGGAGGTGACATCGGCCCTGGTTGTTTTCAATCCCAAGAGTGAAGATGGAGATGACACTCTTCCCTCGGCGGCTCTACCGGTGGCCGCAGCCCTGATCCATGATCTCTTCCTTGCCCGAAGAAAGCGGATCCACAATTCAGTTTCCGGAGGGATCCTTGAGAGGAGAATAGGAAGAGAGGCCCTTCTCAAGCTGCTAAAGCGGTCGGGGATCGATACTGACCTCCGGGGAGAGGAACTTGACCTTAATATGATAAAAAAAGTTGTTGTTTATTTGACTGATGAATTCGGCTTCAATATACTTGGTTGAGAACCTATTTGTGGAACCATGATGAAAATGAACAAAAGGAGTATAACAATGAAAAGGATAACGTTTCCGCTCTTATCACCGGTACTGCTTGTACTGGTGGCTCTTCTTTTTGCGGGATGTGCAGGAGCTCCAGAACCGGCTGGAGATATGGGTCCGGTAGAAGAGCCGGAAAAGAAAGTTGAAACGGCGAAGGCGCCGGTAAGGATTACTGAAACCATCTATCTGGTGGAGGAGGAGATCTCCTACTACGGCGACGGGATGGTTGATGAGCGGCGGGTCAACCGCTACAAAGATGATGCTCCGGAGTTGATCGACTCGATCCTCTATGATGCAGAGGATGAAGTGGAAGAGAAGAGCAGCTACCGGTATGAAAACGGGCTGCTTACAGAAGAGGTAAGCCAAAACAAGGCTGGGGAGATCCTCTCGATCCATCGATACTCCTATAGTGATGGAAACCGGGTAGAGGATCTCCTCTTGAACAGTACGGAAGAGGTTCAGACCCGACTGGTGTGGGATTATGATGATGCGGGCCGGATGGTCCGCTGGGAGATTCATAATGGGAACGGCGCCCTGCTGGCTTATACCGAATATGTTTACAAAAACGGGAGATTAGATCGAATTGAGAACTATAACAGCTCAGGAGAGCTGGAAGAGATCTTTACCCATGAATACCGGGGTGATCTTCTGGTAAAAATGAGTGAACTGGACAAGCGGGAGAATCTGGTAGCCTACACTATCTATCGTTATGAAGCTGAGAGGCTGGTAGAGGAGACGCTGCACCGTAAAAGTGGTGCGGTGAGGCGAAGAACCCTGTTTGAGAACGGTGATCACGGAATGCCGGTGAATAGTATCTACCTCGATATGGCAGGTAATGTTCTTGAGAAACGGGGAAGGTCTTACATCAGCAGAACTGTCACCAGAACGTTAGAAGAGTAAAAGAGGGAGCAAAGAAGAGCATGAACTATAGATTTAAATACAGATCCTTTCGGGTAATCGGGGTGGCCTTCATACTATTCCTGGCTGTTGCAACTGCCGGGTGGGGAAATGAGATCTCTGCAGTATGGTCCCGTCTCTATCAGCGGGCCACTACCTTGGATCAGAAGTTGCAGATGATGATAAACATTGTGGAGCAGCACGACCGGGATATGATTCCGGTCTTGACCGGTGCTCTCGATGAGCAGGTAAGAAACCTTCGAAATCTCACATCCACCACCGAACGGGTAAAGTCGAGTGAGCTTAGCAAAATGGTGGTGAAAGAGCTGGGGAAGCTAAAAACGATGGAGGCAGCTTCCCTGATCTGGGAGGTGGTCCAGGCGGTGGATGAACCCTTTCTAAAGGGGGAGGCGCTGATCGCTCTAAGCCGGATAGGAGCCAGGCAGTATGGCCCGGAGATGGCCCTCATGCTCCGAAATATCAACTTCAATTATGATGATCTGCAGAAGCAGCGGGAAAACGAAACTCTTGCCTTTGCTTTAATACTGAGTCTGGAGCGGCTGGGGGTTCCTGAGGCGTACGAACCGATCTTCTTCGCCTCTATTGGCTGGTACTCCTCCAGAAGCGGGGTAAAGGAGAGGGCGAAGGAGGCTCTTTCGGTAATTGTAGATGATCCCACAGAGCAGCTGCTGAATATTATGGAGAGAGCGGAGCGGTATGGTACCAAACAGATCGCTTTGGAGGCTGGTTATGCGAGTAAGGCTCCGGCTGAGAACAAGGCAGCCCTGGCGGTGAAGGCTCTTGATGAGGGCTTACGCTACACCGCCAAGGATGGTATTGAGCGGCGGGAGTTAAAGAGCCTCCGTTTGACCGCCCTTAACGCCATAAGGGCGATTGATTACAAGGATCCGGCGGCAATCGACTCCATGGAGGATATGCTTATCGGCTATCAGACCCAGCGCCTCTATGAAGAGGATGAGACGCTTACCCTTTTGTCCGCCCTGGGAAGCTATAGCGATGATAAAAGTGCCCGGGCTTTGGCAAACTTTCTCAACTATCAAACTGAACGGCGGGAGGTTCGGGCAAGCGAATCCTTACGGATTGTGAAGGCTACCATTCAGGCGCTGGGGAGGAACGGGAGCCGGGTCGGCTTTGAGCCCCTGACCATTGTAACCGTCTCCAGTTTCTGGGAGAGCTCGGTACAGCGGGAAGCAAAGGCAGCCCTGGAGAAGCTGGGTAACTAAAAGCTGGGAAGCTAAGCTATTGGATGAAAATGCATGAAAAAACCTGCCGATCCTCATGGAGGAAAGGCAGGTTATTTCTACTGTTTGTTTCTCCGTCTCTCTCTCATTTGACGTTAGTGAAATCCTCTACTTGCTTATCACCTTCTTGATGTCATCCCAGAGCTTCGAGGTCTCTTCAATAACCTTCTCGTACCGTTTCCAGTAGCCGTTGATGATGACGGCAAAGGCGCCACCGATAATGGCAGTGATAGAATCCGCCCGTATATCCTTTCGCAGCTCCCCCGCATTCTGGCTCTTCTGGACCGCTTTCAGCAGCTCTTCATAGTCCCTTTTCTGAACTTCCTGCATTCGCTCGAAAAGGGGCGGGTAGGCCTGGAACACAATCTCGGCATTGAGCAGTACACAGGCAAGATCGGGGTTCTCTCCGAAAACCTTGCTCCGCAGCCGGTACCCCTCCTCGATAAGTGCAAGGGGTGTTCCTTCCTTGCCTGCAATCTCTTCACCCATCTCCTCATAGAAGCCCTCAATCATGGCGCACATGCCCTCGAAAATCGCTTCCTTGTTGGTAAAATGGCGGTAAAGACTCGGTTCTTTAATATTCAGTTTTCCAGCAATGTTACGGGTGGTGGCAGATACCAGCCCCTTTTCCCGAATAAGATTCATGGTAATCTCGACAATCTGTTTCTGCCGCTTTGAAAAGTTTCGTTTCATAACGCCGTCCCATTATAAGATAAATTCTGTTGATCTATTTGTCGGTTTAATCATACCAAACTGATCATATAGTAGCAATACCCGTGTAATAATACCCGATATTTTCTCTGCTGTACAGAAAAAAAGAAAATCTCCCTGCCGGTGGCAACACCACGATGGGGGCAGCTCCATGCCTGCATGGAGCTGCTTAGCCCGGTCATGGGGTTTCAGCTCTTAGCTCTTAGCCCTCAGCCTGAGCCAAGGTCATGGCGCTGGTAATCACTATATCTTCAATACTGCAGCCCCGGGAGAGGTCGCTCACCGGTTTCGCGAAGCCCTGAAGGGCCGGTCCCCACGCTTCTGCCCCCGCCAGGCGCTGTACCAGTTTGTAGCCGATGTTTCCAGCCTGCAGATCCGGGAATATCAGCACATTGGCTTTACCAGCCACTGCTGAACCTGGGGCCTTCTTTTCTCCAATTGCCGGAATAAGGGCGGTATCGGCCTGAAACTCTCCATCCACTTTTAAATCCGGCCGCCGTTCCTGGACCATCTTCAGCGCTTCCCGCACCTTGTCAACATTGGGGTGCTCCGCTGACCCCTTTGTGGAAAAGCTTAAGAGAGCTACCACCGGTTCTGCC
Source organism: uncultured Sediminispirochaeta sp. (assembly GCA_964394395.1). Lineage (GTDB taxonomy): Bacteria > Spirochaetota > Spirochaetia > DSM-16054 > Sediminispirochaetaceae > Sediminispirochaeta. The sequence goes on from CAYMWV010000070.1 coordinate 13,923, forward strand.
TCGAGAAAGGTTTTGCAGCTGTCGCTGCTGGAGATGGCGATTTCCGCCAGTTGTTCTGAGTTCGGGTCAGGGATGGTGGCACAATCCGCAAATAGTAAGTTGCCCTCCGATCCCCAGGATTGGTCCTCCATGGACATGATGAAGCAGCTGCTTGCATACTTTACCCCCGGTTTTGTTTTAATAATGGTGAAAGCGGCGCGGAGAACGTTCCCGGTGGAGTTTTCCGCCCCGGCAACCATCCCATCTGCTTTTCCCATCCGGACCATCATAGCGCCCCAGTTGAGGGGGGAGGTAACTGCTTCTCGGGCTTTTTCCAGAGTCATTCCCTTATGTTTGCGAAGTTCCGTCAACTCCTCTGCGAAGGCTTCCAGCTCTCCGGAGCTTGCAGGATCGACAATCAACGCTCCGCTGATATCGGCCCCGGCGCTCTCGGCCGCCTTTTTTACCTCCGCTTCCTTTCCAATCAGGGTAACCGAGGAGGCAATCTTTTCGTCCAGGATAAGCCGGGCCGCCTGCAGGGTTCGCAGTTCGGTCCCTTCGGGCAGAACCAGCGCTTTTTGCATCCCCACCGCTTTCTTTTTCATCTTTTCGGCAAATGTCATATACCTTTCTCCTCACAAAATCTGTAGTATCTCTTTTCCTCCCCACTATAGCAGAGAAGGTGATAGATTGCCAGAAGCTTTTTAAGCAGAGGTG
>CAYMWV010000070.1:14718-16291 GCA_964394395.1 uncultured Sediminispirochaeta sp.
CCTTAGCAGCCAGCCGCTGCTGCCGCTGGCTGCCATCATGCTCCCTGACAACTTGATAAAGGAGTGAATTGGGTTGTACTATGGCGCCCATGGACGGTATGGCGAAGCAGGTGAAAGTAGGTGTTTACGGTATGGGGCGCTTCGGCGCTTTCTGGGCAAAGAGTCTCTCCGATGCGGGGATGGATGTGGCTGCCTGGAACCGGAGCGATAGACCCTTCCCGGAAGGGGTACAAAAGCTTTCGAAGGAGGAGGTGCTCACTCGGGATGTGCTTTTTTACTGTGTAGCCATCAGCTCATTTGAGCAGGTCCTCGCTGAGACAGCATCGCTTATTGGAAAGAATACCCTGGTCTTTGATACCTGTTCGGTAAAAGTGCATCCCATGGAGGCCATGGAGCGCCTCCTTCACCCCTCCTGCCGCTACATTGGCACTCACCCCATGTTTGGCCCCGATTCAGCCGCCGGTGGGATGGATGGGCTGCCCATTGTTCTCAGCCAGGGCCGATGTGATGAAGAGCTCCTTTCAATCTGGGCCAGCCGTTTTTCCGGGATGGGGCTGAAGGTGATAGAGACATCCGCCCAGGAGCACGACCAGGAAGCTGCCTATACCCAGGGTATCACCCATGTGGTGGGCCGGGTTCTGGGGGAGCTCGATTTTTCAGAGAGCGCCATCGCTACCAGCGGCTACCGGCAACTCCTGCAGGTGCGGGAGCAAACCTGCAACGATCCACTGCAACTCTTTATGGATCTGCAGCACTACAACCCCTACACCCATCCCATGCGGCTGGAGTTGAGCAAGGCGCTGGATACCATCATGGATCTTCTGGCTACTGCGGACCGTCGGGATTGAGCTGCTTCTATCTCTTTTTCAACTCACGACCACCGACGGCGACCAGAGGCCACCGTAAGCCCTCTCGTTCGCTTGGGAATAAAAGTCCCGGCCTTGACAGCCCGATAAGCGAAAGATAGGATAGCAACGGTACCTATGAATGTGTGGGTACTTCTGAATGTAAGGAGAATAGCTGATGTCCGACGTCTATATCAGAGACATCGATGAAAGTGATATTGTAACCATCCTGGCGGATGATATCGAGTTTACCGGTACCTTGAGTTTCCCCGATAGTTTGATGATCAAGGGGAAAATGGAGGGGGAGATTTCTGCCACTGGAGATCTCTACATCGACAAGGATGCCTACGTGGCGGCCCGGGTGGAGGCTAATCTTGTTTCAATAAAAGGACATGTAAAGGGTGATGTTTTTGCCCACGCCAAGGTTGAGCTTTACTCCACCGCCATGGTGGAGGGTGATATTACTGCACCGGACGTGATCATGGAGAGCGGCTGCCGCTTTAATGGTATCTGCCGGATGGAGGCGCCGCCGGAGCACCCTGCGCCCGGAAGCGGTTCCTCAGAAGGAGAGCGATAATGGGCGTTTTACCAAAAAGCAAGCTTTTTGAAAGCAAGGTTTTAACTACCCTGCTTCTCTTTTTGGCTGTTTCTGCAGCATCCCTCTATGGTCAGGATCAGGATCGGCCCGATGCCCTCCGAGCTTACCGGACCGGGGAGTATAATAGAGC
>CAYMWV010000071.1:0-16173 GCA_964394395.1 uncultured Sediminispirochaeta sp.
CGGCCTGTGGCCGCTGTCGGTGGTCGTGTGTTGAAAAAACAAGATTCAGGCAGATCGCCGTGGATTTAACTGATCTCGATCAATCGACGGATATCTGCATCTTCCTTTTCCTTGTTCAGGAAAGACTCAACCTGCTCACCCAGTTTCAATTTCCCCAAATGGTCAACGATTTCTGCCTTTACCTGTTCAAAGGGCCGAACCCCCGCTTCATTTTTCGCCGTGAGCTTGATCAGATGATACCCGAAATCGGTTTTAACCGGCCCGGCGACCTCCCCAATGTCGAGGGAGAAAACTGCATCTTCAAAAGGTTTTACCATCTGACTTCTTCCGAAAAACCCGAGATCCCCTCCCTGGGCTGCGCTGGGTCCCTCCGATAACTCTGTGGCAAGAGTGCTAAACTCTTCCCCGTTGTTATACCGCTTCAGGGCATCTTCCGCCTTTTGCTTTGCATCACCAAGTTCTGTCTCCGTTGCGTCCTTGCCAGCCTGGAAAAGAATATGGCTCGCCCTCACCTGCTCCGGTTGTTTGAAATAGTCGGGATTATTATCATAGAAGCTGCGAATCTCATCTTCCGAAACCTGGCTGCTCTCACCAAAACGGTCCATGATAAATTGCTGCACCAGCACAGCTTTGCTGATATCCTTTTTTAAGGCATCTTCATCTATTCCCTGCTGGGAGAGAGCTGCTTTGTAATCCTCCTCCGAGGGAAACTGATCCTTAATCGTACTAAGCTGTTGATCTACCAGATCCGCATCTGCGCTCATGCCGGACTTACGGGCGGTCTGGGCCAGCAGTTCCTGGTCAATCAGACTCTCGAGAACCCGCTCTTTCAGCTCCGGCAATCTCTCTTCTGGAATTTGCATCCCCTGCATCATGTATTGCTGCTGGATGGTAGCAAGCTGCTGCTCATACTGCTTTCTGCTGATGGCAGTACCGTTTACAATCGCCGCATTATCTCCCGTCTCGGCCATATCGATTGAAACCCGCTCTCTTTCCTCGGAACCGGTGTCTCCAGATTTCTCTTCTGTGGGGACTGTCTCCTTGGTTTGCTCTTTCTTTCCCCCTGCAAATAGAAACGCAGGCAGAAAAAGCAGCAAAATCATTAAAAAAACCGGAATGCTCCGGATAGGCATCTTTACAGACATAAAAAAACTCCTCGTTAAGGTATTTCGGCCCACTATAACACGAGAATTGTATCGTTTCTACAATCTGATGCCAAAATTGTGGAAAGAAAGATATCAAGCAGCGCTTCGGCTGCCCTCACTTTTTCGATTGAGAGCCTTGTAATATCTTCTTCTCTGCTCCAGCAGGTAGAGGGAAGAGATCGAGATGGCGCTTAACATGATTCCAAGCCATAGTGTCCCGGGAGTGGTACCAACAAAGAAGAGCAGGCTAAATCCTAAGACCAGGCCCACCGAAAAAATTGTATTCAAAACAGACATATGTTCCTCCTTATGTTTCGTTCTTTATGGCACAAATATATCTTAATAGATAAAAAAGTCAAGCATTACAGCAATATTTTCTATACATATTACGCTAAAACTCAAGTTTTTAGCTATATTTTTATCGATTCTTCTTTTACCTTTGATTCAGACAACATTAGCACCCGGTTTGACATATGATAGCTGATAGATATACTTTTCTATATGAATCCAGATCTAAGCATCCTGGACCTCTTCAAAAAGGAAGAACTCCAGCAGCTCCAAGATGCCTTTTCCGATGCCACGGGGGTAGCTTCTCTTATCACCGATCCTGAGGGAAACCCTCTCACAAGGGAGAGCAATTATACCAAACTGTGCACATTAATCCGGGAAACAGCCGAGGGTCTAGGCAATTGCCGTATCTCCAATGCGACGATTGGGAAGGGGGGTGTGAGAGGATTCACCATACAACCATGTCTCAGCTGTGGGATCTGGGCTGCGGGAACCCCCATCACAGTGGGAGGGGTTCATATCGCCAACTGGCTTATTGGTCAGGTTCGGGATGAGCAGATAAACGCTGATCAGGTCCTCTCCTATGCAGAGAGAATTGGGGCAGACAAAGAAAGGTACGCCGAAGCTTTTCAAGAGCTCCCATCTATGTCCCTGGATCGGCTCAAAAAAGTGGCAGAGGCGCTGGTGGTACTAGCAAGAAACCTCTCTGAACGGGCCTTCACCAATGTAAAGCAGAAACAGCTTATCAAAGAGTGGTCCATTACCCTAAACAAACTTGAGCAGAGTCAGGCGAGAAACGAAGCTTTCCTTTCTGCCATCCCGGACCTGATCCTTCAATTTGACCGCAAGGGAATTATTATCGACGTACATGAAGGGGAAGAGGGGAAAGCGCTTGCTTCTCCCGAGCTCATCAAGGGGGAGCCGATAGCTAAGTTTGTGCCCCCGGAGATTGCCAAACTGACAAATGAAAAACTTTCCCTTCTCTACGAGGAAGAGAAGATGCAGGTGTTTGACTACACCTTGGAACTTGGGGGTCTCACCAAGGAGTTTGAGTGTCGGCTGGTACAAAGCGGGCGGGATGAAGCTCTGGCCATCATCAGGGATGTGAGCCAACGAAACGAAGCGTTCCGGCAACTGAAAGGTTCCCTTCGAGAGAAGGAGGTGCTGATTCAGGAGCTGTTTCACCGGACGAAAAACAATATGCAGATGATCCGTTCCCTCCTATCTCTGCAGGCAAACTGCTATGAGGATCCAAAGATCGTATCAGCCCTGCAGGAAGCAGAGATGCGCATACTGGCCATGGCTCTTGTTCACCAGCAGCTCTACCATTCCGGAGACCTCTCCAGTATTGACCTTCAAAGCTATGTGGGGGAGCTGGCAACAACCATTATTGACAGCCTGGGAAGGGATGATCTCTCAATCAATTTTATCAGCTCAGTTGAACCCTTCAAGGTGCTCATTGATGTGGCGATCCCCGTAGGGCTTATCATTAACGAGCTGATCAGTAATTCGATCCATCACGCTTTTAAGAATCGGAAAGAGGGAGAGATCGAAATCAAGATTATCCAAGGAGAGGGGGAGGATTTCCTGCTCCATTACCGGGATGATGGAGAAAACCCGGAACCGGGTTTTTCCTTGGACAAGATAAAAACTCTGGGGCTCCAGACAGTTCAAATCCTGGTTCAACAGCTCAATGGTTCGATAAACTGGGAAGAGTCTGGCGGCCTGGAGTACCGGATAGCTCTGACAAACAGCGGCTACAAGGAACGAATTTAGCTATCTATTTCTCTCCCCCCATCCGCTCAAACTGCTCAACCCTGCTGGTTCCTCCCTCCACAAGGGTCATCTCTGATACCCGTACAACCCGGGCATCTTTATGGAGTTGCTCCATAGAGAGAACTCCCACATTGCACATGGCGGCCCTGATCTTGGCAAGAGTGGTATTCATCTTTTCAGAAAGGCTCCCCGCATAGGGTACATAGGCATCCACCCCTTCCTCAAAGGCCATACCGCTCCCCTCCCCCTCCTTGTAGCGCTGCCAGTTCCTGGCCCGACCCGATCCTTCTCCCCAATAGGGTTTATAGATTCCCCCCTTATAGCTAAGCTTTGGGGTGGGGCTCTCCTCAGTCATGGCGAAGTAGCGTCCCATCATCACAAAATCGGCCCCCAGGGTAAGAGCCATGATGATGTTGGTATCGTTATTCAGCCCCCCATCAGAGCAGATGGGTACGTATATTCCGGTCTCTTTAAAATACTGCTCCCGGGCTTCTGCCACTTCAATCACCGCCGACGCCTGCCCCCGGCCTATTCCCTTCTGCTCCCGGGTGATGCAGATAGAACCACCTCCGATTCCAACCTTTACAAAATCCAGATCAGCCTCCTGTACAAGGTAGCGGAAGCCGTCGGCGGAAACCACGTTACCCCCTCCCAGGAGAATGGAGGTGCCGTAGCGTTTTCTTAGCTCTTTTGCCGCCTCCTTCTGCCAATCGGAATAGCCGTCAGAGGAGTCAAAACAGAAAATATCTGTTCCCGCCGCCACAAGCGCCTTCGCCCGGTCCAGGTAATCGTGGGTATTCAGGGCGGCACCGACAAAAAGACGCTTCTTTTCATCGGTAAGCTCAAAGGGATTCGCCTTGTGATCAAAATAGTCCTTCCTAAAGACCAGGGAAACCAGGTTCCCTTCTTCATCCACGATGGGAAGACACTCCTTCTTCTCCTGATGGAGCACCTCGGTTGCCTCCTTCAAGGAGATACCATCCCGGGCCCAGACAAGACGCTCCAGGGGGGTGTAGTAGTGTTCTATCGGTAAGTCCAGATCATCTTCAAATTCCCAGAAGTCTTTATCTGTAAGAATCCCCAGGAGCTTGCCGTTTTTCCTCCCTCCACTGGTAACTGCAATGGTGGAGTGACCGGTACGCTTACTTAAGGATATAGCCTCCGCCAGGGGTGCTTCCGGAGCAACATTGGAATCGGACTCAACAAAGCCAGCTTTATGCTCCTTTACCTTGCGAACCATCTCTGCCTGATCCTCAATAGCCTGGCTACAGTAAATGAATGCGCATCCCCCCTTTCGAGCCAACGCTATAGCCAGATCAGGTCCCGATACGGCCTGCATCGCTGCGCTGGTGAAGGGAACTTCAAGGCAAAGAGGCTCTCCTTTTCCGGGGCGATACTTGGCAATTGGGCTTTTTAGATTAACCTTCGAAGGGATATGCTCTTTTGATGTCAACCCTGGAAGAATGAGATACTCATCAAAGGTTCTCGATACGGTCTCTATCAGGCGGGCCATGCAAACCTCCATAATCGGTGATGGTTCATTTGCACTTCAACGTACGACTTTTTGCCAATCAGGGCAACTGCCACTGATGGGAAAAAGTAGGCGAAAAAGCAGCCGGTGGCCGAAAATGCTTTTCTTCTCCTCCTACCCATGGTAGGATACAAGCAAAATAGGAGGTATCATGGCTGAAACTCTTCCCAAATTAATGATTTCCGTTTCTGAGCAGTATCCTGACGCGGTGGCCCAATATGCAAAAACCGAAGCAGGCGACTTTGTTCCCACCCCTTTTCCCCGATTCGTCGAGGAGTTTAAGGCTTTCGCAGCAGGGCTGCAGGAGCTTGGTGTAAAGAGAGAAGACCACGTTGGTCTTATTAGCGAAAACAGAAAAGAGTGGCTTATCTGCGACATGGCAGTTCTCAGCCTGGGTGCAGCGGATGTACCCCGGGGATGTGACTCCACCGCTGATGAGATCGCCTATATTCTCAGTTTCGCCGATTGCCAGGTGACTATTCTGGAGAATGAAACTCAACTGAAAAAACTTCTCAACCACAGCAAGGAGCTTAAAGGGCTCAAACACATCATCATGCTCGACATGCCTGAAAAGCCACAATCGTGGCTGGGGGTCAAGGTTCACAGCTTCGAGGAGATCCTGGAAAAGGGAGAAGAAGCTTACCGTAAGGAGCCGGCATCTATTCAAGCTTCCATTGATGAAGGTAAGGATGATGATGTAGCTAGCCTTATTTTCACCTCCGGAACCACCGGGACGCCCAAAGGGGTGATGCTCACCCACAGGAACCTCCTCCATCAGGTGGAAAACGTTCCGAAACTGCTCACCACCGGCCCTGAGGATATCTGGCTCTGTGTTCTTCCGGTCTGGCACTCCTTTGAACGGATTATGCAGTATGTTGCCACCGGTTGGGGCTCTGCCCTCGCCTACTCCAAACCGATCGGAAAGATCATGCTGGGAGATATGGCCGTGATCAGACCCACCTGGATGGCCTCGGTTCCCAGAATCTGGGAGGCTGTTCAGGCTGGTATCTATCGAAACGTAAACAAGGAGGGGGGAGCAAAAAAGGTACTCTTTCACTTCTTTGTGGGCGCCGCATCACTCTGGACCGGGTTCAGAAATCGTCTCTACGGACTTCTGCCTGAATTTAAGCGGCGGATACGAATTCTTGATATTCTGGTTTCCATTCTACCCTTCCTGCTCCTTTACCCATTGAAGGCATTGGGGAACATTCTGGTGTTCAAGAAGATTAAGCAGAAGCTGGGGGGCCGCTTTGTGGCGGGAATATCCGGAGGGGGAGCTCTGCCACCTTCGGTAGACAGCTTTTTTTCCGCCGCAGGGATTCTCCTTCTGGAGGGCTACGGATTAACCGAAACGGCCCCTGTTCTGGGGGTTCGCTCCCAGTTTCACCCGGTACCGGGAACCATTGGACCGGTTTTCCCCGGAACGGTAATCGAAATCCGGGATGAAAATGGCAAGCCTCTTCCCTGGGGTACAAAGGGAATCGTCTACGCCAAGGGCCCACAGTTGATGAAGGGTTACTACAAGCAGCCTGAGCTTACCGCTGCAATTCTCTCCGAGGATGGTTGGCTCAATACCGGAGATTTGGGCATGCTTACCCGGAACAATGAGCTTGCCATTGTGGGCCGGGTAAAAGATACCATTGTCCTTCGGGGGGGTGAGAATGTGGAACCCCTGCCAATCGAACAGAAGATGCAGGAGTCGGTTTATATCGCCCAGTCCATGCTGCTTGGACAGGATCAACGTTTCCTTGCTGCCCTTATCGTTCCCAATCTGGAGGCGCTGCAGGAGTATGCGGGAGAGAACAATATCGGATTTATTGATGGAGAAGATCTGTTAAGGCAGCCGGAGATAGAGGACCTGATCAATGGCGAGATACAGGAGCGGGTAGGTGCCCAAAACGGCTTTAAATCTTTTGAACGGATCAACCGATTCAAATTGATAATAAAACCTTTCGAGGTGGGGGATGAGCTTTCCCAGAAGCAGGAAATAAAGCGACATGTGATAAGCGAAAAATATGCAGAGGAGATTTCGGCTCTTTTTGCATGAGCCGGTAACGAAGTCGACCATTGCAGCAGAGTCGGGAACAAACCCCGGCTCTGCTTTTTACTCTCTTTCCTGGAAGATAGATCCTTACTCTCCGGAAAGATATTCTGCTACCTTATCATCAATTAATCGCAGGAGACTCCGGTTATCATCAAAGCGCATCAGGGATAATCGGGAGCGATACTCTTCAAGCCGGGAGAGAAAAAAGAGCAGCACCGACAGGCTCATCCGTTCGGTATAGGCACCGATCCCGAGTTTATTCAGATAGAAACTGTTTACATGCTGTTCAAACTGTTTCCCCACCGGTTCGGCAAGAACCGGTTTCCCAAGATAAATCGCTTCGCTCATCAGGGTAAATCCACCGTTGGTAATCACCGCATCGGCTTTGGCCAGGTCCTCAACCATCTGCTTCTGACTGAAGGGACGAAAGTGGAGATTCTCCTCCTCCTTATCCCTGTCAAAACCGTAGATGTAAAAGCGTTTGTTTACCCCTTTGAGCAGGTCAAGCAGGTTGGTGTTGCTGTCTGAGGTCTGATAGACCAGAACATGCCCTTTATCCTCCGCTTTACCCGGCTTGCCGTTTCCACCGGTTCTCCCTTCCCGCTTTGCCTGGATAATCTCTTTCCTGAAGACCGGTTGAACCAGCTTCACCCGCCTGGAAGTCACTTCCGGATAGAAAAAGGTGGGAATAAGATAATCCCGGGCAAAGGGAACCATGAATCCAGCAATTGCTCTTGCTACAAGGAGATCCCCGTAGTCCCGGTTGTGTTCAATATGAGCCTTGTCAACGATGCTGATGTTGTCTATAGCCAGACAGGGAATTCCCCTGTTTTGAGCGAGATAGGATGTGTAGGGTTCAAAGTCGGTAATGCAGAGCTGGGGAGAAAAGTCCTGAAAGAGCTCCCTGATTTTCCGGATGCTCTCGGCAGCCCCTTTAGGAAGGGATGAGAGATTATCTAGAACCGAGGAAAAGCTTTTCACCTCATTGTTTTCATAGACAACCTTGAAACCGTGGATCTCATGGAGATTGTCAAACAAATCCTGATACACCCGATACGCTTTGTTGCTTGCCAGGATAAGCAGCTCATGCCCGGCCTCTTTCAAATGTTCGATCACCGCCTGAGATCGAAGGGCATGTCCATGTCCTTCTCCACACACTCCATAGACAATCCGCGCCATACAATTACCTCCCATAATCTCCTGGATAGATATCCTAAGGTAGTCCATAACAACTATACAAGGTAAAGAAGCTTATAAAAAGAGCTGCGGGACAGCTTCAATAGCTGGAAAAAAGAGTTTATATGTATATACCTATTTTTTGATTTGTATATACTACTGATTGACCTGCAAAACTGGTCATGATACTATTCCACCATGAAAAGAATAGAGAAACATCCGATTCTGCCGGATCTTCCAGCAGCACAAATTGTTACTTTTGATTTTGAGGGCCGAAACCTCACCGGGATTGAGGGAGAGCCGATTGCAGCAGCCCTGGCTGCTGCGGGAATTGCGGACCTTCGGATCAGTCATCGATTCCGCGAAGCAAGGGGTATTTTCTGCGGAATCGGTCAGTGTCAGGAGTGCGTCATGGTGGTAAACGGGAAGGCAAATGTGCGCAGCTGCATTACCCCCCTGGAAGAGGGAATGATCATCCGTCGTCAGGAAGGCAGGGGGAGGATGGTGTGAAAAGCGATATGGAACAGTACAAGAGAACGGTGGAACTGCTGGTAATCGGGGGAGGGCCAGCCGGTCTGGGAGCATCCATCGAGGCAGCCCGCAGGGGGGTTGAAACACTCCTGGTGGATGAAAACGAGAAGCCCGGCGGGCAGCTCTATAAACAGATTCACAAGTTTTTCGGTTCCTCAGAGCACTATTCGGGAATTCGCGGTTTCACCATTGCAGAGATGCTGCTCAAAGAGGCTGAACAGTACGGTGTAAGGATACTCACCGGCACCAGAGCAATCGGGGTACTCCGGGATGGCAGGATTGTCCTTTCATCTGCCGATCACAGTAGAGCTGTATCGGCCCGGAGAGTCGTCCTTGCTACAGGGGGGAAGGAAAAAAGCCTCCCCTTTCCCGGCTGGACCTTGCCGGGGATCATGAGTGCCGGAGCGGCCCAGACCATGACCAATGTGCATCGGGTCCTGCCGGGGGAGCAGATCCTGATGGTGGGCTCTGGAAATGTGGGATTGATTGTAGCCTATCAGCTCATGCAGGCGGGGGCGCAGATGCAGGGGCTGGTGGAGATCAGGGATCGGATTGGGGGATACTACGTCCATGGAGGGAAATTGCTCCGCCGGGGAGTCCCATTTTATGTAGGCCATCGCATAGTTGAGGCCCGGGGAGGGAGTCGGGTCAGAGAGGTTGATATTGAAGAAATCGGCACAGGCACGGTAAAAACCATTTCGGCAGATACGGTCTGTCTCTCCGTAGGACTCTCTCCCAGGAATGAACTTGCCGGGATGCTGGGTTGCAAGCTCTACTCCAGTGCCCTCTTGGGCGGCCATTTCCCCCTCCATGACCGGCGGATGAGAAGCAGCAAGAGAGCAGTCTACGTTGCAGGAGATATTGCAGGAATAGAAGAGGCCAACAGCAGCCTGGATGAAGGACGTCTTGCAGGGATCTCGGTAGCTGAAGATCTTGGAAAGATGAGCAAGGATGATGCGAAACCAGCTGCAGGGGTGGTAGAGAAACGACTACAGGAACTCCGTTCCGGGAGCCACGGCATTCCCCGGCTGGAGGAAAAAGCGGCTGTTTTGCAGGCGGCGGGAGCTGTTTCAAGGGGAGAGGTTTATTCGGATAAACCATTCCCCGGATCTGATCTCAATCCCGGTTCAGGATCAGGCTCCGGTTCAGGCTCCGATCCGGGAGCGGGAAAAATCGATGATGGAGCCAGGATTTTGCAAGATGCTCTTCACTGCAAACACGCCCTTCCCCTGATCGACTGTCCGGAGACAATCCCCTGTAACCCCTGTGTCGATGTCTGTCCCACCGGAGCGATACGGATGGATGGAATCTGCGGATTGCCCAGGATAGAGTATGATCTCTGTACGGGATGCATGAAATGTGCCTCTGCCTGCCCGGGCCAGGCAATCTTCATGATCTCTTTCGGGTCAGTGGACGACACGGGAAGGATCACCATCCCCTGGGAATACCTTCCCTCTCCTGCAAAGGGTGATATGGTTTCCATCCTCGATCGTACCGGTACTGACATCGGAACGGGACAGATAATCTCGTCGATTATGCCGAAACGATTTGATAAAACCAGGCTTGTTACAATCGAAGCGAAAAAAGAGCTGATTGGTCAGATCCGGAGCATCAGAAGATTGGGAGAAGATGTATGAGCAACAAGAAAAGAACCATCATCTGCCGCTGCGAAGAGATCACCCTGGAAGAGGTGGAAAGGGCGATCGACGCTGGCTGCAGCTCCGTAGGGGCAGTCAAGCGCTACACCCGGGCGGGGATGGGGCCCTGTCAGGGAAGAGGCTGCGGTTCGGTAATTGCCGGAATTATTGCCGGAAAAACGGGTAGGGATGTTTTACGTATAGGAGAGGATAAACCCCGCTTTCCCAACGTACCCCTTTCTCTGGACCATCTCTCCTCCCTGGAGGAATACCCGGCAGAAGGAGTTCCCTCGATCAGCGAAGAAAAATCCACACCGGAGAACTCCCTGAACACCGCCCCCCCCGCAACCTGTGGTAAACCCGATTTAGCTAAAGGGAACCAGCTCAGGGAGGTGCGAAAAGCCATCGTTATCGGTGGAGGTTACCACGGAACAAGCGCCGCCTCGGCCCTGGCAAAAGCAGGGGTCCGGACTATTCTTCTGGAGCAGAAGGAGATTGGCACCGGAGCTTCAGGAAACAACTTCGGTTGTATACAGCTCCAGGATTCCAATCCGGGACTCAGCTTCGTGCTCAATAGCCGGGGTTTCAAACGAATGTCTTCGATGGAAAAGGAACTGGGCAGGGATCTGGAGTTCCGTGAAATGGGATCCCTCCTCTATGCCCAGACAAATGAGGAGATGGAGGAACTGATCTCTTTAAAGAAGGAGATAGCAAGGGAGGGTCTCCAGGTAGAACTCCTGGAACCCGGAGAGATGCTCCGGTATGAACCCTATATGGATATCCGGACCATGAAGGGGGCAACCTACTTCAAACAGGCCAACATCAACCCCTTCAAGTATCTCTTCGCCCTCGCTGAAACCGGAGTTGTAGCGGGGCTTGAAATACGGGAGCACAGTAGAGTTGAGGAGATACTGCTTCAAGACAATCAGTGCAGGGGCGTTCGGCTATCCGATGGGAGTATCATTGAAGCGGACTACATTGTCCTTGCTGCAGGAGCCTGGTCCAGGAAGCTCGCTGCAGGCTGTGGAATCGAAATCCCGGTGGAGTATGTTATAGGGGAAGCTTTTGTAAGTGAGCCACTCCAGCCCACCGTCCTGAACTTTCTCTCCTCTGCCTCTTTCTTTACCGCAACCCACGGCTCTTCCGGCCCCACCACCAGTTTTACCGCCGGACAAACTGCAGCGGGAAATATTCTTATTGGAGAGACCAGTGAGCCGGGACCAGAAGATCCGGATGAGGCGATTCAGCTTACCAGCAGTGCCCATTGCAGAAATATGCCGAAGCAACTTGCAGAACTCTTCCCGGCTCTGAAAGAAATTTCAGTAATGAGGAGCTGGACCACATGCAGCCCCTCTACCCCCGATTTTGAACCCTTTCTGGGTAGCGCCGGGCCCGAAGGACTCATCTTTGCTACCGGGTTTAAAAGCTCAGTGGTGATATCACCCGTGGTGGGCGAAATTGTTTCAGATCTGGTGGTCCGGGGCAGTACCTTCTGCGACATCTCTCCCTTCATGAATCGGCTGCGGAAAGGAGAGGAGAGTTCAGGTTGAGCCGCAACGTGAATCCCATTGGATCGGGACCTCCTCAATGATTACGCACTGATGAAGTCTTAAAAATGGGTAAGCATCGAAAGGTCTATCTTCTCCGGATGAAAATGGATGGTATTAAAACATATTTTCCGGTCATCGAGGTCGTAAAAAATCTCATCCCAGATAAGCATCGGTGACGATGGCGCAACTCCGAGACGGCGGGCTATCTGTTCATCCACTCCTGAGCGCAGCCAGGTGGTGGTGTAGACAATATCAACATCACAGTATCTTTTGAGAAAATCCGAGAGTCGGGCTTCCGGCTCTCCCCCCTCAGGCAGCTCCTTCATCAGGTAGCGCAGCACTTCCACCCGGCAATTGATCAGTGGATTCTTCCCGTCCCGGTAAATCCAGTCGAAGGCGATAACCTGCTCGCCTTCTGCTTCCGGCATGCGGCGAAGCATTTGGGCAGAGGGGGTTTTTCGTTCCATCTCGCTTTGGGTAACATTCGCCCTCCCCCCTTTATCGGTGATGAGCCGGCGAAAGTCACTATCGATATCGATCCGCATATCCAGGGAGGATACACCGGGATGACCGAAGTTCCCCCTCCCCTGCCATCGGGTGATACTCCCCTCCCGGATCAGTGCGCTCATCGCTTCCCTGACCGTAGCCCGACTGGTACCAAACCGCTCTGCCAGGATTTTTTCAGGTTCAAGCCGGTTTTTCCCGGGATCCATCCCTTTTATCTCTTCCAATAGGGCCTGCTTAATTTTAAGGTAAAGTGGCAGTTCCCGTGCAGTCCAGTCATCTTTCATGCTTCGGCTCCTTTACCACAAAAAGGAGAATGGCCAGGGATATGAGAACCAGAATAAGACTCCCCAAGCCAAGACCGGTAACACCAAACCGATAATAGGCCCAGGGACCGGTAATTCCGGCCAGGGTAGAGCCGATCAATCCTACGGTCATACTGAGACTAAGCACCTTCCCCCTCTGCTCCGGAATCTGTTCGCTCATCAAGGGGAAGTTACTCACCACGGCAAATTCAAAAAAACAGCGGGGAATGGCGATACTGAGCACCGCCAGGGGAAGGGATCGGTTTAAAAAGGGAAGCAGGGCGTATCCAATAGCCGCACCGGTAATCCCTATACCCACACTCCGCTTCTTTCCGATTTTATCCACCGCAAGACTGACAATAATACTGGCGGTAAGATCAAAGAAGCCAAGGATGAGAGCGATTTTTCCCAGGTTTGCAGCCCCAAGGCCATACTCCTGTTCCAGCCACCCGCCGTGAATAATCAGGATGTGGGACATGGCAAAGAAGTTTAGACCATTAATGACAACAGTACCCCAGGCAGAGAGGGGGCCTGCACCGGAGCCTCCAGGAAGAGTAAAAAACTTCCGGAGCCGAAGAAGCACTCCAATTTCTTCTCGATAACTATCAGTTGCCCGAAGTGCATGGAGCTTGAACGTTTTCCCCGGCAGGGTGCCGTAGATGAGGGCGAAAAAGAGAAGCATCCCCCCCAGGAAGTAAAAGGGAGCCCTCCAGTTGAAGAACTCAATCAGGTAACCGGCAAAGAGAAGCCCCACTATCCCCGCCAGGGCCCAGGAATACTCCAGGATCCCCAGCCCCCAGGCGCGCTTCTCCCAGGGAAGACGGCTGCTGAGATAGGCGTGCAGGGTGGGGGTGTATCCCGCCTGGCCGATACCGGATAAAACCATCGCCAGAACAAAGATCCACACATGGCTGGTAAGGGCGGCCAGGATCATCCCTGTCCCGCAGATGAAGAGAGAGAGGCGGATAATAAATCGATAACCGACCCGGTCTGCCAGGGAGCCGAAAATGGGCGCAATAAAGCCCATCATGCTCCTGATAGCCACTATCCGGCCCATAACAATGGCGCTAGTTCCAAGTCCTGCCGCAATGATGGTAAGAAAGGGGTTGTAAAGCTGCACGGTGGTGTCAACAATCAGCTTTGCCGCCACCCCCATTGCCAGAAGATACCCCAGTCGTTCACTTATCTTTCCTTGCGCCACCTAGTCACCTCAACACAGTTGGAATGGGTTCTCGATCCCCGGCTCGGCAGGGTAGGCTCTGAGCTGGTAAGGATATTTACATTCCCCTCCCACAGAGCTGCATCCCGGTTGAACCGGGGCCAGGCTCCCTGATTGAGGGAAACGGTACCCGCAATAAGCTCCTCGGTCAACCGGACCCGGCAAAAAAGCGTTCGGGACCGGGAGGAATCTGCAGGATCGTTCAGCTTGCTGGTAAGCACAACCATATCTTTCTCTTCGATCCCCCGGGAAGCAGCATCGGCGGGGTGCATCAATAGATCGTCACTGCACATCTTTTTGATTCCCGGAATGTTATCTCCCTGACTGTGAATCCGGAATTGTTCCTTCGGCGTTACCATAAAAAGCGGGTATTGCTTATCCCGTTTTGGAATCCACGCACCTGGAAGGATCGGTCCCCCCGCAGTTTCGTAGAGGGGTGAAAGAATCTCGATTTTCCCCGAAGGGGTGGCAAGAGGATGCGCTTCGGGATCGGTGTAAAAATCGGAAAGTCCCCTTCGTTGATTATCCGGGGCTGCATAGATACCTGTACGCATGAACCTTTCTCGATCACTCACCTCACTCCGGTCAAGAGACCAGTTTATCCAGCCGGACTCATCCAGCCCTCCGGTAAACGCCTCTTCAAAGCCCAGACGATTCGCCAGGAGAGAAAAAATCTCAAAATCGCTCTTTACCCCTTCCGGAGGGTCAACTGCCCGGGGAGAGTAGAAGAGGTAGGGGCCGTTGGTAAAACAGATATCCTCCCGCTCCGGGAAAGCGGCTACCGGAAGCACCACGTCGGCATAGGAAGCTGTTTCGGTAAGAAAGAGATCATGAACAACCGAAAACTCCGCTTTTCGAAAGGCAGCTCTGCACTTTTCCAGGTCGCTCCCCTGACCAATGAAGTTCCCCCCCACACAGTAGAGGAAGGAAGGATCGGTGGGGTACCCTCCAGATCTACCTTTCAAAACAGCATCGGCCCAGCTGTAGACCGGAACAGCGGGGAAATTCTTCGGCTTGCCGGCCGGGGGAATGGGGATTCTACCACACCGGGGTTTCGGCAGGCTGTTCCACTGGCTGCTTCCATTTGTCCCCCCCGGAAGGGCGGAATTTCCACTCACAAGCTGCAGGACCCCGCAGAGCCGATCGGTCTCCTCCCCACCCAGGGTTCTCTGCAGAGAGAGCCCCGGTAAGAGTGCCACCGGCCTGGCCTGGATGAAAAGATCCGCCAGCTCCCGGATCACCGGTTCTGAAACAGCGCTGATCGGGGCGGCCCACCGGGGATCCCGTACCAGACCATCGGTTTCTCCAAAAAGAAGCTTTTCAAACTCCCTAAGACCCACGGAGTATGAGTTGATCATCTCCCGGTCTACCGGACCGCTGAACCCTTTCAGGATGTGATAAAGGATGGCGGAAAGTAAAACCCCATCGCTTCCAGGATTAATGGGAATCCAGCGGGCTTTCAATCGTTTAGCTGTTTCTGTCCGCCTGGGGTCTATTACAATAATCCTTCTGCCTTCAGCAGATAGGTGAAGGAGAAACTGCTCGGTCTCACTACCAAACCGCGCCTGGAAGGGGTTGAAGCCCCAGAGAACCACCGTCCGGGAATCTTCGAGGGAGCGAATATCCACCCCGATATTACCTGTTCCATACATAAAGGGCTTTACAAAGTCGCTCGCTTCACTGGAATAGTTACCAGCTGTATCGGTAAAACCTCCCCGGAGGGTCAGAAAGCGCCTGGCAAGCCGGTCGGTGTTGTGGAGCGCCCCCCGACAGGATCCGGAACCTCCCAGGCGCATAAGGGCCTCCATCCCCTTCTCCCGGCCGGAAAGTGCAAGGCTCTCTGCAATCAGATCCAGCGTCTCCTTCCAGGAGGCGCTTCGGAAAGCGCTGACTCCCCCTCCCCGCTCTCCACTTCGGATAAGGGGATGAAGGAGCCGGTCGGGATGGTAGAGGGTATCTGCACTTCGATACCCCTTTATGCATCCCCTCATGTACCGGGGCCGAAGAGGATGATCCTTTATCCTTATCAGCCTCCCCTCCTCTACTTCAGCCAGGAGGTGGCACCCGCCGCCGCAATCCTTGTTGCAGGAGATGGGGATCTGCCCCTCCCGTTCTTGTCCACTCTTCATATCCAACTCCACTGAAAAACTTAACATCCCATTATAGCACAAGCGCTCCTGTCGATTGAACCGGCACCGAAAGGCCGGAGAAAGGCAGCAGCACTTGAACAGCCCCGCTCATATCGATACCCTTGTAAGGATGATAGCAGGTGAAACAGACAGACCACTGATTGTTCAAAGCGACGGCAGCTTACTGATAGATGTACACAATCCAGGCTTTGAGGGCTGCCGGGAAGCGGTAGGCCCCTTTGCGGAGCTTGAGAAATCTCCGGAGCATATCCACACCTACCGGATCAGCCCTTTGAGTCTATGGAACGCCGCATCCGCTGGAATCGATGCCCCGGAGG
>CAYMWV010000072.1:0-16028 GCA_964394395.1 uncultured Sediminispirochaeta sp.
CGGGGAGCTCGGCTCCTCCTGCAGCCCCAGCTTCCCCGGGAAGCCCAGTCTCCCCCGCGGCCCCAGCTTCCCCGGGTAGCCCAGTCTCCCCGGGGGCCCCGGAAAAGCGCACCTCAAACTCTATTTCCGTGGGCTGATTCGCCCCGGAGCGCACCTGCAGGCTGTCGCTGTTGTTCCGGATATTGGGCAGGCCCATCCCCGCTCCGTAGCCCATTTCCCGTACTTCATCTTTGGCGGTGGAGTATCCCTCGGTCATGGCCAGGTCGATATCCGGGATTCCCGGTCCCTGGTCTTTCACCAGCACATGGATCCGGTCGGGGTGGATATCTGCTTCCAGTACCCCTCCAAGGGAGTGGGCCACCACGTTTACCTCCGATTCAAAGAGGGCAACCACAGCCCGCTTCATTGCACCGGTGGGGATATTCAGCTGCTTCATCCGCTTTTTCAGGTCGCTGGAGGCGTATCCCGCATGGTTAAAGTCGTTGGCAACAATGGTGTACTCAAAGTGCATGGTCTTTCCTTTCCCTAAAAGAGGGCTGGCAAGCCCGCTCCGTAGAGAATCCCACTGGCGCGATAGAGGGAAAAGGGAGTAACAATGAGACGTATTCCCGATTCCTCTGCCAGCTCCACCATCTTTTCTGTTGGTTCCTTGCCCCGGACAAAGATGATCTGGTTGATATCGGCCATTTCGGCTGTTCTGATTGCCTGGATATTGCTCAAACCGGTGATCAGTACCATATCATCCACTAAAAGGGTGAGTACGTCGCTCATCAGGTCGGAGGCAAAGGCGGAGGTGACCTCCCGTTCCGGGGCTGCAGCAGCTGCACTACGGGTTTCTCCGACACTCTCTCTACCGGCTCCGCCGCCAGCCCCTCCTCCGGTCGCTTCACCGGTCCTGCTGGAATCGCCCTGTTTGCGAGTATCGCCGGAGGTGATCACCCGCCCCTCTACCAGTTGGATTATCTGTGATAGTTTCATCTCTCCTATTGTACCAGAAAAAACGAATCACGGCCAACCGGGCTTTCGGGGCACAGCAATTCGAAATGTGAGACGACCACGATTAGTGGTCGTCAAAAAAAACCAAAAAAGGAAAGGAATTCGAAATGTGGCAAGGAAGGAAGTAGAAATTTGATGCAAAACCCATGATTTCTGCGCAGTATCGCCGCTTCGGCGCTAACGAGCACGAATCATGGGTTTTGCAATCAAGGTTTCAGTTTCTATTTTGCCACATTTCGAATTCCTGTTCGGGGCACCTCAAAGAGGAGTGGTGAGGCGAAAGCGCATGCGGCGCGTGCGCGATCGTAAAAAAAACCTTGACAAGCCCAGGCTTGGGGCATACACTTAATCATATGCAACCGTGTGCATAACGGTTGGCCTAAAACAACTACACTATGCAAGGAGTGAAAAAATGCGAAACGGAAAGAGAGTACTGTTTGTGCTTCTGGCTCTGCTTGTGGCTTTCAGTCTGGTACTGGTTACCGGCTGCAGCCCCAAGGAAGAGGCAAAAGAAGAGACAACAACAGAAGCGGATTCAAAGTACGCCGATAATCCCTACACCGAAGGAGAGGACCTCTCCGGAACTACGGTAAATATCTTTGGCGCCATTGTGGACGAAGACGCAGCGCGGTTTAACGCTTCCATGAAGCCCTTTATTGATGCCACCGGTATCGATGTTGTGTATGAGGGAAGCGGAGACTTTGAGACCCTTATTACTGTTCGGGCTGAAGGTGGAGATCCCCCCGATATCGCTGCATTTCCCCAGCCCGGACTTGTTACCGACTTGGTAGAGGGCGAACTTATCTATGATGTGGCCGACTGGCTTGGAATGGATTATCTGAAAGGGCAGTATAACGACGCCTGGATCAACCTTGCCGAGATTGGCGGAATTCAGGCAGGTGTCTGGTACCGGGCCAGTGTAAAGAGTCTGGTATGGTACAACATCCCCGCTTTTGAGAAAGAGGGCTATACCATCCCCGAAACCTGGGATGAAATGCTTGCCCTTTGCGACGATATGGTAGCAGATGGCCACACCCCCTGGTCCATAGGAATTGAGAGTTCCGGAGCAACCGGATGGGTAGCTACCGACTGGCTTGAAGATATCATGCTTCGAATCCATCCCCCCGAGGTCTACGACAAATGGGTAGCGGGAGAGCTTAAATTCAACAGTCCCGAATTCAAAGAGGCAGTGAAGTACCTGGAGGGGATCTGGTTCAACGAGGACTACGTTCTTGGCGGAAGGGAAGGAATCGTTCTTACCCCCTTCGGAGATGCTCCTACTCCTTTGACTGTTGATCCTCCTGCAGCACTGATGATGCGGCAGGCTTCATTTATTACCGCTTTTCTGCCCAAGAAGGGTGAGGAAGTGGGTGAGACCATCGGTTTCTTCTACCTTCCCCCGATTGATGAGAGCCTTGGAAGTCCGGTTCTCGGTGCCGGGGACCTCTTTGGGGCTATGCAGGATCGTCCGGAGGTTCGTGCGGTTATGCGTTACCTCGCAACGGGACTCTCCACTAAAGAATGGATTAAAGCTGGCGGTTTTGTATCTCCCCACAAAGATACTCCCCTGGACTGGTATCCTACTGTTACCGACAGGGGTATTGCGGAGATCCTTCAGGGAGCAACTACCTTTCGTTTTGACGCTTCCGACCTGATGCCGGGACCTGTCGGTGCTGGTTCCTTCTGGTCACAGATCACCGCTTACGTGAACGATCCGAATGCCAGTTTGGATAAGATACTGAGTAATATTGACCAGAGCTGGCCGTAATCTTCGTTACGGAAACTCATTCTGGGGCAGCCGTCGGCTGCCCCGGTTTTTGGATTGGATCGGTTTAATAATAACTAAATTTTTCCGGGGGGATTATGAATCAAATAATAACAGGAAAAAGCAGGTTGGTGCAGGTTCTCCTTTCCATAGCTATTACCGCCCTGCTTGTACTCATTTTTACATGGAGCTTTAATTTCATGAAAGGGGGAGAAGCCCCCAGGCTGCTCATTGCACTGGTTGCCCTGGTAGTTGGTGTGGGCGGCATTTGGGCCCTCTTTTTGGTGGTAGACAACCTGGTTGCCCAACTGCCGATTAAAACCCGGGACCTTCTACGGCCCTACGTCTTTATCACACCCGCCTTTCTGATACTGTTGGTCTACATCATCTATCCGACGGTGAGAACCATCGGGGTCAGTTTCTTTGATTACAAGCGGGGCGGCACTCCTACCAATTTCGGTCTGCAGAATTATATTGCCGCTTTTCAGGATTCTGCACTATTGATTGCTGTAAGAAACAATATTCTCTGGCTCATCTTTGTGCCCCTCTTTACTGTATCCTTCGGGCTGATTATTGCAGTGTTGGTGGATCGGGTGAAGTGGGAGAAAGTTGCCAAATCCCTGATCTTTCTTCCCATGGCAATCAGTTTCGTAGGTGCTTCGGTTATCTGGCGCTTTATCTATTACAGGGCCACCTACGGTGAGCAGATTGGTCTGCTTAATGCCATTGTGGTAGGTCTTGGGGGTGATCCTGTAGGATGGCTCCGGATGGCGCCGTGGAACAACTTCTTCCTTATTATCATTATGATCTGGCTGCAGACGGGATTTGCCATGGTGATCCTCTCCTCTGCTGTCAAAGGGGTACCTTCGAGTTTGCTTGAAGCCGCAAGAATAGACGGAGCCACTGAGCTTCGCATATTCTTTCAGGTGATTATTCCCTTTGTAAGCGGATCTATCCTGACGGTAACCACAACTATTGTCATCCTTGTATTGAAGGTCTTTGATGTGGTCTTTGTAATGACCAGCGGACGCTTCGATACTGATGTGGTGGCGAACATGATGTACAACCAGATATTCAGCCGGGGACAGTATGGGCGGGGTGCCGCTCTTGCTGTCATCATCTTTATTGCGGTTACCCCTGTGATGATCAGGAATATCCGCAATCTCAATAAGGCATAGGGAGGTTTACTATGGCTGAAACAGTTGTGCTTAACAAAAGAAAAAGAACCTCCGGGGAGATCCTGGGAAGGGTGTTCCTGAATCTTGCCATTATTGTGATTGTCCTTGTCTGGACGATTCCCACCCTGGGATTACTGGTAAGTTCCTTCCGGGATCCCAACGCCATTAATACTACCGGATGGTGGACCGCTCTTTTGCAGCCCTTTACCAATGGAGCCTGGACATTAAGCAATTACACCTACGTACTTACCGAGGATGGGATGGGGAACGCCTTTCTCAACAGTTTGCTTGTGACCATTCCTGCGACGGTTATTCCTATCACTATCGCTGCATTCGCCGCCTACGGGCTGGCCTGGATGGAGTTTAAGGGGCGCCGCTTGATGTTTATTCTTGTGGTTGGCCTGATGGTTGTGCCTTTGCAGACCTCCCTGCTTCCCCTCTTCCGGCTCTATAATAATGCAGGTCTGAACGGTACCTACCTGGGGATCTGGCTGGCCCATACGGGCTTCGGGCTGCCCCTTGCCACCTACCTCCTCTATGGTTATATATCCCAGATCCCAAGGGATCTGATTGAGGCTGCGGAGGTGGACGGGACCACCCCAATGACGAAGTTTATCTTCCTCATCATGCCCCTGTCGGTGCCGGCAATTGCATCCTTCGCCATATTCCAGTTTCTCTGGGTATGGAATGACCTCCTGGTAGCCCTGGTATTTCTGGGGACCAAGATCGACGTTGCCCTGGTGACCACCCGGCTCTCCGAGATGGTGGGGTCCAGAGGACAGGACTGGTACGTTCTAACCTCCGGGGCATTCCTCACCATGACCATGCCCCTAATTGTGTTCTTTGGCCTGCAGCGCTACTTTGTACGGGGGATGATGGCCGGATCGGTTAAGGGATAAGAAGGATCTCTTTTCCCCCGGAAAGGGATAATTGATATGGAGCCCCCTATTCTTGGGGGCTCCATTTTTACCACACGACCACTGACAGCGGCCCCTGGCCGCTGAAAGCCCTCTTCCAGGGGCCACCGGACCACCGACAGCGGCCCCTGGCCGCTGAAAGCCCTCCTCAAGCAGGGAAAGCTAAAGCCGGGCAGCTTCCTCGGCTGCTTTTTGCTTTTTGGGTGAGGGTTATCTCATTCCCTGCCCTTTTCTCCCAGCTCCGCCGCCTTGTGGGAGAGAATTGCCAGTCCGGCGCTGAGATCTTCGTACTTTACATATACCGAATCCGGCACCTGCAGCCGGATGGGGGAAAAGTTCCAGATAGCCACAATGCCGGATCTGATAAGCTCCTCGGCCACCGACTGGGCCGCCTCTGCCGGGGTGGTGATGATGGCAATCCGGATCTTCTTATCCTGGATGAAAGCGCTTAACTCGTCGGTGTGGTGAATCGTATAGTCTCCCACCCGGCTTCCTGTTTTTGCTCGGTCCCAGTCAAAGAGATGGGCGATTCGAATACGGTATTGGTGGAAACCGGGGAAAAGCGCCAGGGCCTTCCCCAGATTCCCCGCTCCTACCAGAACAGCCTCCCGATCTTCAAGCAGTCCAAGGTAAGCCTCCAGAATTGCCTTTAGGGTGGTGACATGAAAGCCGAGACTGGGACGCCCCTTGGCTTTGAAGGGAAGAAGATCTTTACGCACCTGTGCTCCGGGGACCCCCGCTTTTTGGCCCATCTCGGCGGAGGAGAGATAGGTTTTTCCATCTTCTGAGGCTTTTTTAAGAATGCGGTAATAATGGGGAAGCCGCTCCAGCGACGGTTTTGGTAGTTGAATTTGAATAGCAGGCACCTCTCACAAAAAGTTTGGGCCGATTATAAAAGAAGGCCGCCGCCTCAAGAAGGCCGCCGCCCCTGGCGGTGGGCCGCCACTTGAAAAACTGGCTTCAATCCAGGCTCTCTCAGCATCTTACTCCCACTGAACCGAGGCTGTCATGGCAGCCACAATTGTAGCCTAGGGCTTGTGGTTGCGCAAGCAGAAAAGGAAAGGTACACTCCTGGGATGGAAAAGATTTTTATCAGTAGACGAATAGATGAGACCGGAATTCAGCTTCTTGAAGAGCATTGTGAGCTCTGGATCCAGCCTTCGGATAGACCCGCCACCCGGGAAGAGCTTCTTGAGGGGGCTGCCTGGGCCGATGCTCTTCTTGTTATGCTCAGCGACAAGATTGATAGGGAAGTGCTTGCAAAGGGGATAAAAGGGGTGGCAGGTTATGCGGTTGGTTATGATAATATCGACCTCAGTGTTGCTTCTGAATTGAAGGTAGGGGTGAGTAATACCCCTGATGTGCTTACCAAGGCGACTGCCGAGCTTGCTTGGGCCCTCCTTTTTGCAGCGGCCCGGCACATTGTGCCTTCCGACACGCTGATGCGCAGTCGAACCTGGAAGGGCTGGGCTCCCCTGCAGCTTCTTGGGGCCGATATCTCAGGAAAGAAACTTGGAATTATTGGAGCTGGGAGGATTGGCACGGCCATGGGAATGATGAGCCGGGGCTTTGAGATGGAGATGCTTTACTGGAATCGGAGTGCCTCACAGGAGCTTGATGGGGCGGGAGCCCGGCGCTGCGATTTGGAAGAGCTTTTGCAGAGTTCCGATTTTATCTCCCTCCACCTTCCCCTGAATGGGGATACCCGGCACTTGATCGGGAGGAAGGAGCTTTCCCTGATGAAACCGGGAGCTATTCTGGTGAATACCGGCCGGGGGCCGGTGCTGGAGGAGAAGGCGCTGGTGCGGGCTATCAAAGAGGGGACCATCGCAGGTGCCGGACTCGATGTTTATGAGTTTGAACCTGAGATAGGGGAGGAACTCGCCTCTCTTGAACAGGTTGTGCTGACCCCCCATACCGGCTCTGCCACTTACGGCGCCCGGGGCGAGATGGCAAAGATGGCTGCTGAGAATCTGCTGGCCATGGTAGAGGGGAAACCGGGGAAACAGTGTCTCAATCCGGAAATCTACCGGTAGTTAATAGATCAAGAAGAGGGAGCATAATATGGCACAATACAGCATGGGACTTGATTGCAGCACCCAGAGTATGACGGCAGTGGTAATTGATATTGAAGCGGGCTCGGTGGTTTGGGAAAAGAGTTTGACCTACACGGCAGATTCCCGCCTTTCAGGATACGGGATCGATTCCGAATCCTGCATTATCCCCCCCCGAATTCCTGGGGAGGCGGACCAGCCCCCCCGGATGTTCCTGGCGGCTCTGGAGGCGATCTTTTCCGACCTCTCCCTGGAAGCCGGCTTTCCCCTCTCTGATATAGGGGTGATAAACGTATCGGGGCAGCAGCATGGTCATGTTTATCTGAAAAAGGGCGCCGGGAGAGCTTTTGAAGCTCTCCAGCGGGAGGATGGCTCTCTGGAACTCCCCCTCACGGAGCAACTTTCGGATATCTTCTCCTATCTGACAGCTCCCATCTGGAAGAGCAGCGATACGGTCAGCCAGGCCGATGCAATTCGCAGAGGGGTTGGAGGCCAAGAGCGTATGATCGAGCTTTCCGGCAGTGACAGCCCCCTTCGCTTTTCCGGGGCGGTGATGCGGCGGGTTGCAGAGCGCTATCCCGAAGTTTGGGAAGAGACGGAAACGGTGCAGCTTATCAGCTCCTTCATTCCTGCAGTCCTGACCGGGGATATCCGGGTTGGAACCGATTTTGGCAACGGCTGCGGTACCAGCCTGATGGACTACCACTCTCGGCAGTGGAGTGTGGAGCTTACCGACGCTGCAGCCGAGGGGCTTCCCGGCGGCGGCGAAACTTTTCGGGGGAAATTGCCCCCCATTGTTGCTCCCGATGATGGGGTTGGAAGCCTGGCCGCCTGGTTCTGCAGGAAGTACGGCTTTTCTCCCAATTGTCTTATCGCCGCAGGCAGCGGGGATAATCCCCAGACCAAGGTGCTGGTGGATGGCGATCTCTTGAGCCTTGGAACCAGCTTTGTCTTTATGGTAGCCCCTTCGGTGGATCAGCAGGGAAGGGTCGCTCTGGACCGGGCCGGCTATGCAAATGCCATGTATGACGGCCTGGGCAGGCCCTTTCTCTTTGGATGCAGAACCAACGGGGCCCTGGTTTGGGACCGGGTTCGGATGCTGCACGGCCTGGGCAGGGATGAATATAAGCGGGCCGACCAAAGCCTTCTATCAGGACCGGTGGGGGAGAATCTCTTTATCTGGCAGCCCGATGCAGAATCCTTCCCGGTAAGTGGACGGATCGACCCGGTCCGGGGAGAGGGGCAGAAGAAGGATCTAACTTCCGATTACACAGCTGTTGTTGATACCACGCTGGTCTTGATCGAGCATTTCTCAAGAGGTTTTGCCCGCAGCAGTGACGAGCCGCTTCATATCACCGGAGGGCCTGCAGACTCAATGGGGGTGGTGCGGAGGATTGCCGCTGTATGGAACCGGCCGGTGCGTACCATTGGCAAACTTGGCGCCGGGCTCGGAGCCGCTGTCGCTGGCGTCTCTGCTTTGAATAAGGTGGCAGCTGTAAAGAACGGGGCCGCTTTACCTGGAGAGAGGGGCCGCAGTTTTGATATTCCCGCTCTGGTAGAGCAGATCCTCCCCCGGGGAGAGATCACCTCTCCCGATCCGGGGAAGGTAAAAGCGATCCACGGTGAGGGGGGCTTTGCACAGAAGGCTGTCGGCCGTTACCAGGAGCTTATCGCTTCCGGTCGTTCCTGACCAGTCTGGGACACAAAAAAAGCTGTGGCACCAAACATGGCGGGGCCTTCATGAAGGAGCTCCCGGGACCGAGAAAGATACTCATTCTGGGAGTGTTGTTTACCTCCTTTTCATCGATCCTCATACGTTATACCTCTGCCCATCCACTCCTGGTGGCAAGCCTGAGGATGGCCTTCGCCTCCCTTCTGATGGCACCCCTCTTTCTTCGGGGACTTCGCCACGGACTTGGGGGTAAACGTTTCTCCCTCCCCGGCCGGAAAGACCTTTTCAGGATGATCCTCTCCGGGCTCTTTCTGGGGGCCCATTTTGCCACCTGGATCAGCAGCCTTCGGCTTACCAGTGTGGCAAGTTCGGTTCTCCTGGTGAGTACCCATCCCCTGATTGTGATGATTCTCGCCTCCCTTTTTCTAAAGGAGGCGATATCGGGGAAGGGGTGGGCCGCTCTCTTTCTTGTCTTACTGGGGACCCTGCTTCTCTCGCTTGGAGATCTACAAGGTGCTGAGCTCCGGGGAGAATCTCCCCTTTTAGGAAATCTGCTTGCCCTTGCCGGTGCCTTCTTTGTAGCCTTCTACATGCTTATCGGCAGGAACCTTCGGGGGCGGATCGATCTGGTGCCCTATACCACAATTGTGTACACCGCAAGTCTCTTCCTGCTCATTCCGGTGACCCTAATGGCCGGGCTGTTTAGCGGAGGAGGGGAGCTCTTTATTCCTAGTCTAAGGGATCTGCTCCTCTGTTTTGCTCTGGCTCTCTTCTCTACCCTGCTTGGCCACTCCCTCTACAACTACGCTCTGAAGTTTCTTCCCGCCGGAACTGTCTCAATATCCGTGCTGCTTGAACCGGTTATCGCATCCCTTCTGGCGGTGCTCCTCTTTCAGGAGATCCCTCCAGGCCTCTCTCTTGCAGGAGGATTGATTGTGATATGCGGCATAGCGCTTCAGCTGAACCCCTTTTCCAAGAAACGGCCAGATTCCTAGAACAGTAAAATCAGCACTCCAAGAATCAGAAAAAGGAGAGCGGTGGCCCCTTTCCCCGCTACCAGATGCTGTTCAAACCAGCTGCCGATGTTTTGTCGGGAAACCCCCGCCAAGACCAGGAGGAAGACCCCCACCAGGGGAAGAATAAAGGCTCCATTGTAGAGGAGGAGCCACAAAAGTGGCGCTGTTCCCTCTCCGGCCTGCACCATATAGGCGATGGTGGGGAAATAGATCTGTCCGGTGCAGGCCAACTCCAGCACCGACACGAACATACCAGTGACAAGCAGGGAGAGGAAGAGGAGGGGGGGCGGGAACCCGCCCCTCTTGTCACTGGTGCCGATCGCTGAGTTCCCGCCGCTATATCCGTTTTGGGCAGCTTCGTCACCAGCGAAGGCATCACCCCTTTTAATAACAGCATGAATACGTCGTTTGAGACCCTTGGGCAGTTTCAGCAGCATCGATGAAGATTTCCCACTTTTGTGGATAAACCACGCATCCCGAAGGGAGAGAAGGGCGAAGAGGAAAGCGAGGCCGGCAAAGAGGTAACGAACCAGAGTGCGGATGATCCCCATGGTACCGGCGACTCGAAAGAAGGAGAAGAGGCCGTAGCCTATCACCAGGTAGGCGCTAAAGACTCCAAGGATAAAACCGAGGGCGGCAATAATCATCCGGCGCTTTGACCCGCCCCGCAGGGTGATCCAGGAGAGGAAAAAAAGCATGGTGGCAAAGGCGCAAGGGTTTACCCCATCGATAAGGCCCGCAAAGAAGACCGGCCAGATTGCTATCCCCCGGAGCGATCCACCATTTTCTCTCCCCACTCCTTTGCCAGACCCATCCGCGGCACCGGGAAGTGCTTTTAACGATTCCCCTTCAGGCCCGGTGGCTATTCTCTCTTCCGGCAAGTATTCTCCATGCTCGGCGAACCAGGTCAGCTCCTTTACCAGCCCCTCTTCTACTGCGCTGTTTCCCTGATAAGCGTTATTGCCGATGATCAGCACCGGAAAGACCGAAAACTCAAGGCCCAATTCGGCAAGTCTCTTTTCACAACGCTCAAACCCCGTTTTGGAAAGAATATCGAAGTACTCTGCTTCAATCTGCAGCCCCGGACGCTCTTCCTCTGCCCCCTGCCCCTGGGCTTGTGCCTGCTCTTCCTCTGCCCCCGCCTGGGCACTCCCTGCAGCTGCTGCCCAGGCAGCTCCTGCGGGCACCTTCCCCCTCGCTTCCTCCACCGCCGCCGGGAGGATCTTCTCCTGAAACAGGTCGCAGTGACTGCAACCCATCTCTCCGTAATACTCAAGCTTCAGAGCCTCTCCAGAGAGAGGGGCTGACAGCATTACCAGTAGAATCAGAGTCCAGAAGCTTGATAGCAGTTTTTTCACAACAGGCATCCTTTGTAGGTTATAGAAGTTGGCTGATCCCCACCAGAACCACCACCACACCAAGGCCACGCTTAAACCAGAGAGAGCCCCTTTCGCTCCACTTCTTATGCAGCACCCCACTTACAAGATGCCCGAAGGTTCCGGCGGCCACAATAGCTGCAGTATGGCCGATGGCGTAAGAGATCATCAAGAGGATCCCGAAACTAAACTTGGTCATGGCGCTGGAAAAAATATAGAGCAGTATGGGGGCAAGAAAGGCGAAGGAACATGGACCCAAAAGTATCCCGTAGAAGAGGCCAAGAGAGAAGGCTCCAAATCTGCCTCGCTGCTGGAAACGGGGATGGACGGCGAAGGAGATCTTCGAAAAGGGCGGGATGTCCATCAACCAGAGACCGCAGAGAATAAGCAGAAGGGAGATAAAAATGATCAGTGAACCTCCCACATCGCCCATAAGCCGTCCGGCGGCGCTGGTTAGAACACCTACCAGGGCAAGCATCACCAGCAAGCCCAGAGCAAAAAGAAGGGAAAGGGAAAACGCCTCTCGCCTGTCCGGTTTTGTTCCGTTATGAATATATGCGATAATCAGGGGGATCGATCCAAGATGACAGGGGCTCAGCACCACACTCAAGACGCCCCAGATGAGGGCAGCGCCCAAGGCCAGGGGCCCTGCCGTGGAAAAAGCTGTGCTAACCGATGCAAGGACTCCTCCCATCAGAGCTTAACCCCGCCCATCTCCAGAACCTTATAGAGCTCCTCTTCCGGAAAGAAACCCTCGTGACGGAAATACTCATTCCCATCCCCATCAAGAAAGATCTGAGTCGGGATTACCCGGATACCGTATTGCCCTGCGTAGGGTTTCCCCTCCTCGGTCCAGACATCGTGAAACACCACCTCTACCTGCTCACCCAGTTCCTTCTGAACCTTATCCATTATCGGCTGCATCATCTTGCAGGGAACACAATTCACCGAACCAAGCTCAATAAAGGTGACCGTTTTCCTCTCCTGCTCCTGCGCCTCTCCCGACGCCTCACCCAATGGGGATGCATCACTTTTTTGGCAGGAAGCGAGTAAAACCCCCATCAAAACAAGCAGGAAGATCCGTGGGAGGGAAAACCGGAAAAGCATACCTTGTTTTATCAAATCAAACTCCTTTGTCAATACTGATCGATGGTATCAACTATTTTTCTCCTGTCTGTAAAAACCTCTCTATAAAAAGAGAAAGGATTGGTGCGGTAGTGGGCGCCCCGGCGCACCGGCCTGGCGCCCGCCCCCCCGGCGCACGGACGTAAGCTATATCTACCCCAGGGGAGGCGTAGGCGCATTGCCCGCCCCCCCGGCGCACGGACGTAAGAACGGGCGCACAGGCGCAGGCACCGGCGCCCGGGCCTGCGAACGCCCCGGCGCACCGGCACACGGACGTAAGAACGCCCGAACGCACCACCGGCCCCCCTTTTCCAGACGGCCATTCCCGGCCGCCGTTACAGGACGGCCGAATAGGCACAGAACAGGCGTAGAACAGGCATAGAACAAGCACTCACTTGCTCTCAGATCAGATAATCGATCCAAAGAGCATTCCCGCAATAGTGGAAAGTATCACTACAAGCAGAATGTAGACAAAGGTTTTCTTGAAACCCAATTCTCCGCCAATCACCATCATGGAGGGGAGGGATAGTGAAGGCCCTGCCAACAGAAGCGCCAGGGCGGGACCCTTCCCCATTCCTGCTCCCATAAGCCCCTGGAGGATGGGAACCTCGGTGAGGGTAGCGAAGTACATAAAGGCCCCGCTCACCGATGCTATCAGGTTCGAGAGGAGGGAGTTGCCTCCCACCAGGGATGCCACCCAGTCGGTGGGAATGAGGGCGTCATGGCCCGGTCGGCCCAGGAGAAAGCCCGCAATCAATACCCCGCCAAAGAGGAAGGGAAGGATCTGCAGGGAAAAATCTCTGGTGGCTATCCCCCAGATTTTCAGATCATCTTTACTGAACCAGCGCACCAGTGAGTAGATAAGCAGGATGCCAAACAACCCGGTAATCACATATTTATACCGAAAAATGGCGTCCCATGCCGCACTCCCCCCATCGGAGTTTGCCCAGTTGATAAAAACCAGGATTCCGATCATGGAGAACATGTAGAGGGCCATCTGCCCCAAACTTCGATCACCCTCTTTACTGTCGTAACGGAACATCTTCTCATCTGCCAGCCGCTCTTCATCCTCTTTTCGGAAGATGAGCTGCATAATCAGTCCTATCACCACTGCAAAAACAACCGCTCCTACCATCCGGGCCAGGCCAATCTGCCAGCCGAAAACCTTGTATGAAAGGACGATCGCCAGGATGTTAACCGCCGGCCCGGAGTAGAGGAAACTCACCGCCGGGCCCAGACCTGCACCCTTTTTGTAAATCCCCTTAAAAAGGGGGAGCACCGTACAGGAGCAGACCGCCAGGATGGCACCGCTTACCGAAGCTACCCCGTAGGCCACCAGTTTGGGAGCGTTGGGTCCCAGGTAGCGGATGACCGCCCGTTGGTTCAGAAAGACCGTAATGGCTCCGGCAATAAACATGGCCGGGACCAGGCAGAGCAGCACATGCTCCCGGGCGTATTCGCCCAGCATGAGAAAAGCTTCCTGGATAGCCCGGGCAACCTGGGGGGCATCGAAGGGAACGAAGTAGGCTATCAGGAACACCCCCGCTACAATTCCCAGAGCCTTGTTTGGACCTAACTCTTTCTCTGCCATACCCTTACTTCTCCTCAGCTATGTTAGAAGCCATAGCGGTTTTTACCTCTTCAATGAGATCACCGGTAATAGCGCTCTTTCCCTTCTCTACTCCAAAATCGGTAGTTATGAAATGGGAGTAGGGAAGCCCTTTCGCCTCAAATATCCGTTTTCCACAGCCCACAGGGCAACCATCGATCACAATGTTGCAAGTTGCATTCCTGGCCGATTCAATAAAACCGGAAAGATCGGCTCCAACTGCGGCAAGGCAGGTGCTCTTACCCACCCCCTCTTTTGCAAGGGCCCGCATCACCTGGTCTGCCAAAAACCCGGTGTTTGCCGCACCGGAACAGGCGTAGATAAGATTTGTTACACAATCTCCACCACAATTACACGCCATCTACTTAACATCCTTCAGGTATTCGCCTACCTGATCAGGGGAAAGAATCTTTCCCACACTCTTTACCTCTCCATCGATCGCCAAGGCCGGGGTCATCATCACCCCCATCTCCATGATCTCATCAGTGTCGGTAACTTTCTCTATCTCCGCAGTGAGGGAGAGCTCTTCCACTGCTTTTCGGGCATTCGCCTCCAGAGCCTTGCATTTCGGACATCCGGAGCCTAAAATCTGGATCTTCATATTCATCCTCCTCAAGTTTTTTCGCCGTAGCTTATGTTTCCAAGTATAGAAACTTGGACACAAACAGTCAAGCCCAATTGACAAAGTTTCCAGATATTGCAACAATACCGTTATGGAAAAGGATATGGAAATGGGTAATCAGAGCCGTTACGAGCAGAGGGCCCATATGTTTAAAGCCCTGGCTCACCCGGTACGCATTCAACTGCTGGAGAAATTGCATGACCGGCCCTGGTGCGTCTGCGAGATAGCCGAGGAGGTGCAGATCAGCAAGTCGGTAGCCTCCAAGCACCTCTCCCAACTCAAGGAAGCGGGGCTCATTCGGGATCAAAAACGGGGAACCCTGGTTGAATACCATCTGGCCGCTCCCTGCGTTCTTGATCTTGCCCAATGCGCCGAGACCGCTGTTTTTCAAAATCGCCGCCGAAACCTGGGGATTGAAGATTAAGGAGCGCCTCATATCCCTGGGCGCTTTCTTTGCGCGCTTTCTTCGTGCGTTTCCATTCCGGGAACCTCCCCGGCGCCGGGCCGCCGGGGCCGGGTGCTCCGCTGCTATTCCTCGCTTCCCGCCCCTGCGGGTGCTCCGCCCCCTTGGGGCCGCCGGGGCTTTTGGGGCTCACTGCCGATCGCCCCGCCCCGCCTCGGGAAGGCTCCGGGATATCCGCTGCGCCCCCTGGTTTTGTGTAAGAAATCCAAAATATAGGACGACCACGATTAGTGGTCGACCAAAACCCGATGTGATGAAAAGTAATTGAGGCTGTCCCGCAACCTTTCCTGAGCATTATGTACGCTACATATAGTGGTGCCAAAATTGTAATAGCACCACATATAGTGGTTTAGACAGCCTCGATTCAGTGGGATTAATGTTGCGGGACGGGCTGAATTCTCAATTTGGCAAGAAAAAAGGTTGTCTTGCTTTTGCCAAATTGAGAATTACTGGTTGTGGTATCCTTCGCTTGACACTACAGGCCCTTGGACCTACTATTTTCCCGAGAGGTGAGGAATGAGAAAAGACGATCATCATGAGGAGCAGGCGTAGTGGCTTTGAAGAAGGCTGTGGCGAAATTTCTTGAAGAGCATAACCTTCAAGCCGGGAGCTTCGATTTCGATGCTCAGCTTGCCACCTTCCTTCAGGAGATGGAGCGGGGGCTTTCGGGAAATGCATCTTCCCTGGCGATGATCCCTGCCTGGGTGGGAGCCGAGGGGGAGGTCCCTTCCGGAAAGCCGGTTATTGTCCTTGATGCGGGGGGAACCAATTTCCGGGCCGCCTCATACCATTTTGACAAGGCAGGGAATGCGGTAAATGAACACTTCGCCAAGAGTCCCATGCCTGGAACAGAAGGCCGGGTGGGACGGGAAGCGTTCTTTCAGCAGGTCGCCGATAAGATGGAGCCGGTGGAGGGCGATTCGGAAAGAATCGGCTTCTGTTTCTCCTATCCCGCAGAGATCCTTCCCAATAGGGACGGGCGGCTTATCCGCTTTACCAAGGAGGTGGATGCTCCGGAGTTGGAGGGCGAGCTGATCGGGGCTGGCTTGAATGAAGCTCTTGAACAGCGTTACGGCAGGAAGAAGCAGATTACCATTTTGAATGATACGGTGGCCACCATGCTTGCGGGTAAAGCTCATAGTGGCAGCTCCTACTCCAGCTTTATCGGCTTTATTCTGGGGACCGGGACCAACTGCGCCTATCTGGAGGATATCTCGGAGATACATACAATCGAA
>CAYMWV010000073.1:0-15753 GCA_964394395.1 uncultured Sediminispirochaeta sp.
ACCAGCTGAAAAGGTGTTCCCGGTGGCATAGTTTACCATCTCGTATCTGGCTACGGTATGAATATCTTTATCTACCAGATAGAAATCCCTCTTCCCCTCTTCAAAAATGTCAGCAAACCGCTCCCCAAAACGTCCTGAAGCGTTAAAGGGAGCATTATTAATTACCGCTTCGATCTCCTCATCTTTGCAGTTAACGATATATCTGACCGTAACTCCATACAAAAGCGCCGTATTGACCCGGTCCATCCCATAAAACTCATCAAAGATTGGCGGGGGTATGGGGCAGGTACCACTGCCGCTGATAATTTTCGATATATCAAAGCCCTTTCGGTAGAGCCGCCAGATGGAAGCTTCTACGGTTCTTGAACAGACTTGTATTGAGCCTACCAGACTCCCGGTTCGGGCAGCCAATATGTAAACATTTTCAGGCCTGATTCCACACGCTTCAGCCACAGCTTCCGCCATTGCTTCATCAGGAAGCTCCTGCGTCTGGGCGGCAAAGACCGTTTCATGGTGGGTGTCTTTGTAGTCCCAGGCTTGAGAAAATATGTCATTCCGGGCAATTGCCCGGGCAGGACCTGAACCGATAGGATTGATATTCCCGGGAAGCCCTTCCCCGGGCAACTTCCATCCCGAAAATTGAGAGGAGAGGCACGCTTCCTGGGGATGGTCGATATATACATCTATAGATGGAAGGGTAAGCCCTTCCCGGCTGAATGTTCCGTAGGAGCTCTTGCCAAGGCCGCCAATCGTTGCATCAACAAAAAGAAGCGCCGCCCGGTAGCCTCCGGGAGCAGAAACTCCCATATCAATCACTTTTGCTCCATTTCCCAGAAGATGCATGGTGCAATTGAGCTCCTCCAAACTGGGAAGAATCTCTCTTTTTACAATAGCTACTGCTCTCTGGTTTATACTAAACACACCGCCTCCTGCTCATACCTCATACGTCTGATCTATTTTCGATTTTATCATCCTCCCATTGATCATGCAAGCTTTTTTTAGCATCTCCGGGCTTCAGGAGAGTCAGCCCGACCCCTCCGGTCTTGGCAATAATCTCCGATATCGGTATTCTTGACCGAGCTGCTAAAGGTCAGAATGATCTTGAAGAAAGGAGTTTGGATATGGCCGTGAGCGTGAGAAGATGGGAAGAGATAGGAGCGGAGGAGCGGGAGCGGCTTTTCCGGCGATCCGAGACAGATATCGATGAGGTTCGATCATCGGTCTCTTCGATTATTCAGCAGGTGAAGGAGGGGGGGGATTCCGCTCTCCTTGAGCTGGGACGGAAATATGACGGAGTCGACCTCTCTGCCCAGGGACTGAAAGTGGGGGAAGATGAGTTTGCCCAGGCGAAAGAGTCTCTTGCCCCGGAGATGAAGGAGTCCCTCATCTATGCAATGGAAAACATCAAATCCTTTCACAGGGCACAGAGACCGGAGTCCATGGCGGTGAAGGAGATTCGGCCGGGTCTCTTTGCCGGTGAAAGGGCAAGCGCAATAGACAGTGCTGCCCTCTATGTGCCCCGGGGCAGGGGGAGTTTTCCCTCCATGCTCTATATGCTTGCCATTCCAGCCCTTATAGCGGAGGTTCCAAGGATTGTTATCACCAGTCCCCCGGGAGCGGATGGGAAGATGGATCCCGCCTCCCTCTTCACCGCCGACTACCTGGGTATTCGGGATTTTTATCGGATTGGAGGAGCCCAGGCGATCGCAGCTCTGGCCACAGGCACCGAAACGATCCCCCGGGTAGAGAAGATCATCGGCCCCGGCAGCATGTATGTGGCAGCGGCAAAACAGCTTCTCTCAGCTTTGGTTGATGTGGGACTTCCTGCAGGCCCCTCGGAATCGATTGTGATTGCCGATAAAGATGCGGATCCCCGTTTGGCAGCCCTGGATCTCCTTGTTGAGGCGGAACACGGTTCTGACTCAGCTGCCCTTTTACTCACCGACAGTCCCGACCTCGCCGCAGCGTGCGCCGAAATAATCGAAACGCAGCTCTCAAAACTCTCTGAACCCAGACGCAGCTTCGTCCAGGATGTATTGGCAGGCGGATACGGCGGGATAATCATCTGCTCCTCCATTGATGAAGCGGTATCCATTACAAATAACTTCGCCCCGGAGCATCTGGAACTGCAGGTAAAGGAGCCATTTTCCCTTCTGAACGCTATCCGCAACGCCGGCGAGATTCTCCTGGGGGAGAATGTGCCCTTCAGCTGCGCTAATTACTTGACAGGGGTTAACGCCGTTCTCCCTACCGGAGGAAAGGCAAAAAGCTGGTCCGCCGTATCGGTCCGGGATTTTATGAAATATTCATCCCTGGTTTGGGCGGGGCGGGATGCTTACCATGAGATGGCTCTCCACACCCGAAGAATCGCCGAATATGAAGGGTTTCTTACCCATGCCGGTGCTGTAAAAGAGCGTTTCTCCTGATATGTTCACCACCCTCGATGAGCTCTATTCATTTCTGGAAGGGTTTACCAATTTTCAGAAACCCAACACCCCGGCCCTCAGAAGAGCAAGGATGGGGAGGATGGAGAGCCTCCTTGCGGTGATGGGGAACCCCCATATAGGCCTTCCAATCATCCATATTGCCGGATCAAAGGGGAAAGGATCCACCGCCGCACTCATTGCGGGAGGATTGTCCCGGTTTGGCGCCCGCTGTGGATTGTACCTAAGCCCCCATATATCCGACTACCGGGAACGAATCAGTCTAAATGGCCAATTCTTTCCCGACCAGCTCTATCTGGAAGAGGGGGCTCACCTGGCAAACGCCATTTCGGAACTCCCCGAGTACCTTTTTGGGGGAGATATGCATCCCACCACCTTTGAGCTTCTCACCTGCCTTGCATTTCTGATCTTTAAACGGGCAGAGTGCGATTGGGTAGCATTGGAGACAGGGATTGGCGGAAGGCTGGATGCTACCAATGTGGTGGAACCTAAAGCATCGGTAATTACCAAGATAGAGTTGGAACATGGCGATATCCTTGGTATGTCCCTGGAAGAGATCGCCTTCGAGAAAGGGGGAATCATCAAAAAGGGTACCCCGATCTTCTCTGCTCCCCAGAAACCGGAAGTGTTAACGGTGCTCAAGCGAATCAGTGCAAAACGAAAAGCCCCCTTCTACTACCTTCCAGACCTCATCACCATTAAGAGATACAGTCACACCCTTGAAAGTGCTACTGTGCTGCTCTCCCTAAAAGAGAATTCCAGCCTATCCCGGGCTGGAACGTCCCAGGAAGAGGAAGTAAACCTGGAGTTGGCAATGCTGGGAGAGGTACAAGCGGAAAACGCCGCCCTTTCCCTGCTGCTCTTTCGTACCCTGAAGGAGATTCCCACCCCCCCCGCACCTCAGTGGGAGTCCCTCTTTTCCACCACCCGGCTTCCCGGCCGTTTTGAATATTTCCCCCTCAATCCGCCAATCTTTATCGACGGAGCCCACACCGAGGATTCGGTACGGGAAGTTTGCCGAAACATCAGGGAGACCGCCCGGGATGGGGTGGTTATTTTCGGCGCTGTCTCGGGGAAACGGATAGAGGCGATGGCAAAACTGATCATATCCTCCTTTTCCACCATCATTGTGAGCCGGCCGGGCACCTTTAAAACTAGCGATCCCGACGGGGTTTTTCACATGATTAAGGATTTATCTGAGGGTAACACTATTTTCCTTGAACCGGAACCTAAGGCCGCACTTAAGAAAGCCCGCTTTCTATCACTCTCCAAATCTCAGGAAGCCGAATCCATAGAGGAGCCCCTCCCCATTCTGGTCATCGGATCCTTCTATCTGGCAGGGGAAATTCGGAGTTTGCTTATCGGGAAGAATCCTCAAGAAAACGAATCGTGATCGAGGTTAGCGCCGCATTTGCTAGCGGGATCACACGGCAATGTGAGACGACCACGATAAGTGGTCGACCTAAAAACTAGTAGAAGTGAAAGTAATTCTCATTTTGACGAGGGGAAAAGTGAAAATTCTATGCAAACCCCGGGATTTCGCGCAGCATCGCCAGGACTCGCGATATCGCTACGCGAATCGCTGGGGATCACAACTTTCTCTTGCATCGAGAGGTCGGTGGTATTACCATATAGGTATGGATCTGAAGATAAAGGGAAAAACATTTTTAGTGGCAGCCTCCAGTAAGGGGCTTGGTTTTGCCGTCGCAGAAAAGCTGGCTGGTGAAGGGGCGAAAGTGGTCATTGGCAGCAGAAACGAGGAGGCGGTTGAATCTTCGGCGGAAAAGATTCGTCGCAACAGCAACTCCACCTGTCTTGGACTGCGGCTGGATATGCGAGAAGCGGACTCAATCCACCGTTGGGTTGAAGAGGGAAGGAAAGCCCTCGGTCCTGTCTCGGGACTTCTGGTTAATGCCGGAGGGCCGCCTCCTGGTTCTTTTTCCGACTTCTCTGATGAAGATTGGGAGGATGCGTTTGAGTTGACCCTTCTCTCATCTATCCGGCTAATCCGGGAAACGATTGAGCACATGGACCCGGAGGGCGGAGCGATTCTTACCATCACCAGCAGTTCGGTGAAGGAACCGATAGAGAACCTGATCCTCTCCAATGTGATGCGCAGCGGAGTGGTAAGCCTGGTTAAAAGCCTCTCCCGGGAACTCGCACCAAGAAATATCAGGGTAAACAACATTATTCCCGGTTTCTTCGATACTGACCGGCTGAAAAGCCTGGACCGCAGCGCTGCAGAAGCTGCGGATATCCCCATCGATGCGGTTCGGGAGAAGCGGCAACACACCATTCCACTGGGCCGGTATGGGATACCGGAAGAGTTCGGCCGGGCCGCCGCTTTCCTCCTCTCCCCCGCATCCAGCTATGTGAACGGCAACTCGTTTACCATAGACGGAGGAGCCATCCATACAGTATGGTAGGGGCTGGTGGGCCGGCGGGAACTAATGAGAGCAGCAAACTTGTAAGTTTGTTATATTTCTGTTAGATTCTCTAGATGAGAGCTTATCGTTCTTCAGTTCGTTCCCATGGTAAAACCCAGCTTGAGATGAAAAACCGGTATCCTCTCCGGAAGGATCGGAAGCGGTCAAACTACACCCTCCAGGCATGGTTTTTTCTCCCCGCTCAACTTGGCATCAGGGAACCCCGGTACGGGGTGGATGATTTTTTTACCGATGTCAAAAGTCACACCCGCTTTTCCATCTCCTACATCTCCCTCAAACGGCTGATTGAGCCAGGCTGCAGCGTCAGTCCCCTCTATCGGCTCAACAAGCTCCTGGAGAGCACTTCCCTTTCCATTAATATAGATGGACAACGTATCCTCTACGAACTACGAACTCTCTCTGCCCTCTATTCCAGCGAGATGAAAGCTACCTTGAGTTTACTGCGCCGCCTCTCCGGAGAAGGTTCAAAGGAGGCTCTGGAAGAAAAGGGGCGTGTTTACCTGCAGGAGATCCGGGCATTCCTTGAGGAGTTCCGGAAACTGCACCCCCGGTTTATCGATCCCGCAATCAGTGACAAGATGCGGACAGCTCTCAACTGGACCGATGAGGCTATCAGTTTATCCACCGAAAAGGTGCTCTTTCTCATCCGGCCCATCTTTACTGAAGATGAGATTATCAGGGAAATTGATGCCCTGATAAAGAGTGAGAAAAGCTACCGAAAGAAAACAGGCTACCCCTCGTTTCTGGAAGAGGAAAACGGGCAGGAGGTGGAGCGGATTCTCTACCGGGAGAGTATTCTGAAGAAATGGTCCCAGACGGTGCTCTATATGTCCAGCGAGGAGACCAAAACGAGAAAGAGTGTGGGCCACATTGTCGCCGGAGCAGCTGCTGCTATTGCAATGAGCTTTGCCGTCCTCGCCACCTTCTTTGCTGAATCCCTCTTTGCCAGTTACAGTGTTCCCTGGGCTCTGGTTATTGTAGTGAGCTACATCCTCAAAGACCGGATCAAGGAAATTCTGCGAAGCATCCTGGTACGGATCATGCCCCGGATCATCTCTGACCGGAGCGAACGGCTTATAGATCAGGCCAGGCAGAAACCGGTGGGGAAAACGAAAAGCATGGTCCGTTTGATTCAGCCCACAGAGGCCCCCGACAGGGTCCGGGATCTAAGAAAAAGCGGATCAAATCCCTTCCGCTCCATTCTCCCGGAGGAGACGGTGATCCATTTTCTTAAAGATGTTTCCATCAACAATAGAAAGCTCTTTGCCGAACACACCCGGGTAGAGGCGATAACAGAGATAATTCGAATAAAGATGGACCGGTTCCTGGAAGAGATGGATGCTTCAAAGAAGTATCTGCACACATGGCTTGATGGCGAAGCCCGGGCGATCAAGGGGAAGCGGGTCTACCATATCAATCTTATCCTCTCCCTCTCCGGCAAAGGAAGGGATGAAAAACTGTTCCGTTACCGTCTTGTGGTTAACCACCAGGGAATTCAACGGATAGAAAACCTTATCGAAAGCTAAAATCTCCGCCTGTTTCCCCTTGCACTCCCCTATTTTCCCAATATCATTAAGGGTGATATGAATATCATCGTTGGCCATACCAATATGGACCTGGACTGCATCGGCTCCATCGTTCTGGCAACATGCCTTTACCCCGATTTCCAGCCGGTCCGGAGCAGATTACTTCATCCGGTGGCAAAAAAGCTCTACAACATCTACCGTCATCAGCTTCAGTTTCTCAATCCGAAGGATCTTCAGGGTGAAGTGATAGAGAAGATGATCATTGTAGATACCAGGAGCTACGGCAGGGTGAAGGAGTACTTCGAGCACTTTGAAGGCTCTCCCCGGGAGATTGAGATCTTTGATCACCATCCGGCGGATGAAGAGAGCTTCGCCGGCGCCCTGATTCATGATTCCCCCTGCGGGGCAAACACCAGCCAGCTTGGTGCAATGCTGATGGAGCAAGGGATTAAGGTGAGTCCGGAAATAGCCACCATAGCCCTGGCCGGAATCTATGCCGATACGGGAAACTACACCCACGAAAATGTCCGGGAGGTCGATTTCCGGGTATCATCCTGGCTGCTCTCCTGCGGAGCGGATCTGGGAATGATCAAGCGCTTTTTGAAACCTTTGAGCGGCAGCTATCAAATCACCCTTTTCCATGAAGTTCTCAACGGTCTCAGCTACAGCACTATCCACGGCCACCAGGTAATCACCTGTTACAACGAGATAGACAGCGAAACCGAGGGGCTGGGAGCGGTGGTTGAGAAGGTGTTTGAGGTGGAGGGGCAGGATCTCTTTCTAGCAGTTTTCCATTTCCCAAAGAGGAAGAAGAGTCTCATCATCGGCCGAAACCAGAAAAACAGTATTGACCTGGGAGAGGTTCTGTCGGTATTTGGAGGGGGAGGCCACCCCAAAGCGGCATCGGCCATGATCAAGCACGAAGATGGTTCCCTGGTCTACCAGAAGCTCCTGGAGCAGCTTGAACTGCTCCTGGCGCCGGCGGTTATGGCAGGAGAGATCATGAGCTCTCCGGTGCATGTGGTTGAAGAAGATGCAAGTCTCATGGATGCTTCCATGTTTCTGGAAGAGAAGGGACACACAGGAATACCGGTGGTAAACCGGGAAGAGGAGCTTACCGGCTTTATCACCCTTCGGGATATCATGAAGGGAAGAAGAGCCGAGCAAATGCACGCACCGGTAAAGGCGTATATGAGCCGCAATCTGATTACTGTCAGCCCCGGTCAAACCGTAAGGGAAGTGGAAGAGCTTCTTTTTGAGAACAACATCGGCCACCTGCCGGTCCTCTCCGAGGGGCGACTGAAAGGTATTATCACCAGGACCGATTATCTCACCTTTGCAAAAAACGACAAGCAGCAGAAGCAGCAGCTCCTTGAAGAGGTGGGTATAGCTCCAGCCTCCTAATGCAGCTTGCTCAGGGCCTTTTTGAGCAGGGGAATGCCGATAAGAAAGGCAAGGAAAAAGCCCGCTGGCTGGGAGGCAAATACTCCGGCAAGACCAAAAAAGCGGGGCAGAATCAAAACCAGAGGAATGAGAAAGAGTCCCTGCTGCCCGGCAGCAAGGAGAAGGGCGGAGCGGCCATCCCCGAGAGCCTGAAAAATGCCTCCAAACATCAGCACCAAGGCCACCGGAACCAGGGTGAGGGACATGAACCGGATTGCCATTGTTCCCATGGCAATTACCTCAACATCGTGGGGTGTGAAGATGGAAATAAGCCCGGGTGCAAAGAGAAAGGCTCCCATTCCGGTAAGAAAACCCACTGATCCGGCACTCACAAACACAATGCGTATGGCCCTTCGCACCCGATCAAACTGCCGGGCGCCGAAATTGTAGCCCACCAGGGGTTGCAAGCCCTGAGCCAGTCCCATCAAACCCATGAGCAGCAACATAAAAAGGCGAAAGGTTACGCTGATTGCCGCAATTGCAGAATCCCCGTAGACTCCAGCAGCGTTGTTCACGATTCCAAAGGAGATGCTCCCCAGGATTTGCCTGACAAAGGTGGGAAAGCCGAGGATCATGATCTCCCGGTAGGTGGCCGCCTTCGGATGGAAGAAGCTGCGCTTCAGCGGGCTGAGAACCCCCTTATCCCGGAAGAAGAAGCTTGCCAGATAGAGGGTGGAGATACCCTGGCTGATCACCGTAGCCACCGCCGCACCGGTGATCCCCATCTTGAAAACGAAAATAAAGATGGGATCCAGGATGATATTGAGTACCGCCCCGAGGATCTGTCCGGTGCTGCTGTGCAGGGCAGCCCCTTCGGAACGGAGCAGATTATTCAGGGTCATATTGGCGACCTGAAAAATGGAACCGGCAATAATGATCCTTCCGTAGAGGATAGCGGCCTGTAGAATTGATTCGGTGGCACCGAAGAGGGTGAGGATCGGCCGGATAAAGATAGAACCGAAAAAAGCGAAGAGCAGGCCAATCCCGAGGGCCGTATAGAGAGCGGTAGCCCCAGCCCGATTTGCCCCTTCGTAGTTCCCCTCCCCCAGTCTCCGGCTGATCACACTGGCTGCCCCCATTCCAAAGGTGAGGCCGATAGAACCGATGAGCTGGAAGATGGGAAAGACAATGCCCGTGGCAGCCACCGCTGTAGTATCCCGCAGAAGACTGACAAAGAAGGTGTCCACCACGTTATAAATTGCCATCACCAGCATCCCGGCAATAGCTGGGGCGGAGAGCTGCAGCAAGGTTTTCCCCACCGGGCCCCGGGCGAGAAGCTCAATCCGTTTTTCTTTGGTCATAATCTTCCTTATATCCTTTCTTTTTTAGGAAACCATCTGCAGACGGAAAGAAAAACGACTTCCTTCTCCCTTTTTACTATCCACCTTTAACGAACTGTTGTGCCGGGCAAGGAAATCAGCGGTAATAAAGAGTCCAAGACCACTCCCTTTTTCTCCCTCGGTACCATCCAAAGATTTCCGCTTATCAATCTGCTGAAGCCGTTCAACTGCGCTGAGATCCATACCGCCTCCGTAATCCTGGACAGCTATCTCAACCTCTCCCTCCAGGGATGAAACTTCGACATCAATTCTGCTTCCCCGGGAAGAATACTTTACTGCATTTGAGAGCAAATTCCTCATCACAGTAGATAGCATGTTTCTATCGGCAAATACTGAAAAGCCGGTGCGATTGTAGCGGATATCCAAACCCTTTTCCACCGCCTTACCTTGAAAAAGGATTTGAACCTCCTGAACCAGCTCGTCAATTAATAAGGGTTTGGGGTCATAGTAAACTTCATTACGTTGGTTCTGAGCCCAGAGAAGAAGGTTCTCAAGCAGCAGATGGATAGACTTTTGTGAATCACCAATTGTTCTTATCACTATTGCAAGATCTTCAGGAGTATACGTTTGGTACTCTTCCAGCAAGTGGTCAAGCATCTTATAAGAACTTGCCAGAGGGCCCCGGAGGTCATGGGCAATTATTGCGAAGAACGCATCCTTGGTCCTGTTTAATTCGTTCAATTCTGCAGTGCGCTCATCTACTTTCGTTTCCAGAGTCTCTAGATATTCCTGCAATTTCCCGGCCATGGAGTTGAAAGTAATTGAGAGACGGGTAATCTCATTATGTCCTTTTACTGGAACCCTGCTGCTCCATTGGCTCCTTGCAAAGTCCTCCGCTGCCTTGGATAATTGAAGGATCGGGCCGGTTATGGTCTTAGAAAGATAGAGGGCGAGAAGGATACTGAAGAGAATAAACAGGACAATGACAACCAGGGACATTCTCCCAATA
Source organism: uncultured Sediminispirochaeta sp. (assembly GCA_964394395.1). Taxonomy (GTDB): domain Bacteria; phylum Spirochaetota; class Spirochaetia; order DSM-16054; family Sediminispirochaetaceae; genus Sediminispirochaeta. The sequence continues at coordinate 10,150 of CAYMWV010000073.1, forward strand.
CGCCTGAAATCGGAAAGGAAAAACGCTTCGGGTATGGAAATATAGATATCCCACCTCAAGTTTTCTTTCTCAAATCGACTAAAAACTACCAGATTGCCATTATTACGGATGGGTGATATCCCTTCTCCGGAGAGGAAAGCACGATAGACCTCTTTAATCGTAGGGTTGGCACACTCATCTGGGTGCACCCTTTTTATGATCCCCTCACCATCCTTAAAAAAGTTGGCATCCAATTCGGAGTTAGCGATTACATAATCGGTCTCATCCTCAACGATGAAGATGACCATTTCTTCTACTATCTTGATCTCTTTTAGAAAAGAGCTAATGCTTCCCAGCAGATAATCGGCTCCCAAAACCCCCATTAACTCGCCGTCCTCCCGATACACCGGAAGACTTGCGGTTACCGCCAGATCGTCAAAAACAAAGTGTTTGTATACGGAGCTAAAAACCGCCTTTTCATCTTCAACAGCCGCCTTATACCAGGGCCGGGTTCTGCAGTCAAAACCTGGATACTCAATTGCAAAGCTATCAGCCCTGCCTTCAGAATTGATGGAGAAGTATCTGGAAGCCCCGTTAGTTCCGCTATTATTTTTAACAACTTCAATCTGCCCCTCTACATTTCGTCTAGCCCCATAGAACTCACCGGCAGGGTCGCCGAAAAAGGACATAACAGCTCCCTTCCACAGCTCCAACCGGGAGGAGAAAAAGGGTTCCCTATCTTCAGGCAAATAGGGATCAATGAGATGATGTTCAATAAGCCGCCTATTGGCGTAGTTAATAAGCAGAGCCTCATCAAGGTAGTTATTCAGCTCTACTTGGACCTCCGTCTCTATTCGTTTTGAAAGATGCTCCATCATCTTTTGTTCCGATTTATCTGCTGCCCTGGTAAAGAGAAGAAGGACAACAATGCTGGATATAATAAAAAGGGAAAGCAGGGGAAGAAGGAGCATCCATCGTACAGAAAGATAAAATGGAGCATTCTTCAGATCTAGACTCTTCCTAGCCATCCTACCGGTCCCTCCCCTTTCCGCTGTCGCTGATCTCCACCAGTTCCCGGGGAAAGGGAGCCATCAAGGTCTGCTCCTGCAGGTATTCATTCCCAAAGCGGATTGCCCAGCCCATCAAAAGATGGATAATGGTACTGCCGGGAATCCGCTCATCCCGGTACTCCTCCAGGGAGTTGATAAAAAAGGCGCGTTCGGTAGAAGAGAGTCCTTCAGAAAGGCCTCCAAAGGCGTGCTGAAAGGCGTTAATCATATTGTTGAACTTGGGTGGTTTAGCAAAGATTTCCCCCAAGCCCTCCCGATATGCCGACAGGATTTCGGCAAAATCATCTTCCCCCGCCCGGGATACCAGCTTTCCCAGCCGGCGCATCCCGCTCTGATTATAGGCAAGAAAGAGGAGCTTGTTTACCGTATGGAACCGCACCAGATCCTTCGCTCCTGCTCCCGGACGGGCCACAACTTCCCTCCAGGCGGCAATAGTGTAGAGATAGGTGAGAAAGTGTTCCCGGAGGGTGAAATTCTTAAGCCGCCCCTCCTCTTCCACAGGATAGCCGGGATAGCGCTTTACCACCTCACCGCCAAAGAAACCGCCGGTTTTTTCCGAACTGGAAGGATTCTCCACTCCCACATACATCTTCACTCCCCAGGGACCGCAGGAGGGGCTCCGGGATTTAAGGATAAAGCCGTCGGGAGGATCGAGGGCATCAAGATACTCCGCTACCCAGCGGCTCATGGGACCTGAGTATTCCTTCTCGTCCGCAGGTTGATACAAAAGCCGCTGACCCTTCTCCTGGACAATCCGGATTGGGTTCCTCGGGACACCCAGGCCGATGGCCACCTCGGGACAGGCAGTAATGATATCAGCGTGGGTTTTCAAACGCTCCACACTCTCATCAAGCAGTTTCAGCCCGTTATAACGGCAGGCATCAAAACCAAGACAGCGGGAGACAAACAGTTTGGGTCTCGGGAATTGTTGTTTCATATCTCCATTTTGCGTAATCTTTCCCCAAATAGCAAGAGAGGAAAAGTGATTATAGCTGTCCCGCAAATGGGTGGCCCCCTGGTACCTGGCACCCTGGTACTGGCCTCTTGTTACTGCCCCCTCTCTGCGGTAGTATCACCCTCTATGGAAACCACTGCCAAGCCTGGGGCACTCAGCGATAAGAGGCGGCTCATTGACTATTTCCGCTCCTTTCTGACTGAAGAGCGATGGGAGAGGATGATCCAGGTTCTCTCCGGCCGAACCAGGTATATAACCATTGTGTTGGAGGATCTCTACCAGCCTCACAACGCCAGTGCGGTGCTCCGCAGCTGTGACGCCTTCGGTATTCAGGATGTCCATGTCATAGAAAACCGGAATCACTTTTCCATCAACACCGGGATCGAACTTGGAACCAGCAAGTGGCTCGACATCTATCGCTACAAGGAGAAGCCTGGGGAGAGCATGGATAGAGATAATACCGAAGCAGCTCTCTCCGCACTAAGAGCTGCCGGATACCGGATCATCGCCACCACCCCCCATGCGGACGATGTAGATCTTGAATCCTTTGATCTCAAAAAGGGAAAGTTTGCCCTCCTCTTTGGAAACGAACTGCAAGGCCTTTCAGAGAAAGCCCTCTCTCTGGCAGATGAGTATATGAAGATTCCCATGTACGGATTTGTAGAGAGCCTTAATATCAGCGTCAGCTGTGCAGTGGCCCTCCACCATCTCTCATGGAAACTGCGGGAAGAGGTCAACTGGAGTTTGGGGGAGGGTGAATCAGAAGAGGTCTTGCTCTCCTGGCTTCGGAGGAGTGTGAAGAACGCTAAAGATTTGGAAGAACACTATAGCAAGAAACATGAATCTACCTAAGCTATTTACCCATTCCCTTGAAATGATGAGCTGGCTACTTTACTCTTACTAATGTGGACTATTTAAAATTCTTGATCCACCACTCGAAAAAGGAGGAGTAGCGTGAGACTCCGAATAGGAACAAAAATTGCTGGCAGCTTTGCCATTATTCTGATTCTGGCCCTGGTGGTTGGAGCAGCGGGGATCATCTCCCTGCAAAGCTACCAGAAAAGTGTAGAAGCCGCATCAGCTGCCAAAACCCTGGATACGATGATTCTGGAGGCCCGAACAATAGAGAAGAATTTTATTCTCCGGGGTGATGACAGCTATCTATCCCGGATGGAAGAACACCTGGAGAAGATTGTCACCCTTACCCGGGACACCATCGACATCGTCGACAAACAAGAGGAGAAGCAGCTGCTTCAGAAAGTATTAGACGGTGGATCCTCCTACGGCAAAGCCTTCAACAACATGGTAGAGAGTCTGAATAAGGAGGGTGAAGCTATCGCTACCTGGGTGGATGTGGGATTCATTTTCACCGATTCCACCCAAGAAGTAAAAACGGAATCCATCTATCCTGCTGTGGCTGCAGCTAAAGCGTCCGAGGATTTTGAAAGCCTTGCTAAATGGCAGGAGATAGAGACCTACCTGGAAGGATCGATCGTCGCAAAATTCTGGTCGGTTCGCTATTTCGCCGCTGTCTTTGCCTTTACCGATAAGAGCGATGCCCGCTGGGAGGCCTTCCAGAAGGTGATAGGCGAGTTTGAGGAAAACCTCCTTACCTGGAAAGAGATAGGAGGTGGAGAAGCGGCAGTGACTACAGCAATCTCCCGCATCCAGGCCGCCCTTACCGATTACCGGCAGGCAAGTGAAGATTTCCGCCGGGAGAGTTTGTTGCAGCGGCAGCTCCAGGAAGAGATGATCATCGCCGCTAGGAACGGTCAGGAGGCGATCAGCTCGGTTTTAAAGAACTTTGAGGCTGACCAGGCCACAGCAAGGCTCAATGCAAGCTTGGTGATCATCTCCGTTTTGGCTCTGGCACTTGTTGTGGGGGTGCTTCTGGCAATCATCATCAGCCGGGGAATCAGTATCGCAATGAAAAAGGGGGTCGATTTTGCGAAATCAATCTCAGAAGGGCACCTGGATGCCCGGCTTGATTACTCCAGCAAAGATGAAATCGGCGACCTGGCCGATGCTCTCAGAGAGATGGTAGCAAACCTGAAAGGGATTGTACTGGATGTAAACAGCGCCGCTGAGAGTGTCAGTACCGGCAGTAACGAGATCAGCAGCGCCGCCCAGCACCTGAGCGAAGGGGCAACCCAACAGGCATCTGCGGCTGAAGAAGTAAGCTCCTCCATGGAGGAGATGAGCTCCAGCATTAAACAGAACTCAGACAACTCAAGTCAGACCGAAAAGATTGCAGTCCGGGTTGCCGAAGATGCGGAGAAGGGAGGTCAGGCGGTTGAGAAAACGGTTGAGGCGATGCACCACATCTCCGAAAAGATTCAGGTAATAAACGAAATCAGCCGGCAGACAAACCTGCTGGCTCTGAACGCCGCCATTGAAGCCGCCCGGGCAGGGGAACAGGGAAAAGGTTTTGCCGTTGTTGCTTCCGAGGTGCGTAAACTGGCCGAACGGAGTCAGGTAGCTGCTACGGAAATTATCGACTTGACCAAAAACAGTGTTTCCGTGGCTGAGGAGGCGGGAGAGCTGTTGCGCTCCATCGTTCCTGAAATCAAAAAGACCGCCGACCTGGTTCAGGAAATCAGTGCATCCTCGGGAGAACAGGACTCGGGGGCAAACCAGATAAATCAGGCAATTATCCAGCTTGATCAGATTATTCAGCAGAATGCAGGATTCAGCGAAGAGATGGCATCCATGAGCGAGGAACTTGCAGGGCAGGCTGAATCGCTCACCCAGACAATGGCTTGGTTTACCCTGAAAGAGGGTGGAGGTCGGAAATTACTGGAAGAGGATAAGCGGAGCTCCCAAAAACAAGGGAACCAGCGAAAAGGGAATCAGCCACAAAGCTGGCAGAGCTCCGGCAGACAAGGAAGAGAGCCCACCGGTATCGTCCCTGCCGACCCTTCACCACTGGACGAAAAACCCCGGCAGGATAGTAAGCAGGATAGTAAGCGTTCAAATACTACCGGTATCCCCTCATCGGCCATTCTCGGAGACGACCAGATCCATTCCGGAGGTCCGGATAAACTGGACGATGATTTTGAAGAGTTTTAAGGAAGAAAGTTCCCGTAATTGGGACTAAGAGAGAGGGATGGGAATTTTTTTCCCATCCCGTTTTTTATACCCCGTCAAAAAGGCTTCTATTCGTTCCATTTTCCCTGAATCCCCCCCCCTTTCCAGAAGTTTACCGTAAAGATACTCATGCTTTTGGCACGGTTCCTGCAATCCATAGGCAAGAACAATAGATGCCGCTGAAGCGGCGAGGAGGATCAAATGAAACAGAACAAGATCATGATGCTCAGTGCAGCGCTGATTATCGCAGGGGCGGCCGCCCTTTTTGCAAATGGAGCGGCAGAGGTGAATGAAGGGACCTGGCAGCCCGGAATGGGCAGGGCTGTGGAAAACAGAGACGCAAGGGGCGGAATCAGAGCAGGTAACAACACTCCGGGCAGCCGCCTGGACCTCTACACCGAAGGAGAAACCGTTACCCTGGAAGGGGAGCTGACCGAGATTGACGGAGAGCTCATGTTTACTGCAGGAAGTAAAGTGATGACCATCAGTGCCCCCGGCTACCCCAGGAGCGGC
>CAYMWV010000074.1:0-10953 GCA_964394395.1 uncultured Sediminispirochaeta sp.
AAGCTCCCCTGCAGCGGAGACCAGCATTGAAGCTCCATCGAAAATCAGATTATCGTTCCCCCCCACCATATTCACATAGACCACCGGAACCTGTCCGCTCTTTCCGATTCGGGAAAGCAGACGGTACCGAACTTTCAGCTTCCCCTCAAACCAGGGGCTGGCAGAGGGGGAGATGATCAGATCCGCCCCGGCATCCAGGAGTTCTCCCACCGGATCGGTTGGATAGCGGGTACCGGCCACCTGCTCGGTCTCCCACCAGATATCTTCACAGATGGCAAAGCCGATCTTCCTGTCAAGAAACGGGAAGACCCTGCGCTTAGCGGCAGGCTCGAAATAGCGCGCTTCATCAAAGACATCGTAGGTGGGAAGAAGACTCTTCGCCTGGGTAAAAAGCACCTCGCCGTCTTTAATGACCGAGACGCAGTTTTGCAGCGCCTTGCCGCTTCCGTTATTGGCAGCCACATATCCCACCGCCACCGCTAAGCCGGAAGGCAGGGCTCGCTGCAGACTGCGCAGTGATTTCTGATTCTCCCGGGCAAAGCCGGGATAGTCGAGAAGATCCATCGGGGGATAGCCACAGAGACTCAGCTCCGGTGTAACCAACATATCTGCCCCATCCCGGAGTGCAGCAGCGGCATACTCCTCGATCTTCTTCCGGTTCCCCTCAAAATCACCAATCAAGGCGTTCATCTGTCCAAGTGCTATCTTCATGCTCCCACTTTAGCACAAGTGGGGATAAACAGGAAAGCTCCGCGCCTCTCGAGAGGCCCAAAACCCCTTCCTCAGGCAAGTCGCCTGCGAGCCCTCCTGCTCGATGTCGCTTCGCGAATCGCTTCAGGTCTACTCCGCGATGTCGCTTCGCGAATCGCTTGACCCACCTGAGGCTTGCAGCTACTATGGGGTCATGGCAGGACGGGTACTGATAACCGGAAAAACCACCAAACTGGGCACTCTCCTGGTCGACACCTATCTCTCCAGGGGATGGGAGGTGGTAGCTACGGTACGTCAGGATGAGGGTCCCCAGGAGGAGAGTGAGATTGATGCCAACCTGCTCATTACTACCTGGAACCGCCGCAGCCCCCTGGCTGCCAAGAACGTACTCTTAAGCGGTATCAACCGCTTTGGGGATATCAATGAGGCGGTGGTTATCTTTCCCATGGATGGAGAAAACCGCCCCCTTCACGAACTCCCGTCGGCGGCCATCGAGGCCTCCATTGACGGTCAGATCAAAAGCCAGCTTTTCATGATCAAGGAGGTCCTCTCCTGGTTTCAGCGCAAAAAGAGGGGTCAACTCTCGCTGGTTCGCTACGACGAGGGAGCCGATATCCTCCCCCCTCTTGATGCAATCTGCTCTGGAACATTTCACTCCCTCTCCAGGAGCCTTTTTACCTTCTATCAAAACGAGGAGCTTCGCATTAACAGCTTCGAATCCGACACCAGTGATACAAAAGCATTTGTCTCCTTTATTATGAAGAACCTGGATGAAAAAGCGAGGGGGAACCACGGGAAGTTCTACCGCTACAACGACCGGGGAGTGCTCAGGAATATAGGAAAGCCCTTCCGTAAATAAACGACCACCGGTAAAACCGGTGGTTTTACTTGGCCCCCTGGGAGGGGGCTTACAGCAGCCAATGGCTGCTGTCGGTGGTCGTTTGTTGAAAAAGCACGATTCAGGCAGAGCCTGAATCGTCGCCAGTTTGTTAACTGGCGGACCACCGCCAGAGGCGGTGGTTTGCTTTTACAATAAACTCCGATTGACGATGCTCCTGCCATCGGGTAAGCTCATTCCATGAAAATCTGGATAAAATATCTTATCGCAATTATCACTGGCTTTTTCCTCAGCAGATATATACCGGAGAGCCTCTTCTCTGACCCCGGCCCACTCCTCCAAACCATAAGCAGGGTAATACTGCGAATTGGAACCTATCTACTCTTCCCCCTCCTCTTTTTTTCCATGGCCTACGGCTTTTACAGTTTACGTATTGAAAAGCGGGTGCTGCCGGTGCTCCTTAAAACCCTGGGGATCATTCTCGCAACAGGGATTCTCCTCACCCTCCTGGGATTGGTTTCGGTTTTGATCCTAAGTCCTGACAGAATACCCGTGATCATTGAAAGTGACAAAATCTACTCCTTTCCAGGACCATTGGAAATCTTTCACTCCCTCTTTCCGGAAAACCTCTTTTCCATCTTTGACGATGCGGCACCCTTTCTTTTTCCAGTTGCTTTTCTCGCCCTTCTGCTGGGCTTCGGCTTCTCCTTCGACAAGGTGTTGGCAAGACCGGCTGTTCAGCTCTTTGACAGCTTTTCCCGGGTATTCTTTTACCTGTCGAGAATCTTTACAGAAATCCTCTCTGTTGGAATGGTCTTTGTCAGCGCAGCCCTCTTTACAAGGTTGGAGAACACCCCTGAGCTGGATCTTTTCAGGCACTTTTTCCTTATCCTTATTATAGACACCATTATTATTTTCTTTATCATCTATCCCTTACTCTTCTCTCTCTTAACGAAGGAGCGAAACCCCTACCGTTATCTTTATGCTCTTCTCGCACCAGCAATGAGCGCCTTCTTTTCTGGAGATTCCCGATTTACCTACATAAACCTGGTTCTGCACAGCAAAGAGAACCTGGGTGTCCCCCGTCCAGCCGGAGCAGTTTCTCTCCCCCTCTTTACCCTCTTTGGAAAGGCTGGAACGGCCATGGTTACAGCCATCGGTTTTATTATTCTTTTAAGCAGCTATTCCAGTCTTGGCATCGGGTTTCAGGAGCTGATCTGGATCGGATTGAGCAGCTTCCTTATCTCCTTTCTCACCCCTGCAGTTCCCCGGGCCGGAGTGCTGGCAGCGATTGCCTATCTCTGCGCCGGATACGGGAAAGGAATAGAGGAGGCGTATCTCATCCTGCTTCCTGCTCTGCCAGTGATGATGAGTTTCTCGGTTCTCATTGATACCATCACCGCAGGATTGGGCAGTTTGGTGGTGGCACATAAGGAAGAGAATCTGAAACATATTCCTGCGAAGGATTTTGTTTAGGAAGAGCCCAGAGAAAAGCTCAGAGAAGAACTCAGAAAAGATAAGCAGCTTTCAGGGAGATCCCCAGGCCATCGAAAAAGGGAAGATCCTCTCCATCCCAGAGCCGGTGGACCGGAAAAAGCACATCTGCAGCAAAGAGCAGACGATGGGTGCCGTTCAATAAAAACGACCCGTACCATCCGGCAGCCGGAAGAATAAACCTTGCCCCTTCATACAGATTGCCCACTAAAGCGCCAAGATTCTCTTCATTCTCCCACACCACAATAGGGATCGGGAGGTGCAGGTTGATCGAAAGGCTAGGCCCGGTACTCCAGGATTCCTTTAGCACCAGATCGTAACGGATGGTTCCGGAGGGCCGAAGGGTGAGAAAGGTCACATCCCGATGCTCCAACTCCGCAGGTACCGCCTGTCCGGTATCACTATGGTAGAGATACCAGGCCCTATGGATAGCCAGGGCTGGAGCCAGGGAAAAGCGGCTCTCTCCAAAATGAAAGGGAAAACCAAGGGATGCAAAGGGCTGTAGTGGAGAAGGAGCCCCGATATCAGTGCGGCTGTTTCCGGTCCATATGATACCACCCCCTATCTCGACTCCATCCAGGGCATACAGGGTTGAAGCTGGCGCAAAGAGTACCATCAACACAAAAAGAAGCGCCAAATGGGGGGAGAAAGAGGAAAGAAACCACCTATTCTGCTTAGGATTCTGCTTAGCTCGCCTCATACGAAACAAAGTATAACACACAGCAGCTGATTTGGCCTAGTAGGACTTGGCGTATACGGCAATCTTTTGAGCCGCTTTTCCGCACCGGGGGCACACCTTTCCAGTCAAATCGGGCTGTTCAAAGGGAATTACCCTCACCGTAGCTTTGGTTTCATCCTTGATGGCGGTTTCACAGGCAGAATCGCCACACCAGGCCATCCTGGCAAAGCCACCATCCCCGGTAAAGAAAGCCTTAAACGCCTCATAGTCATCTATATCCCGGCTATTCTTCTCCCGGTGCTCCAGGGCTCTCTGGAAGAGGGCATCCTGAATTTCTCCAAGGAGCTGCCGTACCCGCTCGGGTACCGACTCGATGGGAAGAAACTCCTTCTCCCCTGTATCCCGCCGGACCACCACAGCCTTTCGGTTCTCCATATCCTTCGGGCCTATCTCGATCCTTACTGGGCAACCCAGCATCTCCCATTCCGAGAACTTCCATCCCGGACTGTTGGCATCATCATCATCAAAATTGACCCGAAAATCTCCCTTCATCCGATCATAGAGCTTCCGGGCGTAGCCGACAACCTCTTCCTTGTTCTTGTTCTTGAAGATGGGGATTATCACCGCCTCGGTAGGAGCCAGTTTTGGGGGAACCACCAGCCCTTTATCATCCGAATGGGTCATGATCAGCGCTCCCACAAGCCGGGTGGAGACGCCCCAACTGGTAGCCCAGACATGATCGAGTCCACCCTTATCGGTCTGGAAGGTGACATCAAAGGCTTTCGCAAAGTTCTGGCCCAGAAAGTGGCTGGTCCCGGCCTGCAGTGCCTTCCGGTCCTGCATCATCGCCTCAATTGCGTAGGTATCCACCGCCCCGGCAAACTTCTCATTGGCCGATTTGACCCCCGTTAACACCGGAATCGCCATGAAGGTTTCCACAAACTCCTTGTAGACATTGAGCATCCGCACCGTCTCCTCTTCCGCCTCTTCGGCAGTTGCATGGGCGGTGTGCCCCTCCTGCCACAGAAACTCGGAGGTGCGGAGAAAGAGCCGGGTCCGTTTCTCCCACCGGAGAACGTTTGCCCACTGATTTATCAGAAGGGGAAGGTCCCGGTAGGACTGGATCCACTTCTTGTACATACTCCAGATGATGGTTTCCGAGGTGGGACGAACAACCAGGGGCTCCTCAAGCTCCTCTCCTCCGGCGTGGGTAACCACCGCAAGCTCGGGGCTGAAGCCTTCCACATGCTCCGCCTCCTTATGGATGAAGCTTTCGGGAATAAGAAGGGGAAAGTAGGCGTTCACATGGCCGGTGGCCTTGAACATATCATCCAGGTTCCGCTGAATCCCTTCCCAGAGAGCGTATCCCCGGGGACGAATAACCATACACCCCTTTACAGGGGAATAGTCAGCCAGCCGGGCGTTAAGAACGATATCTACATACCATTGGGAATAGTTTTCACTTCTGGGGGTAATCTTTTCTGCCATGGGAACCTCCGGGGATTACTACAAGCGCTTTCAAAATGTCACTTTTGAAAGCGCCTCACTGGATCTCTATTGTATAGATGAAAAAAGTGCGGGTCAAGATGACCCTACCACCGCTACCACCGGAGGGTTTCCACCATGTAGCGGATGTTGTTTCCACTCCCATCGAGTTCATCCCGCTCAATAACAAATACCAGACCCTTCTCATCGGGGCTGAAGAATACCCGCTTGATCCGGTACTCCAAGACGCCCGGCCGTTTATAGTCCGGATGGCCCACCTTATACGATCTGGCCTTTCCACTCTTGGGAGTAATCTTCACTTCAAGATGAAAGGAGGAGGAAACATCCTTACCTTCTCCATAGCTGTGCTGAATCAGCTCTACCTCGAACTGCTCTCCCCGCAGGAAGTCCCGAAACTCCAGGTGCTTTTGGGGAGTATCACCATTGATCAACAGATAGACCAGACGACCCGTTGCCAGATGATTAATCTTCTCCTTCTCGATTCTGGGAGTAAACTCCCGTAGTGCCATATAAAGCGCCCCGGAACCGTTCTGCCCGGGATAGATCTCTTCATCGTAGCTTTTTTTCAATACCCCGCCGGAAAGAAAACGGTTCCCCGCCATATCCACCATATAGAGCTCGGCATAAGCCCTGGAATCCTCCGCACCAATGCCATATTGGGCAAAAAGGAAGAGCTTTGCGTCTTCAGAGAAACCTAAATTTTCAAATGCGGCAATATCTCCTGCAAAAAGCCGGATCGATAGAAAAAAGAGCAGAACCGGCACGATTAAAGCCCGTTTTTGCATGATACATCCTCCCATCACTAGTATCGTACCGGATAGATCAATACTATAGTTTTTTCTTCCTCAAATTGGTATGATATGGCCATGACCCTTCGAAGCGTTATTCAGGTATCAGGTTTACTCCTCTCCATCTGTGCTACCCTTGTTGGGGCCTGGAGCCTCTATGAAGCTTTTCCCCACAGCAAAGAAATCCTGAATCTGCAAACCATCTCCCTTGTCGCCCTGGGGGTCATTTTAACCATTGTTTCCCTGATGCTGATGCTCTCTTTTCGAAACACTCCAAATCCCGAGGTCACCTTCTATGTTTTGGGGATGCAGGCCCTTGCATTTCATGCTCTGCGGCCAACGATCCTGGCCCTGGTAAACAAGGGTACAGTATGGACAATAACTGCAACCCTTACCCGGTTTATCCACTTCGGCAATATGCTCTTTGTTCTATCCCTTTTCGTTTCGGGCCTCTTTGCCGCAGGCCTGGCCTTGCAGCGCCGTACCATTCTTTTGACTACATCATTTTTTATCGCATTCATCCTTTCTGCCCTTATCCCGATCGACATCTCCCAATTCTCCCAAAGGATGCTCTTCCGTTCAGGGCTGGATACGGGCATTCTTATCGGTTCTGTCATTATCTCTCTTCTTGCGGTTGTTAACTTTATTATGGCTTCAATTCAGCAGGAGGAAAAAAAGCACCTCACCCTGGGAGCGGGGGTTCTCCTCTCCCTGACAGGAGGCTTTTTCATCTTCTATCTTCCCTTTACGTACGCCTCCCCGGTGGGGATCCTCCTGATCATTATCGGATCCTACCTTTTTGGAAGCAGAACCCACCAGATATACCTTTGGCTGTAAGATTTTGGCTGTAAGCCCCCTCCCAGGGGACGCACGTAAAACCACCGGTCTTACCCGGTGGTCGTTTTTTGAGGCTTTCCCGCAGTGTTTACATCATCATAAGAAAAAGAGGCTTACAAAAAATCCGGTGCCCAGGGGAATAACCATATTATCGAGGTCTCCCGTCGGGAGCAGCTCCAGGGACGTTGCAAGCACCGCAGTGGCCGCAGCACTTTGAAGCGTTCCGGTAACTGAGTAGGTGCTTAAAAAGACCGCCAATAGACAGGCAAAACTTCCAGCAAAGGTTTTTCCACCGCTGAAGGGGATAGTCACCCGGCCGTAGAGCTTCCCAATCAGGCTGCTGAACCCATCGCCAAAGGCAAGGGCATAAATGGCAATAGTTGCTGCAGGGGAAGGGTAGAGCATTAAACTGAGCATGGCCCCTAAACTCAGGGTGACCGGGCCAAGAACAAAAAGCGATCTGTTACTGTTTCGGTTAGCCGCATTGGTAATTGCCGAAACCAGAAGGACTTTGTAACCCCGTATCCGAAGCATCTCGGCAAAGGAGTAAGCCAGGCTTGCCGCAGCAAGGAGGGCAATTGTCAAGGACATATTGAGCTGTGCAAAGGAGGGAACAAAAGCAACCATCATATGAATGCTTTTTCTGGTTATCTCCGTCTTTACCTTTTCACCATTACTGTAGGACATTTCCAACATCTGATTCATAACACTAATAATGTGCAATTACCATGCCAATATTATGCATTTAATTTAAAATACATAATTCCTTATAACACAAGAAGTTAGATATTCCAAATATATCCACTTTCTTTTAAATCACCAACACTGTTCACTTTTTCATACATCCAGGGAGTTTAATTACTAACTTCCCCGGGGAGATATGGCCACTCCTAAAAGGGGAGCCTATCCCAAACGGACCCCACTTTACTGAAGGGGCCGTCATTGGCCCCCGGCGACGCTCCATGAAAGAGCATAAAAGAGGTTGCCTATTCATTCGGCAAGCTCCGATTCCAGAGCCACCAGGCCCGCCACATCAAGAAGCAGTTTTACCGAATCCTCACTCTTTCCAAGACCGGAGATAAACTGTCTCTTTTTTGCTCCCTTTTCACCCGCAGCCTGGTATTCCGGCGGAGGATCAATATCCGCCTCAGGAATCTCAATCACCTCCGAAACGGTATCAACAATAAATCCGATGGAATTATCCCCTACATTAACAATGATGATACAGGTACGGTCATCATAATCCCTGAAGGGCATGGAGAACTTAAGACGCAGGTCCATGGCAGGAATAACCTGTCCCCGGAGGTTTATCACCCCCCGGACGTAGTCGGGCATGTCCGGAACCTCGGTGATCTTCTGCATCTCCAGAATATCGGTAACAAAACTGATATCTATCCCGTAGGTCTCCTTTCCCAGGGTTGCCAGAAGATACTTATTCGCCAATGCATCCTCATCATCCTGATCGAAAAAATCTTCCTGACTACTCATCCATCATACTCCTCATCCCAATTTTCCTGCGGAGCGGGTAAGGCAGCTGCGGCTACCGGGCGCCCCCCCTGCTCTTCAAGGATAAATTGACTTACTACACCCTGCAACTGCTGGGCCTGTCCGGCAAGCTCCTCTGAGGCAGAGGCGGATTCTTCTGCGCTGGCGGTGTTACTCTGGGTTACCTGATCAATCTGGTCAAGGCCTTCAGATATCTGTTCTATCGCCTGGGCCTGTTCCCGGCTGGCAGTGGCAATCTCATCCAGGAAGTTTGCAACCTTCCCGGCACCGTCGACGATACTGCGCAACTGGCCCCCGGTTAGTTCAACAGCCTTGTTCCCCAGTTCGATATTACGGATTGAATCTTCCACCATCCCGGTGGTCTCCTGAACCGCATTGGCACTGCGGACTGCCAGATTTCTCACCTCTTCGGCAACTACGGCAAAACCCTTCCCATATTTTCCGGCCCGGGCCGCCTCGACATTGGCGTTCAGGGCAAGGAGGTTAATCTGGAATGCAATGTCGTCAATCACTTTGACAACCTTCTTGATCTCGTCACTGGAAGTGTTGATCTTCTTCATCGCCTCTTCAAGCTCCGCCATCTGCTTGTTTCCACTCTCCGCATCCTGGGCCGCCTTCTTTGACAGTGAGTTGGCTTCGGTGGCGTTTTCTGCGTTCTGCTTGGACTGGCTGTTTACCTGAGTAGCACTGGAGGAGACCTCCTCCAGGCTGCTGGCCTGTTCGGTAGCTCCCTGGCTCAAGTTCTGACTCGCCTGGCTCACCTGGTCCGCCCCGGCGGTTACCTGTTCCACCGCAGACCTCACCTGTCCAATCAAGTCGTTCAGGCTGCTTTTCATCCGAACCATGGACTCTCCCAGCCCATCCTTCTCCGAGGCTTTTTGAACCGAGACAGAGAGATCTCCTTCGGCGATCTGTTCCAATACCCTTGCTTTTATCTGCAGCGCCTGCTGCATCTCCCGCATAGCATCGGCGAGCTGGCCAATCTCATCCTTCTGCTCTACCTTGAGCTCCACCCCCAGATCTCCCAGGCTGATAGCCTTTGCAAAATCGACCCCCTGCTCCATGGGTCCGGTGATAGCCCGGGTTAAAGCGATACCGAGGATGAGCGCCAGGGCTGCTGCAGCAACCATTCCGATCAAGGCCATGGTGTTAACCCGGGCGCTGTCACTGATTGCCAAATCGACCCGGTCTGCCGAAATAGTGTCGTTGATATGAATAACCTCAGCAAGCTTGCTGAAAAAGGTGCGCTGTGTTTCCGCTGCCTCAACCAGGGCAAGCTGGTTCATGCTGTTGTAGAGCCCCACAACCCGGGAAGCCTCATCACGCATCACTCCCAGGAGCTCAAAGGTCTTCTCTGCATTGGGAACCATCTGGTTCTGGAAGACATCAACAGCCCCGCCGGTATCTCCTGCAGCTAGAGCCTCCTTCATCAGGGGAACGCTAAAATGGAAAGCGTCATGGTAGGTGGTAATCTCCTCCAGCGCCTCTTCCAGCACACTATTATCTGTTTCAAAACTCTGGATATACTTACCGAAGTTGCACTTGGTGGGGTCATCCCCGCCGCTGAATTCGGTTCCATTCAACAGGAGAAAGGTAACCTGCTCCATCAGAAGGTGGTGATCGTTGATAAAGCCAAGCATCCTTGCTTCGAATGCGTCGGGGTTAAGAATATCTGTGGCATCAATCTCCCTGCTCAAAGCTGCTACCTGATTATTCAAAGCAAGAAGCTCATCCATATATTTTAGAGACTCCTGCCACACAACAGCCTCCTCGGCAGTTTGCGGTAAGGGTTCGTAGACCGCCATGGCTTCACGGTAAACCTCCCGGGCAGTATCAATATTTCTATATTGTCGATCCCTGTCGGACTGAACGAGCCTGGGACTAAGCAGGGTTCTCAGGGAACCGCGGATATCCTTGATCTCACTCTCCATTACCAAAAGCGACTCCACCGAGGGGAGGCGGACATTACCAATCTCCTCAATATGGCCATCTAACTGATCGATCCCGATCATACTCACAATACCGACCGCAACAACCAGCATCACCACAATAATGAAGCTGCCGATCATTTTTACCCCAATCTTTACATTCTTAAGCATAGCTACCCCCCCAAAAAAACCATCAAAACTTCCACTTTTTCATATAGTGTAGGGTATAGTATAGAGAATGAGCCCTGCCAATGCAAACGACTTAAACGATTATCTGGAAAAGAATTAACATGACTTTTTTACTCATCTTTACTATGTGACGCCTCCCGGCCTCTGAGACCCCTTTATGTGCTGCAGAAGAAGGGGGCAAACAGAAGAGGCAAGCAAGAGGGGGCAAATCTCGTACCGATCCTGTCCAGTCTACTTTGAAGTACAGTGTGCCCACTGCCTGCACCCCTCGATCACAGTCTACAAGTGAGCCCGCCGGGACTTCCCGGCAGGGATAGACCACCGGGCTGTCCAGCGAGGCCTTCCCCCGGGCTTCTCATTGGGGTCGCCCGGCGGGTCAGACTGATGGGCTGGCCCGGCGGCTTTACCCCCCGGGCGCTCTGCGGGTTAGCCTGCCGGGTTAGCCTGCCGGGTTAGCCCAGTAGGCGATCTGCCCTA
>CAYMWV010000074.1:11053-15468 GCA_964394395.1 uncultured Sediminispirochaeta sp.
CGGGTTAGCCTGCCGGGTTAGCCTGCCGGGTTAGCCCAGTAGGCGATCTGCCCTAGGTTGAAAGAAAGGATTCCACCCGGTCAACCAGGGAGCGGATCGCCTGTGCCGCCGGTCCGCTCTTTTCCTGATTCAGGTAAGGCTTTCCAGCATCCTCCGCAGCCATCAAAAGGGGATCGATAGGAATCGTCCCCAGGAAAGGAACATCCATCTCTTTAGCTGCCGCCTCACCGCCTCCGCTTCCGAAGAGGGGGTGCTCAGTTCCGCATTCGGGGCAGATGAAGCCGCTCATGTTTTCAATAATCCCGATCAGGGGGATATTCAGCTGTTTTGAAAAATTGACGCTCTTTCGGCTATCCAGGATGGAGACCGCCTGGGGAGTGGTCACCACAATGGACCCATCCAGCTCGGGGATGGTCTGGGCAACCGTCAGCGGCTCATCCCCCGTCCCGGGAGGAGTGTCTATCACCAATAGATCCAGCTCTCCCCACTCCACATCGGATAGAAACTGCTTGATTACTCCGATCTTTATGGGCCCCCGCCAGATTACCGGAGCATCCACCTCGTGGCCCGCCATGGCGAGGCTCACCGCTACCAGGTTCTTGTTTACCGCGAAGGGCTCTATCCCCTCATCGTAGGCAATCAGCTTCGCTTCATCAATTCCCAGCATCTTCGGTACATTCGGGCCATGCAGATCCGTATCGAGGATCCCCACCTTTTTGCCTCTGGCGGCCATCTCCAGGGCCAGATTAACTGCCACCGAACTCTTTCCAACGCCGCCCTTGCCGCTCATGACCAGCACCTTCTGTTTTATTCCCGCCATCCGTTTTTGTAATCGTTCTTCCTGTGCTTTCTCTTCCTCTGTTTGAGGGAATGCCATCTCTTATCTCCTTGCAGGTGATGCGAAAATTATGGAAAACCGCTTCCCATCACCAGATTTTGTATAGGTATCAGCCCGCTGATGATACCACATCAAGACCAGTCATATCGAGTACCCCCTCGATGAGGAGGCGCAGTGTATCACCCCTTTCCTCACTGAGAAGGGAAAAGGGATCCACCAACCGGGCCGATGCCTCGGCTGCCCCTGAGTCCCAAGGGAAGGATCCGATCCAGCGGAAGCCCCTCTCCTTACAGAGAGCCTTCGCCTTTGCAGCCATCTGTGGATTGAGGTCACTCTTGTTGATGATCACCCCCACCGGTATCTTGAACGACCTGGCAGTTTCGGCAGCCCGCAGAAGATCGTGGAGCCCCGAAGGGGTGGGCTCGGAAACAATAACGATCGCTTCGGTGTCACCGGCAGCAGCGAGCACCGGGCAACCCGTCCCCGGAGGTCCATCAATCAGGACAATGTCCGCTCCCCCCAGCTCAGCCTCCCTGTCGGCGATCTCCCTCACCTTATGAACCAGCTTTCCCGAATTCTCCCCCCCGGGCAGAAGCTCTGCATGGACCAGGGTTCCTGCCCCGGTATCACTTACCATCCACTCCCCCGCCTCTTCCTCGTGAAAGGAGATGGCGTTCCGGGGACATACATGACCGCAGAGGCCACACCCCTCGCAAGATATGGGATCGACCTGGGCAATTCTTGCCGAGTCCATGTGTATTGCATCAAATCTGCACCGGGCTTCGCACCAACCGCAGCCGGAGCAGAGCTCCCGGTCAACCCGGGCGACAAAGCCCCCGGAAAACCCCTCCCGCTCCCGGATCTGCTCACCTCCCCCCAGGGCGAGGGCCATATTCGCCGCATCCACATCACAATCGGCAAAGACCGCCCTTCCCTGGATGACATACGCCATGGCGGAGGTGAAGAAGGTCTTCCCCGTTCCACCCTTGCCGCTGATCACTGCAATCCGTCGGGCTTTCCCGGCTTTCCCGGCTTTCCCGGCTTTCTGCGCCTTCTGGTCTTTCTGGTTTTCCTGGGCTTTCGTGCCAGCTTGCGGGCTTGCCGTGCTTTGGGAGATCTCACCGCTCTGCCGGGCCGATGATGCAGTTGCCGATGCTGCCCCCTCCTGTGGTTTCAAACTATCCTGACCAGGGAGGCTTGCTGCAAGTCCCGGCAGCTGCCGATCAATATCCAGCACCACATCCCTGAACCGGGGAACAGTTAAAACCGGATGCTCCCCCCGGGCGTACGCCTCGGCGGCATCCCGCAGAAAGGGGATTCTGGCTATAACCGGAAGGCCGAGACGATCACAAAGCTCTTCCGCCCTGCCTCCCCCCAGATCTGCCCGGTTAATCACCACCACCGCAGGGATATCCATCTCCGCCAGCGCCCCGGCGGCCTTCTCAAGGTCGTGAGCCCCGAAGGGAGTGTTTTCTGTTACCAGGATAACCAGATCGGCTCCTTTAACAGCGGCGGTCATGGGGCAGCTTGCTCCCGGGGGGGAATCGATCAGGTAGAGATGATCCTTGCCGCCTGCTTCCCTTTCCGAAATCACCGTTTTCACCTCCCGGATCAGGGGCGGCGCAGTAGCAACCCCCACATCCAAGAGCCCAAGGCGATGGAGGTGGCCCGCTCCCTCCTCACCGCTGAAATCGGCCTCCATGATAGCGCCAATATGGTTGGGCTCCTCGGTAATCGCATTTTCCGGGCACACCAGGGTGCAACCGCCACAGCTGTGACAGAGGTTGGGAAAGAGAAGGACCCGTTTACCCACCCTGACAAGAGCTCCATAGTTGCAGAAACTACTGCATTTCCCGCAGCCAGTACAAGCTTCTTCATCAATGCGTGGAACAGGAACCGTAAAGGGCATCTCACTTTTTTCAGCCTCCCCTTCCGGAAGGTCCAGAAAGAACCGGCAATTGGGCTCCTCCACATCCGCATCCAGGAGGGTAAGATCCCCCTTATGGACCAGGGAGAGGGCGGTGGCAAGGGTGGTTTTTCCCGTACCACCCTTACCGCTGGCTATAGCAACTACCATCAGCTCCGGCCCCGACCCCGGCCTTGGCCTTGGCCTTGGCCTTGGCCTTGGCCGCCGCCTCCGGGCTTATGGGTTCCCGCTGCCCCCGGAGCGCTCTCCACCTTGAGGCTGCCAGCTTTCCACGCCTCCAAGGCTTCAGTGACCGTGTTTGCCTTGGCGGAGTAGCACTTCACCTTTGCCTCCTCCAGCACCTCCCAGGCGTTGGGCCCGAAGTGGCCGGAGACCAGCTCCGTCACACCCTCGCTTATTACCAGCTCTGCGGCCCGTACTCCCGCACCGCCCACTGCGCCCTTGAAGGGATTATCAACAAAGGTCCCGCTTTCTTCTTCACTATCGTAGATGTAGAAGGATTCACACCTGCCGAACCTGGGATCCTGGGCCGAATCGATTGAGGTACCGGCGGCGGTTATACAAACTTTCATATCCTTATCTCCTTATCTCCTTGTCTTATATATCATTTGTCTCTGAACTTAATGGTGATGATCCTCGGTACAGGCGCTTTCGCCCCCTTCAAGCGTTCCATCAGTAAAGGCTCGAATTGCCTCTTCTGCGCTGCCGCTTACACCAATTACACAATCAACCCCGTTGGCCTTAAAGAGATCGATGGCCTTCTGTCCCATACCTCCGGCAATAATCACCGAAGCCCCCAGACCAGCCACAAAGGGAGGAAGTGCCCCCGGGGTGTGCCCGGGGTTAGCAACCGCATCTGTGGAATTTACCTTACCATCTTTGATATCGGCAACAAGAAAGTGATCACAATGACCAAAATGGGCCGACACCTCTCCATTTTCAACTGCTACAGCAATTTTCATACCTCTTCCTCCGTTGCGTCTTTGCCTGACGATTCTCTGGCGGCCGCTTCTTTACTTGTTTCCCGAACCGCCTCCCGGCTCTTCCGGACCCGGTCCAGTTCCTCCTGCAGGGCAGCCTCCCGGCCCGCCAGAAAGGCATCCTCCTCTTCAGCAGTGGGGGGAGCCCAGGCGAAACCGGGATCATAGGCTCCGGTATAAGATGCTCCGTAGCCCCGGCCGGATCCTCCGGCTGCTGCACCATATCCTCCACCCCGGCCGTATCCGGGCCCAAAGCCGTATCCACCGGCTGCTGCGCCAGGTCCTCGACCCCAGGCAAATCCGGGCTCAAAGCCGCCAGCGAAACCTCTTCCGGCTCCCCGTCTTCTGCCCATACCCGGTCCCGGCCCCATTCCGGTGCCATAAGCTCTTCCATAGAGAGCCCCCGGGGCGTCATTGCCCGAACAATACCCCATGCCTCTTCCAGTCATGGCTCCTTCTCCTAATGGTCCTCTTCTGTTTCCTCTTGGCATAATAGCCTCCTTCCCCCATTCAGGGGTTTCTTATTAATTTACTCATGATAATCATTATCAATACTTACCCAAAAAAAATCGCTTCTCTTCTCCCTTGCTCCTCCCGTTCCGCTACTCCTTTGCAGGCCCTGGTCCCAGTCCTGGCCCCGGTCCTGGTTCAGGCTCAGACCCAGACCCAG
>CAYMWV010000075.1:0-11753 GCA_964394395.1 uncultured Sediminispirochaeta sp.
GCCTTTATCATTACAACCCATGTGACTGCAATATGTGTAGCACTATTTATGAACGGTCTGAAAGGGAAAAAAGCTACAAAAGCGATCCATTCGGTACTTTTTCTTCCCTATTTCATATCGTTTGTCGTTTTGGGTGTGTTTGTCTACAACATTCTTAATTATGAATTTGGCTCCCTGAATACCTTCCTGAGAGGAATTGACATGGAGCCGCTAAACGCCTATTCAAAACCTGTGCTCTGGCCGGCGGTCCTTACCTTTTTTAATATGTGGAAATGGGTGGGCTATAGCAGCATTATCTATCTTGCGGTAATTGTCTCAATTGACAAGCAAGAGTATGAAGCGGCTCAGATCGAAGGTGCCACTATTTGGAAGCAGGCTCGATACATTACCCTTCCTCATCTGCTTCCAACATTTATCATCATCCTGCTGCTGCAGCTTGGGAAAATTATGCGGGGTCAATTTGACCTATTCTATAACATTATTGGAAATAACAGCCAGCTTTTTCAGATTACTGATGTTATCGATACCTATGTGTTTCGCTCCCTGGTTCATAATTTCGATATCGGAATGGGTTCCGCTGCCGGTTTATATCAGTCTTCGTTGGGGCTGCTTATCATCCTGTCGGTGAACTGGATCATCCGCAGGGTTCAGCCCGATTATGCACTTTTTTAGTCGAGGAGTCTCAAGATGAAGAAAATTTATTCAGATGTTTTATCATTTCATATTGTCGGTTATACCTTCCTTATCATTCTGGCTCTGGCATGTCTGCTGCCCTTTATCCTGGTTTTGTCCGGCTCGTTAACTCCGGAGCAGGATATATATGAATATGGATATCGAATCTGGCCAAAAAATGTAAGCTTTGACGCCTATACCATTATTCTCAGTTCTCCGGATACAATAGGGAGAGCCTATATCGTTTCGATCGGAGTTACCCTGTTTGGAACCGCCGGGAGTCTGCTGATCAGCTCCATGACTGCCTACGTTCTTTCAAGGAAAGAGTTCAGATATCGAAATCAGTGTGCGATCATGATCTACTTTACCAGCATTTTCACCGGGGGGATGGTACCCTTATATATCTGGATGGTAAACTTTCTCAGCTTAAAGGATAATTATCTGGCAATTATTATGCCCACCTTTCTAACCGCATGGAACATCCTTCTGCTTCGGAATTTCATCAAGTCGATTCCGGGAGAAATC
The DNA here is from genome assembly GCA_964394395.1 of uncultured Sediminispirochaeta sp. Classification (GTDB taxonomy): domain Bacteria; phylum Spirochaetota; class Spirochaetia; order DSM-16054; family Sediminispirochaetaceae; genus Sediminispirochaeta. Next base: position 1,198 of record CAYMWV010000075.1, read on the forward strand.
ATCGAATCCGCTTATATGGATGGAGCTAACCATTTTACCATCTATTCCCGTATTGTTATGCCCCTTTCCATCCCGGGGCTGGTAACGATCGGTTTATTTATCAGTCTGCATTATTGGAACGACTGGGCACAGGCGAGGCTTTTCATTGAAGACCCTGATATGTTTACCTTGCCCTATCTGCTTTACAACACCATTAATCGCTTCGCTGCACTTTCGCGAACGGTTGCCGGGTCAGGCATTCCTATGCCGGATATGCCGACACAGTCATTGAAGCTGGCGATTGCAATGATTTCCATTGGACCAATGGTATTCCTGTTCCCTCTTTTACAAAAGTACTTTATCAAAGGTCTCACCGTGGGGGCTGTGAAAGGATGAAACCGGCGTTGCCGGATCATATATTTTTTTAAGGAGTGGATAGATGAAGAAATTACTACTGCTGATGTTACTGACCAGTCTTTCCCTGTTTACCGTGTTCGGTGCAGGGCAAAAAGAGCAGGCTGGTGAAAGTGAAGGGGAAACGGGGGAGCTAAAACCCGTTGTCCTGGAGATGTACCTTCTGGGAGATCCTCAGCCGGATTACGAGAAGATGCTTGTAGTTCTCAATGAAAAGCTTAAAGAGGACATAAATGCAACTCTTAAGGTGAATTTTACCACCTGGTCCGGATGGGACACGAAGTATAATCTGTTGCTGACCGCAGGGGAAAAGTTTGATTTGATCTTTGCAGCTCAGTGGACAAAGTATCAGGAGTTTGCCCGGCAGGGTGCCTACCTGGAGCTTAATGAGCTGCTCCCGAAGTATGCTCCGGAGACGTGGAACAATGTTCCCAAGGATGGGTGGGAACAGACCAAAGTAGATGGAAACATCTATATGGTTCCCATGAATGCCCTGGAGTTTGAGACTCATGGCTTACTCTACCGATTGGACCTGGCTAAAAAATATGGAATCGGAAAAATTGAAAATGTCGATGATATGGAAGCTTATTTTAACGCAATTAAGGAAAATGAGAAGGGTATGATCCCCTTGAATGCAGGAGCTCAGGGACCTGGTAATAATATCCGACACTTCATCAATGCCATAGAAGGGGTACGTCCCTATCCCTGGGATGATTCGGTGAATATGATGTTCCACCGCTACCTGGATGAAGAGAAGTGGTTTTTTCCACTGGAACGACACGGTGAGGTATTCTATGAAAAAACTCGTGAGTTTTATGAAATGGGATTCTGGCCAAAAAACATTCTTTCCAGTCAAATGTCCGCCAGGGATAACCTTAAGAGTGGTACCAGTGCATCGGCTATCTTGAATGCCCCCAATGCGAATGACGATTCGATCCAGATCCTGACCAGCCACCCCGAATGGGAACTGGACTGGTTCAACTTTGAACACCGATCTCCGGTAAATAAAACCCGTGCGCTCATCGGAAACGGTATGGCTATAAATGACAATGCGAAGAATCCCGAACGTGCCCTTATGTTTCTTGATCTGGTGCACAACGATTTTGAATACTACATGCTGCTTACCAATGGAATCAGGGGAGAGCACTGGGAGCTGGATGACGACGGGAATATGGTTATGCCCGATGGGGTCGATGCCTCAAATACCGGCTTTGCCTGGGATGCTCCATGTCCGTGGGGATGGAGGGAAGAAAAATTTCATCTTGGTGGAATTATGAAAAACCCGAGGACCATGTCTTTCATCAAAGAGTGGTGGTCCAAATGGGTTGAAGACTCCATCTTTAATACGTCTGTAGATTTTGCCTTCGACCCGACCCCGGTAGCAGCTGAAATGGCGGCTCTTTCCAATGTGCAGTCCTCCTATGAGCTTGCTCTGCAGTGGGGTGTTCTCGAACTCGAAAAGATTGATGAGTATGAGGAAGCACTGAAGAAAGCGGGCCTGGAAAAGGTAAAAGCCGAGCTTAACAAACAGTGGAACGAATACCTTAAGGCTAAATAGCAAGTAAGAAATGGCAGAATACCCCGGCGGATAATCTCCGTCGGGGTCATTTATACAGAGCCGGGACAACATAATGACCAATACAATACATAGATACGATGAAGTAAGTAACAGCTGGACCATCACTTCGGAAAAACCTCCGCGCCATTGGTATAATTATCTCTGGAGCAGAGATGGCTACTGCGCACAGATTTCCCAGGGTGGCCATGGTACTTCCTTTTACCTCACCGGTAAGGGAGAGATGTGCCGGCTGAACTGCGATTCGGCAAGATATTTCTACTTGAGGGATGAGGAGAGCAAACGGATTTGGTCCCCCGGTGGATTTCCTGTCAACCAGGACCTGGACTATTTTGAATGTGTCCACAGCATCGGAGAAACAGTAATCCGTTCCCGAAAAGATGAGCTGGTCAGCAGATGCAGGGTCTTTGTTCCCACAGAGGGGTTTCAGGAAAACTGGGAAATCACTATCAGCAACGAAGGTTCGGATACACGGCAGCTTTCTCTCTTCTCCCTGATCAGTTTCGAGCTGGAGGGATTTTCCTATCCCCGATACTATGAGGTATATCGGACAGGGGAAACCTTTTTTGATTCTGCACTTAATGGAGTATACTGTTCTACAAAACATCCCTTTGCTCCCCATAATCGTTATAACGGCTTTATTGCTTCTCCTCAGAAGGTGCACTCATATGATGGGGATCTTCATGCCTTTTTAGGCACCGGTTCTGTAATTACCAGACCAGATGCAAGTCTTTCCGGACTCTATCAGCAACCGGAAGTACTCCATTCCGGCGAGGATTGTCGGGAATCTGAAACAAGTCTCTTCATGCTTGGGGGAGTATTGCAACACACTTTGCAACTGTTGCCCGGAGAATCAAAAAGCATCCACCTGATAATCGGACTTTCCACAGACCTCGAAGAGTCCCGGCAGCTTGTTCAAGCCTGTTCCGGGGAGGGCTATCTGAGAGATACGCATAATGAAGCAATAGCGTTCTACCAAAACCGATATTCCCGACTTGTGGTAAGCACTCCGGATAGTAGAATAAACCGAATTATGAACTCCTGGGTACAAAAGCAGGTTGAGTTTTGTGCTGTGGGAAAAAAGGGGGTAAGGGATAACCTGCAGATTGCAGTCGGGCTCCTGAATTATCTCCCGGATATGGCTCAAAAGCAGATTGAAGCTGCCCTCTCTCACCAATTTACCGATGGAACGGCTTTGCTTACCTGGTACCCCTATGACGATATTCCCTATTCGGATCAGCCCTTCTGGATTATATGGGCGACCTGTCAATTGATTAAGGAGACCGGGGATCTGGAGTACCTGAACAAAATGCTTCCCTATCAGGATGGTGGAGAAGGTACCATCCTTGAACATCTGGAAGCAGCAGCCCGGCCTCTTTTAAAGGATCGGGGGCCCCACAAACTGCTAAAAATTAAGTTTGCCGACTGGAATGATGCCTTGAATATTATGAATGATGAAAATGCCGAGTCAGTAATGGTCTCTGCCCAGGCATGTATAGCCTTTGCAGAGCTTTCTCTTCTTTATAAAGTACTGGGGCACGATACAAAATCTTCATTTTATTCCGTAGAATATGAAGTATTGAAGGAGAGTATAAACACCCACGGCTGGGATGGTAAGTGGTATCTTCGAGCCCTTTCAAAAAACGGAGATATTGGTTCCGCATCGGGGCAGGGGAGTTCCATCTATCTCAATGCCCAGGTTTGGACGGTCCTGGCCGGGATTCCGGATGAAACGCGACTCACATCAGTACTAAAAGCTATTGACGGAATGGAGCATCCCTTCGGCTTTCCCATAAGCGATCCTCCGAATAGCGAGTTCTCTCCTCTTCTAGGGCGAATGAGCGGTATGCTGCCTGGATTGTTTGAAAATGGAGGGGTCTATTGCCATGCCACCGCCTTCAAAGCCTATATGGACTGCTTTCATCAACGGGCCGATAAGAGTGTACGGGCTCTGGCTCATATCATCCCGGCAAGCCCGGATAATCCTTCGGAACGATCCGGGGCCGAGCCCTATGTGTTTACTAATTGTTATGCAACCCATCCTAAATATTACGGCAAATCTTACCAATCATGGACAACCGGTACGTCGGCCTGGGCAATGATTGCGCTTTTTGAAGGTATTTTCGGTATACGGAGGGGTTATGAGGGACTTTCTATTCTTCCCTGTTTCCCTTCCTCCTGGGAAGATGGTGAGGTGAGGCGAGTGTTTCGCGGGACTAACTATAGAATATGCTATTCCAATCCGGGAAACCGGGAAGCAGCCTCATCCGAGTTGTTTATAGATGGTCAGCTTCTTGAGGGGAATCTTCTTCCTCTTTTTGATGATAATGATGAACATCTTGTCGAAGTAAAGTTTTCCAGGGAGCAGAAGAAATGAAATATGATATTGCTATCTCTTCGGAGGAAATTAATAGAGACTATGAAGTGATTGTCTGCGGAGGTGGTCCATCCGGTTGTGCTGCTGCTACGGCTGCTGCCCGCGAGGGTTCCAGGGTTTTACTCATCGAATCTACCGGAGCATTAGGTGGAATGGGGACCTCGGGCCTGGTTCCCTCCTGGACCCCTGTCTCAGATGGGGAGAGAATTCTTTATCAGGGTATAGCAGGAAAGGTGTTTCACCTTGCCCGAAAGGATATAGCGCATGTTCCGGAAGATATGCTTGAATGGGTTGCAATAAATCCTGAGCTGTTGAAGCGGATCTATGATCTCCTCGTTCTGGATGCAGGAGTAACTGTTTTATTTAACTCCATGCTTTGCGGAGTGAAGCTGGAGAATGAACAGATAAGCTCTATCATTGTCTCGAATAAATCGGGGCTTAGTGCCTATTGTGCCGGTGTGTATATCGATTGTACCGGAGATGGTGATCTGAGTGCCTGGGCCGGTGCACCCTTTGAGAAGGGGGATCCGGCCAACGGAGAAACCCAACCGGCAAGTCACTGCTTTACCCTTTCCAACGTAGACAGCTATGCCTATGCGTATCATGGTCAGGTAAGCAGGGAAGGAGATGAGAGTCACATTGCCCATATTCTAAAAAACGGAAAATTCCCTCTTATCAAAGACCGTCACTGCTGCAACAATTTTGTCGGACCTGGAACAGTCGGGTTTAACGCCGGACATCTATGGGATGTTGATTCTACCGATCCTTTTTCAGTTTCCAATGCCTTGATTGCCGGAAGGAAGATTGCCGAAGAATATCACCGGGCACTGGCGGAGTATTACCCCCGGGCATTCTCCAACTCCTTCTTAAGCGCTACCGGAGCTTTAATGGGTATACGGGAGAGCCGGAGGATTATGGGGGACTACATACTAAGCATTGATGATTGGCTTGCCCGGAGAAGTTTTCCTGATGAAGTCTGCCGAAACAATTATCCGATAGATATTCATACCGCCAAGGATGAGATTATTGCCGACCAGCAGGGAAAAATGAGCCCAATGGACCGGTTCAAACGGTATGGGAAAGGGGAATCTCACGGGATACCCTATCGTTGTCTTACTCCACGGGGGAAAACAAATCTGTTGACAGCCGGCCGTTCTATTTCAACGGATAGAGTCGTACAGGCAAGCACCCGGGTGATGCCGGTTTGTCTGGCAGTGGGCGAAGCAGCCGGAATCGCTGCATCTCTGGCCCATTCCATGAAGCAGATAGATGTGCATGGGGTGGATACTGGGGTATTAAGAGAGAAATTACGAAAAGCAGGGGCTTATCTGCCCTGATGTAGATAGTGATTTCTTTGATTGACTGCCACCACCAGGGGAGCTATGATGAGGGTCATGAAAATTTACAGGAAGTTTCATACCCTCTTCATCCCTATTGCATTAAGTTTTCTTGTGCTTATTCTGGTGGTGAGCGGCTTCTTTATCTTCTATATCAACAGACAGCTGGTTTCTTTTATCTACCTTTCCGAAGTGCATAACCTGAGGAAGGCGGGACGTACTACGGAACTTCTGATAGAGCGTTCCCAGGTTTTGGCCCAACAGGTGCATAACGATTTCCAATTGAAGAAGCTCCTCTATTATGAAGAAATTGAACAGCTTGATGAGCTCATATCTCTTCAGCAGTTAAAGAGCTACTCTCTGGTGATCCCGGATCTGCACTCTATTTATCTCTATAATGAAAAACAAGAGCAATTTTATATCGTCACCGAAGCAAAGATCCAATTAGTGCAATCTATTGGATCGTTTTTTGACAGGGATATCATAAATTTGATGAGAGACAAAGGGGTAGTCAATTCCGGCAGACCTGTTACCCGTGATATCTCCGGAGAAGGGGTGTTTACCTTTCTCTTTCATGCACTGGGGAAAAGGGCAGAATTACCGGTGAGTACCATAGTGATAAATATCTCCGAAACCTGGCTGCAAAAACAGATAGAGGCATCATCAATAACCGATTATCAGGAAACAGTGGTGATGAATGATGAAGGAGACATCATCATGGGTCGGAATAGTGAGGCATGGCAGGAGTTATCCTCAAAGGGATATACGGAGAGGATTCGCCGGGTAATAAATGAGGGAGAACAAGAAGAGGGATCTCAAGAAGGCTTTTTCCTCAGCAAAGAAAATGAGGAAAGGGATCTTGTCACCTACTATTACCGCAGCGACCTGGGATGGATTTTTATCAGAAAAACACCCTACAAAGATATCATACGTCCCGTTTTAACTATCCGAAATGTAACGCTTCTTGTGACATCCCTCTTTGTACTCGTAACAATTCTTGTTTCCTTTCTGATCTCAAGGCGTATTTTTGCGCCAATTCGTGAAGCCGCCTTTTATACAGAAGAGCTGGAAAGGAAGGACGAGGAGACAAGCACGGTAATTAATAAAGAACTACTCCATTCTTTTCTTCTAGAGCCGAACCATACAGCAGCGGAATCCCTTTTCCGTACCATTGAGGGACTTCAGTTCGCTATAGATCTCAAGAGGCCGGTCTATACCCTGTTATTATCTCCGGATCCAGATACCTTTGGTAACGAAAGCATAATCGGTTCGAAGAGTAAATTATCATTGAAAGCTGAAATTGAACTCATTCAGTCAATTATTGATAAAGATTACCCCTGTGAAACATTTTCATTCAAGGGAGGGGTTCTTTTTTCGCTCATCAATCCTCCGACAGAGCAGAACATTAGTCCTCTGGAATTGAGAGCTAAAAGCGAGGAGGTAATCAAGGTATTAGCAAGAGAACTGGATAGCTCTTTCTCTGTAGTGTTTAATCCGTCCCCTCTGACGATTTCTCAAGCTGCTTCGACTATTTCCTTACTTGAAGATGCTATGGGAAACAGGTTCATTTTTGGAGCAGGCTCTGTTATTGATCTTGCGGAAATGAATGAGAGAAAGTACATCTCTCTCGAGGTGGATAAAAAAGAGGAGGAAGAAATAATTTCTTCAATTCTGAACGCCCAATATGAGAGAGCTGTTGAAATTTGTATGGGTATTCTGGACAGGGCAAAAGGAGGAACCTATCGGACTATTCATACCGTGTACACTATACTCTTTTCAACTATTTACAAAGGTATAGAACGGATTGAACAACCCTCTGTCACACAATTTCCGGTCACTTTCTCGACGGTTCTGCAGGATGCGGCCAATTGCGCCAACATGGCTGAGCTGAAAGAGTACTTTACCTCCATTATCTTTTCGATTGAAAAAAGTCTAAATAATACCACCGACACCCGAAAAGAACAGATTGTTCTTGCCATTCAGCGAATCATTAAACAACGTTTTAACGATTACAATCTCTCATCCATAGTGATCTCGGAAGAGTTAGGTTTGTCGGCTCCTTATGTTGGAAGAATATTTAACGTACAGACCGGCCATTCTCTTCCCAAATATATAAATGACTATCGGATAGAGAAAGCGAAGGAGTTGCTGAAAACAACCGAGCTCTCGATCCAGACCATTTTAGAAAAGACAGGATATAACAATCCTTCCAATTTCTACTATGTGTTTCGCAAGGCTTCCGGGCTTACCCCAAAAGCGTTCCGTTGGAAATATCGGGTGGAGTGATCAGGGAGGATTCTTTTTGCACCTATCCCCCCCATGAAGATAGATAGAGCAGGGGGAGAATGAGAGGTAACATAAAACAGGGGCGCACGACAGGTGATCATGGTTACCCGGATTTCCACACCTCTTGGACCCATGCTGGCGGGGGACTCCCCCGAAAGCGATACCTGCTGGAACTGGAGCGGGGAACCGTCTAATCAATCAGCTTTTCTTGTTATCTTTCAACAGGGCACTGAAGGGGTTGTAGGTATCTGCTTCGCTCTCCATCTCCATATACTTATTGAGCGATTCATCCAGCTGAGATTTACCGGCCGGTTTAAGGGACATCCTTTTCTTTTGAACATCCACATCACCTATTTCCACTTCCAGAGTCTGGCCTTCCTTTAGCACTTGCCGGGGATGGTCGATCCTTTCGTCTTCTTTGAGCTCAGAGATGTGCACCAGTCCGTCCAGTCCTGGTTCCAGGTTTACAAAGGCTCCAAAATTCATCAACCGGACAACGGTTCCTTTATGGGTTGACCCCTTCGGGTATCTTGACTCGGCTTCATCCCAGGGGTCGGGCAGCAGCTTCTTCATACTCACGGAGATTTTTTCATTTTTCCAGTCCAGCTTAAGAATAGCAGCTTCAATCTCCTGCCCGGGGGTCAACACCTTATTAATATCCTCTACCCGATCCCTGCTGATTTCTGAAATCGGAAGTAAGGCTTGACCCCCGCCGATGTCAATAAAAGCACCGAAGCTCTGAAGGGACTTGACGGTGCCTGTAATTGTCATATTCTCCTTCAGTGATTCTTTCAGAAGATCGACTTTTTTCTGATGCTCTTCTTCCAGAATAACTCTGTTGGAAACAAGGATGTTACGGCCCCTTTCACCATATTCTAAGATCTTGAAGGTAAGATGCTTCCCCACAAACTCGCCGGGATTTTCCACCCTTCGCATCCCCATTTGAGAAAAAGGACAAAAAGCCCGGGTGTCACCGATTTTTACTTCGAAACCGCCTTTGATCTCCTTCTCAACTATTCCTTCAATGGGGATTCCGTTTTCAAAGGCGCTTTTCAAGACGGTATTCTCAGCTTTGTCACCACTGATCCTGGTGGTAAATTGCATGATTCCGTTTTTAGCGGATAAAAAGAAGGCTTTTATCGTGTCGCCCTCTTTTACGGTCATTTCTCCGTTTTTATCGACCACTTCAGCAGCATCAAGCTGACCTTCACTTTTACCGTCCAACTGCAGGAAAATACAATCGCCTGAAATAGACACAATTTCAGCTTCTATCAACTGTCCGGGTTCCAGGGTTCTCTTTTCGGACAGATTCTCTTCTAAAAGTCTCTCGAATTCGCTTTCTTGCTTATGTTCCATAATGCTCTCTACTCCTGCTCGTATAAGAATGGATCAAAGTGATCCTGAATATCCATCAGCTGTAACAAAATACCTGAAATGTCGGTGAAATCCAAGCCTCAATTGACAAAGACTTCTTCTTATTGCAAAAAGAGAGAGGGGGATGGTGGGTATGAATACAGCCTTCGTGGGCCTGGCGGCATTATGCTGGGGGATATCGGGTGCAATTGGTGGGATCCTTATAGATACCGGTTGGGACGCAACAGTGGTTTCGTTCTACCGGGGTGCGATAGGATTCTTGTTTGTTCTCCTCTGGCTGATGTTACGACCCCAGGGCAGTGGATTGCGCAGCAGGCGTCTATGGTTCTGGTCAGTGATAGCTGGTCTCGGTGTGGCTGGCAACTTCACATTCTATTTCGTGAGCATCGACGAATCGAGTGTGGCAGTTGCGGCTACCCTTATGTACTGCGCACCAGTGTTCGTATATCTTATATCCTTTGTATGCAAGCTTGAAAGACCTACTCTGTTTAAGATGGCTGCTATTACCATTGTAATGTTTGGCATCGTATTGCTTACACGAATTTATGAGATTGGGAGGGCTGAGGCAACCCTTATCGGTGTTGGCGCAGGGCTGCTTTCCGGTCTCTCCTATGCACTCTTTATTTTTGGCTTCAAATATGCAGCGCCCCACGGCAGTCCGCAGGCAATTCTTGTGGTAGCCTTTGCGACCCTTGTTTCTCTACTTATCGTAATGGCTGATACCAATCAGACCCTTGCAGTACTGGGTACCCCAAGCTGGCCCCTTTTTCTGCTGCTGGGTTTTCTTGGTGCCGGATTCTCATTTATCCTCTATATTGTAGGCCTTAAACACACTACGCCTTCGGTGGCATCGATTGTTGCAATGGTTGAGCCGGTCACTGCAGCGCTCTTCGGTGTTGTTCTCCTAAATGAAAGCTTGATGCTTCTTCAGATCATCGGTATGTGTTTGATTTTGCTTACCGTTACAATCCTGAGCCTCTTTTCAAGTGCTCACAACTAAGCTTCTGTAATGCACCTATACAATTCGGGTTGTCCTGAAACGGGCCGCTTTAGGAGATACGGCTTAAAGAAAGACCCTCCGGGCGATAAGTGCAGCTGCTCCCCGGAGGGCAGGCTTTTCCCCGGTTGCGGCGAAATGGATATCCACCGGCTTCGGGTACCGGTCTGCGTAGAGCCAGGTGGTATGGAGTGCTTTCTCAAGAAGTGGTTCTAT